>MEYI01000025.1:4975-5177 GCA_001773975.1 Candidatus Azambacteria bacterium RBG_16_47_10
ATGCACGGAATACCCGAGTACCGTTAAAATTGCCGCGATAAATCCGCTCGATATTTCAACATTGTAAAAACGGCCGAGCACCGCAAATAACCCGATCGGAACGATAATGTCATGGAATAACGCGATAAGTGTTGCGATGCCGTATTTCCACGATGCAAGCGGATATGAAACCTTCCTGAATGCGAATGCAACATAGCTGATG
>MEYI01000025.1:5279-5539 GCA_001773975.1 Candidatus Azambacteria bacterium RBG_16_47_10
GTCTGCGCGGCGGCGGAAAGTACTTCCAGCAGATCCTGATGCTTCTGCTCCGTTACTTCGCCGAAGCGAAAGATCATGGTGCGATCACCGGTCGATTGAATGACAATCTCTCCGATTTCGATTGTTTTAATCCCATCAACCAGCGCTTCATGTGCGGGAACCGCATGAGAAAATTCTCCCATGAGCAATGAACCGCCTTTGAAATCAATACCGAAGCGCAGCCCCCATAATGCAAGCGCCGCAAGCGACAGGACAATGAG
>MEYI01000026.1:0-1616 GCA_001773975.1 Candidatus Azambacteria bacterium RBG_16_47_10
ACCGTTCTCACCACCGCGACGCCGACATGCGCAAGCGCATTCACTGTTTCAACATCTGCGGGAACGCCTGTAGGGAATTTTTCATTCCCGATCCGTACGACCATAGTCCTGAATGCGGAAACGACCATTACAAAAGAAACGACATACGCGTTTACCGTTACCGAACCGTTCAATTACTCAATGGCCTGGAGCGGCGCATCTTCTGCAACAATAACGCAGGGAGGGAATTTCATTGCGGACTTCCAAGCGACAAAAACAGCGGGAGCAACATCGGAATCCGTGTCGTTTTCCACCGGCACCGCACCGCAAGGCGTTTCTGTATTCATTACCCCTTCATCATGCTTCCCGGGATCCAACTGCCCAAACCCTATTGCCATGGAAATTCGCACCACCTTCACCGGTGGCGCGAGTGACACCCCCACCGGAACGCACATCATCACCCTCACCGGCGTCTCCGCGAGCGGAATTACACGCTCTTTGACCTTCACTCTTACCGTAAACCCCGGCTTTAACTTTACCCTCACTGCAAACAACACATCGGGAGGCACCTATGCCGGCGGCACCGCGGATTTTCTCCCAACGCTTACCACCACGTATGTTTCCGGATCCACGGGAACCGTTTCATATGCAACCACCATCAACGGCGCAGACCCGGCAACCTACCCTGATATCACCATTACCCCATCAACACTCGGCGATTGTGTTTTTACAACACCCGGTGAAACGTGCTCACATGGCCCTATCGATATCTCCACATCCTCTGCCGTCACCCCTACAACATATTCCATCCAATTTACCGGAACATCGGACACCGGTCTTATCCGCTATGTGACCTACGCGCTTACCGTATATCCTCCGTTTGATTTTGACATGCAATACATTCCTCTTACCGGTAATTTCAATGCCGCGACGACGCCGCAGGATTCTGACACCGCGACCATACTGCAAGGCGAAGCGGTCTACCCGCTTATCAATATCACATACAATTCTCCGCTTCCGCAGACAGTTTCATTCTCTTCATCCATATCTCCTTCCGCATCGGGTAATATTACTGTAACAACAGCTCCTTCATCATGCACCACCACGTGTTCCCTTTCTGCGATCATCACCGCGAACGATCAAATTGACGGCGATTTTACCATCACCATTACCGGCACGGGAGGCGCAAAAACACATACTGTTACATACGACCTTACCGTAAATATTCCCCCGTTTGATTACAATATGTACGGGTGGGCATGGTCGGATACTATCGGGTGGATCAGCTTCAACGTAAAAAATTGCGACACCGACTGGGACACCATCATGGATCGCATTAATGTCGGCAAGGGCACAGGCGATGTCCCTCCGCTCCCCGATGGATGCCCTGCCGATGGAACTTTCATGCCCAATTACGGAGCGCACCTTGATTTCTCGACATACGAATTGTCCGGCTATGCATGGTCTGAAAACGTCGGATGGATCACATTTGAAAAATCGATCGCCGGCACACCTCCCGCCGCGCCATTTAATAACGGCTCGCAAACCTATATCGCCACGTTACAAGACGGCGTCATTGAAGGATGGGCGCGCGCAGTAAGTTGCATGGATGCAAACTGCGACACCGATAGTGAATG
>MEYI01000026.1:1646-2890 GCA_001773975.1 Candidatus Azambacteria bacterium RBG_16_47_10
TCGGGTATCACCCCCGGAGGCCCGTACGAAGTACGCAATGTGAGCTCAAGCGATTTCGCGGGATTTGCATGGGGAAGTTATGTGCTCGGATGGCTGAGCTTCAACAGCCAAAATTGCGATACGAATAATGACGGTATTTTAGATGCCTGCGGCTTATCGGGAACTACAAACCCATATAAAGTGTGGGCGCTCGGCTCACTCCCGAACGCGGCGCCGATCGCAACCGATCTGCGATCGAATTTTCTGGATCGATGCGCGTTGCCATTCTCCCCAACACTCAGCTTCCTGTACTCAGATAGTGAGGGCGATCCGCTTGAGCAATACACCATCACTATCTACGACAGTGGCGGCACCATTGTAGATGGCCCGATCGTCGTCGATACCGACCCCACGTTGTATGACCCGATGCCCTTGCAGGAAATCCCCGTCACCTATGCATATACCGGCGCACTCACCTACACCGGCACCTACTACTTCACCGTAGAAGTCCAAGACGAGGCGCACCTTAATTAAAAACGTTTTTACCCCCCGCCACGCTTCCTTATATATAAGGAATCGTGGCTATTTTTAGCGTTTGCGCGACATATTTCCCTGTGGTACAGTACCGAATATGTCCGGTAATACACCCCCTCTCACACCATTTAAAAAATTCACCGCGCACGCAAAACATGTATTTGCGCAGGCGGTTCTTTATGCGCAGGCAGAACACGCCCCCGCAGTAACTCCCGAGCATTGCGCCCGGGCACTCACGCGCGAAAAAGGAAGTTTGGCGCATAATCTTTTAAAGCTCAACAATATTCGCATCACACCCGCGCGGCGAACCGGCGCGCCGCCATTAACGACAACCCCTCCGTTTGATACCACGCTTAAAGACATCGCGAAAAAAGCGGCATCAACAGCCGCCTTTCATGGCAACAAGCACATCGGCACCGAGCATATTCTTTTCGGGATACTCATGTGTTCCGACATATTTATAAAACAGAAAAAATATACGCGCATTCTTTCTCAGCTCGAGCACATCCTTGAATCGACCGCGGACCTCCAGCATTTCAAATCGATCCCGAAAGAATCCGTATCCGCTGAGCTCTCTCCCCGCGCAGGAAACAAACATAAAAAAACAAAAGTAGGCGGCGTAAGCACCGTGCAAGAACTTGATGCTTTCTTTTCCGAAAAGCGGCTTACCGAAAAGAAATTCCCCGCCCTTTCTTTTTTCTGCGAAGATCTCGTAGCTGGGGCGCGAGAGC
>MEYI01000026.1:2962-7643 GCA_001773975.1 Candidatus Azambacteria bacterium RBG_16_47_10
AAAACAATCCCCTGCTCATCGGCGAGGCGGGTGTGGGGAAAACGGCAATCGTCCGCGGACTCGCTGAAAAAATTGCGTGTGGCGCGGTGCCGCCGGAACTTTCACATAAAAGGATATTTGCGCTCGATATGGGTCTTCTTGTCGCCGGAACGACATTTCGCGGAGAATTTGAAGCGCGGCTAAAAGACGTGATCGAGGAAGCGAAAGATACCGAGGTCATTCTTTTTATCGATGAGATCCATACGATCGTCGGTGCGGGCAGCGCGTCGGGCTCACTTGATGCGGCAAATATACTCAAACCGGCGCTTTCCGAAGGCGCACTGCGGGTGATCGCGGCAACCACCCCGAATGAATATCGTAAATCGATAGAAAAAGACCCTGCGCTTGCGCGGCGATTTCACCCTATTTCGATACGCGAAGAAAGTGAAGACGCCTCGTTTTTACTCATTGAACGCGCAAAAACGGCGTATGAAGCGCACCATCATGTCATCATCTCATCGGACGCGGCACGGGCGGCGATCTCCTATTCTCAAAAATATCAGCCGCACAAGCGCCTCCCGGACAAAGCGCTCGATCTCCTTGATGAAACCGCTTCCCGTTTGCGCATGCGACATCCATCATCTGCAAAAGCGGCTATCGCCTCATTTGAAACGGAACTCCGCGAATTCAAAGATAAAAAAGAAGATGCCATCTATCGCGCGCATTATGATGCCGCGTTAAAAATACGGGGCAACGAACGTGCATTTTCAGAACAGTGGCAAACCGCGCATCCGCATGGCGTTGCGCTTGATGCGCCCATTGTCATTGAACCGCGACATGTGCGCGAAACCATTGCTGATATTCTCGACATCGATATTCTTGATACCGATGCTCCCATGCCGGATTTTGCCGATATGCTCGCGCACTCCATCGTCGGGCAAGAGGAAGCGATACGCGCGGTAACCGCCGTCGTTACCCGCGCGCGCGCCGGACTCATTTCTCCTCATCGCCCCATTGGCTCATTCCTTTTTCTCGGACCATCCGGCGTCGGAAAAACACATACCGCAAAGATCCTTGCCGATGCATTATTCGGCAAGCGCCCCTCGTATCATGCGCTCACTAATTTCATTCGGGTCGACATGTCGGAATTTTCCGAACCGCACAGCATATCTCGCCTCATCGGCGCGCCCCCGGGATATGTCGGCCATGAGGAGGGCGGATATCTGACAGAAAAAATAAAACACAACCCTTATTCGCTTATTCTTTTTGATGAGATAGAAAAAGCACATCCGCAGATATTCAATATCTTCTTGCAAATACTGGACGAAGGCATACTTACGAGCGCGCTCTCAGAACATGTCAGCTTCAAAAACACCGTTATCATCATGACCTCAAATATCGGTACGGAGGAATTCAACAAGCACGCGATGGGCTTTACTGAAAACACAGGGGAGCCGGCGCAGGTAAAAGCGGCATACGCTACCATTAAGAAAAACGTACTGACAGCGCTCAAAGACGTCATGCGCCCCGAACTACTCAACCGCATCGACAGCATTCTCACATTTATGCCGCTTGATGCAGTCGCACTCCGCACGATCACGCAAAAGCATATCGACTCGCTGACTGAAAAATTGAGCACGGAGAAAAATATCGCGCTTTCCGTCGATCCCCGCGTCATCGATTTTATCATTGCCAAATCGCAGAGCGCCGCCGAAGGCGCGCGCCTCATCACGCGGACGATCGCAGAATATATTGAATTTCCTATCGCTGCGCGCATCACCTCGCGCACAGAAAAACCCTGCACGCGCATAAAGATCACCATCAAAAAAAACGCTGTTTCCATTGAAGCAAAATAAGATCTCTCAATTCATTCTCTCCCTTTTCTTCCCGTCGTTTTGCGTGGGATGCAATACCGAAGGAAGCTTTTTATGTTCTTCCTGTGCACAGACGTGCGTTATCCAGCGCGCGCCGGTTGCACATACAGGCACATCTGCTATCGCATTCACCTATGCGGCAACGGAATACCGCGAACAGCCGATCGTACAAAAACTGATCACAACACTCAAATACCGCGGCGCAAAAGATGCCGCGCGTCACTGCGCCGATCTTATCATAAGCCATCTGAAACTTGCACGCTTCACGCCGCCGCATGACTGCATCATGACCGCAGTACCGCTTCATCAGAAACGATTTCGCGAGCGGGGATTTAATCAGGCCGATTGCATCGCCCGCGTCATCGGCACCGCATTCCCCATCCCCTATGATCCCCGTCTTCTTTTACGCACGATACACACCCCACAGCAAACACATCTGCAAGAGCGCAAAAAGCGGCTTGAAAATATGCGAAACGCCTTCCTATGTATAGATAAAAATAGAGTGTACGGAAAAACCGTGATCATCGTAGATGATGTCACAACAACAGGGGCTACGCTTGAAGCCTGCGCCCAAGCATGCAAAGATGCCGGCGCACGCCGCGTCATGGCATTCGTCGTTGCAAAATAGCGAGAACTCATTTCAATACCCTTTCCAGCCGCGATGCTCACATCCCGTAGGGTTCTGGCGATTTTCTCCTCTCGCTTCGTTCCTCCTCGTTGTGGTAGTATGAACTAGCACTTCCTCGCGCGAGAAGAAAATCGCTAAGAACGCGACTTGGAAAGAGTATTGAAATGAATTCTGGAATATGGTAATTTATCCAGCGTTCCTGCCGAAAACGGAGGCGTGTCTGAGTGGTTGAAGGAGCCTGTCTTGAAAACAGGTGTACGGGGAACCGTACCAGAGGTTCGAATCCTCTCGCCTCCGCTTTCGTCGGGAGCATTCATTCTTGAAAAATATTTGCGCCCTTAGCTCAGCTGGTAGAGCAGTCGCCTCTTAAGCGAACGGTCGTAGGTTCGATCCCTACAGGGCGCACACAGCATTAGGTTATAGGTGTTAGCTTTTAGGTTTTAAAAACTCTACAAGCTAAAACCTAATGCCTACAAGCTAGTTTTATGGAGAGGTGGCTGAGTGGCCGAAAGCACCACACTGCTAACGTGGCAGGGGCGTTAAAACCCCTCGAGGGTTCAAATCCCTCCCTCTCCGCCTTGAAGTGAATTCTCAGGAAAAAAGATATATGCTAAAATAGTGAGAAAAGATAATGTTATTATTTTATGGATATCACCACTCCTCCATCTCCAGAAACTATTGCCCTAAAAAAGAAAAAAATAAACTGGATTTATGAAATCCGCCAGTATGGCGCGGCGCTTGTGGTCGCTGCTCCCGTTTTTACCTTTTTATCGCTCTTTATTTTCTATCGCCGGGGATATTACGATCTCTATATCGCCAACAAGGCGTTTGCCGGCACCGCCGCGATACTCCTTGGCATTGTTTTGCTTATCGGCCCGTTAAGCCGCTATTTTGCTTTTCCCGATCGCTATATCCAATACCGAAAAGAGTTAGGCATTATCGCTTTCTTTCTTGCGCTCATTCACGCGGTCGTTTCTCTTTTCTTCCTTCCGTCGCATTTCCCTTCTGTTATATTTTTCGGAACATTCAACTGGGATTTTATTTTAGGAATGATTGCTACTGTCGCTCTCTTTGTGCTTTTCTTGATCTCCTTTGAGCGCGTAGCAGATGCCATTGGCAGAAAACGGTGGTGGTGGATGCAAAACTGGGGCATCCGCATCACGTTCACTCTTGTTTTCCTCCATGTCTTTCTTATGAAATGGAGTGGATGGATAGCATGGTACAAGGCGGGAGGCAGCAACCGACTCGCGCATCCTGAGCTTCCCGGCGGAGGGCTTCTTGTCGGATGGTTCATGGCGTTCGTCGTTTTCCTACGCTTGGCGGAATTTCTCGGCCCGCGCTTTTTTCGCGCGGCATGGTATGTAAGCGTTGTTGCACTTCCTGCAATCTATATCGCAACGTTCTGGTGGGGTATGCAATTTGCGAAATAATCTCTTCTTTTTTCCTTCTGCCCCGCACATAACCGCGGGGCTTTTCTTTTTCGATAAAAATCTGATACTATGCTCATCATGGAGCAGGAAAAAAACAACGTAGTCGACCTCAGGAATATTTCCGGAACAGATCAAAAAGAAAGCGCATCCATTCCTGTTCTCGCCCCGCAAAAAATTGAATGGAGCACACCGGAATATGAGCACCTGGAAAAGGAATTCCAGTGGTTTCTTACCGCGGGGATCATCACATTCGGCATTATCATGAGCTTGATCATTTTAAAGAATATTTTCGGAGCCGCGACCATCACGTTATTTGCGATCATCTTCTATATATATACGACACGGAAACCAGAAACGCTCTCCATCGTCATTGACGGGAAAGGAATATCGGTGAATAATAAGCCCGTCCCCTATTCTTCGATCACGTCGTTCTGGGTACTCTATGAGCCGCCGATAAAAGACCTGATCATTATTCGGAAGGAGCATTTTGTCCCGAAAACAATAATTCCGCTCGGCACGGCAAATCCGGTCGAGGTTAGAAGCATTCTTTTGACAAATGCAATCAAGGAAAAAGAAGAGGAGGAATCGTTAACGGATATTTTGGCGCGGCGGGCAGGGTTTTAATCACAATACTATAGCCTCTGTGGTGAAATGGATATCACAGCAGCCTTCGAAGCTGTTGTTGGGGGTTCGAATCCCTCCGGAGGCACACTTGATTAGGTTATGGGTATTAGGTATTAGCTTATAGAGTTATTTTTTAAACCCTAAAA
>MEYI01000026.1:7672-7834 GCA_001773975.1 Candidatus Azambacteria bacterium RBG_16_47_10
ATTTCAAAAATATGAACTGCTTCATGTTTTTGAAAACCCGGGCTCTGGGGGAGAAATTTTGCATGTGCGTTGCACGGCAAAATTTTGGGGGAAGAGGAATCCCTCCGGAGGCACACTTGATTAGGTTATGGGTATTAGGTATTAGCTTATAGAGTTATTTTT
>MEYI01000026.1:7877-10773 GCA_001773975.1 Candidatus Azambacteria bacterium RBG_16_47_10
GTTCCTGAGATTCGAAGGGTATTTCAAAAACAGACCGCACCTTAAAACCGGGAGGGTGATATGAAAAAGATGCCTGCTCTAGTGATCGCTGTGCTGGTACTGCTATTTTCTTCACTGGCCGAAACCGCATTCGCAAAACCGATCGACAGATTTATCGGACAGATCAGGACACAAAGGGAGTTCCTGGAGATCAACGACCAAAAAAACAAGAAGCATATTCTCTATCACGGAGACACGCTGGTCATAGAGAGAGACAACCGAAACGGAAAAATGTGGGTTATTGGAAAGTATTACACCGATGCCAGCAACGAAATCGTCTCCCCTACCAACTGCATCATTTTTTTTCAAAAAAAAGAAATTTCTCCCGCGATAGCCGCATTTGGTGTGAACATAAATGAGCGGAGGATCAGTCCGTGCCGCTAAAATAAAAACAGGCCCCCTTTCGGGAGCCTGTTTTTCTTTCTCATATTATAATACTTCCATGGTGATATCTTGAATACCAAATCGTATCGCTTCGCTTCGTGTTTCCATCCAGATATCAACTCGGTCTGAAAACCGTCGATGCATCCTATCTTCAACAACGAATTCTTTATCGCCATACAGTTCCGGAAATCGAACCTTCGTGCCGAACGGCAAGAAGTTTGCCGCAACCGCGCCGTCGTGGACCCGCTTTCCGTTTGCCATGGTGAACGGAGAATCGTCCGTCTGGTCCGGCGTGCTGGAATATGCCGTCGCCTTTACCGTCCGAACTTCCTTCGGTTCGACTCGTGCGACAACGGGTTCCGTGCTCGCCGCAGGATTTCCCTGACTTGCAATAGCCCATGCGAGATCTGAAGCGTTAAACAATACCACAAAGAGCAATACTGCCAGAAACTTGCGTTTACTACCCATATATTTATGTTCTGCTAATCAAAAATCCCGTAACGGGATCTTTTTTAAGCATGGGCACAAGTATATCAGAAATGGGCTAGGGTGTCAATGGTTTTTGGGGCATTTTACCCTCTTTTTTATCTAAAAAAGCTCATTTTTACTATGTTTTAGCAATTTTGACCCGGTTTCCGAGTTTTTCGAAAAATGGCCGCTTTTTCATCATTATACCCTCCGAGCCTTGGGCGTAACCACAAAACCGTCGCTTCACTCCCTCAAACCCCTCGGTTTGAGTAATTCCGCCACGGGGAAACAACAGTGTTTCCCCGTCACCCCTTCCTGGCTTTTGGGGTTACCCAAAAGCCCATGTATTTTCCAAGCATAAGACGGGTTTGGGCGTCCAAGCCGGGCATTGCGCCAAAAACGATAATAGTTATGAACATCAATGGCCACTGCAGGACAAAAAGGGCGTACCGCCAGCGCCCGAATTCCGGCGGACGAGGGGGTAAGATGATGATCGAGAGCAATGCAGACGTCACCAAGCCGACCATCGAGAGCGTCATGATATATTTCGTGATGAACGGCAGGTTATAGGAAAGCTGCGTGGCATTGAACGCCTCTCCCCCGAGATACAGCGGCAACCAACCGAGTAAAAAGATGATAAGCGCATTCGTCGCCCATGAATGAAATCCCTCGATGATATTGAATCCGAATTTGATCTTTTTCCAAAGATCAATCTTTTTATTCTTAAGAAACCCAAACAAAAAATACGGCACATTTTCCGCGCCATACCCCCACCGCCGCTGCTGTTTATACTGATTCACCATTGTTTGAAAGAATGTGTCCGCAACATTCGCATCCATAGAAACAGGATAGTACAGCGATTCCACGGCATAGTCGCCATCGTACCGAAGATAACACTGCCAGAATATGCGAGAATCCTCGCTCACCATATTTGCCTGCCAATACCCAACATCGGCAAGCGCGGTCAGCGACATAGAATGCGACGAGAATGTCGTCATGCGTTCCGGTCTATCCTGCTGGAGCGTATGCCAGAATGTCGCGGAAAACGCGATGACGCGGGCAACCGCAGGCGCGTGCCAGATGTTGTTGATATAAAACGGTACGGGCTGGAAGCTCTTTCGATCAGGGCGATCCACGGAACGATATACATACGTAAGCCGCGCAAAATATCCGGGCCATATCACCGTGTCGATATCAAATGCCGATACGATCACTTTTGCTCTATCTATCCCGCGCGCGTCAATAATATCTTCTGCGGCTTTTTTCCCCGCATAATGAATATTCGATCCCTTTCCTGCGATCTCGCCCACGATATCTTTCGGATGAAACATAGAAACAAACGCTCCGAATGAATTTCCAAATTCCCGTTCAGCCCGCCGCGCAAGCGCGACAGCTTCTTCTCCTGCGCGATCCTCGCATGCGAACACGATGAGCATCTTCTCCTTCGGATACTGCGCGTCCGCAAGCGCGCGGAGTGATGCGCCGACAACCTCCCACCCCTCTTTATATGTCGGCAGTAAAATAAGATGATAGTGTTCCTCCCACCCCGGTTTATCGCTCCCTAATCGCGCGAGCCAATCCACCTCCATATTATCCCTCACTTTTTTGAATGCGGACTTCAAATGAAGCGAAAGAAAAATCGTCTTCAAAAGCCAGTAAATATCGAACGCGATGACAAAAAAGGCGATAAATACAGGCGTCAGCCACGCGAGCACAAACACAAAAACCAAGGTCCCCCACGCCAAAAGCCCGGGGATCATCTCAAAAAACCTATATAAACGGCGCTCTTTGGGATCTTTCACGTCGGCCGCTTTGCCGAAGTAGAGATAATAATATTCGGAAGGAATCATGGAAATGACAGAAAAGCCTGTTGATTATATACTAAATATGTTGATTTTATACTAGATATAGTATATCATGGCAACGCACTTTTTACGGCGCCATCGTCTATCGGCTAGGACACTGCCCTTTCAAGGCGGTAAGACGGGTTCGACTCCCGTTGGCG
>MEYI01000027.1:0-169 GCA_001773975.1 Candidatus Azambacteria bacterium RBG_16_47_10
TCATTCTTCGCGAGCCGCATTACTGGAGCCCGCTTCTTGATGAAAAATCAGGTCAGATGATCGAGCAAGCGCTTGAACGCGGAGGCGTAAAAATATTCCGCACCACGGAGGTGCAAGAAGTAAAAGGGAACGGACATGTGGAAGCCGCAATATTAAAAGACGATACAGA
>MEYI01000027.1:177-10961 GCA_001773975.1 Candidatus Azambacteria bacterium RBG_16_47_10
GTGATATGATCGTTGCGGGTATCGGCACGTATTGTCCGATAGAATGGACGGCAGGTAGCGGTATAAAAACAAATCGTGGCATTGTTACCGATGAATATCTTGCGACAAATCTTCCCGATGTATGGGCTGCGGGCGATGCGGCGGAATTTACAGATGTTATTTTCGGCGAACAGATACAATTGGGAAACTGGTCAAATGCACAGGCACAAGGAAAGATCGCTGCGCTTAATATGTGCGGCAAACATGAACTGTTTAAACTCGTATCATTTTACGTCACCCAAGGATTTGGTATTACGATCGCATTTGCCGGCGATGTACGCCCTGCACCGGAAAAAGAGATCATTGTCCGCGCATCAGCCGATGGTCGCACCCATGAGCGCATCCTTCTTAAAAACGACAAAGTTGTCGGCGCTACGTTGATAAACGGAACATCTGATCTTTCTTCGATCGCAAAACTGATCGAACAAGGAACGGATCTCTCGGAAAAGCATACGGAGCTTTCAGACCCATCATTCTCTCTGGCAACACTTTTATAAAAAATTCCTTTTGCTGAATTAGAAAAAAAACCCCGCAACGCTATGCGGGGTTTTTTTCTTACCGGAAAAGCCACGATTTCAGGTCCAAAAGCATAACAGCGCCCGGAATGAATGCGATCACATACAACAGGACGCATGAATACATAAGAAACCGATGGAGTCTCGGCACACGAACTCCGGTAAGATAAAAGAACGAAGCAATGAACAATAAAAAGAACGGAATTACAGATGACAGGTGAATGGCAAGCATGGGATCCTCACCTATAGGTCCATGGAAAAACGCGAGAAGCTTGACCGCAACAACTCCGACGATCATAAGGATGAATGAAAATACTGCGCACACCTTATGCGATGCGAAATAGCGATCATCGCGCGTCCGGACATATTCCCGCCCGCACAATACGGTGAGAAACAACGCTCCTCCTAAAAAAGAAAACAACAAAAGAACAAGAACCCTTCCTATCATCTCGAAACCTCCCTGTTTTATTTCATTGTTTTCCTAGGATTCCATAGGTAGGCAAGAAAGTCAATTCCTATTCCCTCCTTTCTTCTTCTATAAAAAACAATTATACTTTTTTTATGATCGTCATACTTCCTGATATTCGGAGCGCCCATAATGTCGGCTCCATATTCCGCACCGCGGATGCCGCCGGCGTGGAGAAAATATATCTCTGCGGCATTACTCCGGCACCCATCGACCGCTTCGGACGACCGAATAAAGAAATAGCAAAGGTAGCGCTTGGTGCCGAACAGTCCATTCCGTGGGAAAGCACGGCATCGGCTGCTGCGCTGATCACACGATTAAAGAAACAAGGATATGAAATTGTTGCGGTCGAACAGGATGCGCGATCAATCCCCTATACCCACATGCGGATCAAAAAAAGCGATCGCATGCGCACTGCTGTCATCATGGGAAGTGAGGTCGAGGGTCTTTCCTCCCCGATCCTAAAACGATGTGACACCATTCTTGAGATCCCGATGCATGGTGCAAAAGAATCACTCAATGTCGGGGGTGCATTCGGCATAGTCATATTTCATCTTATTTGCCGCTGATTGCATAACACGCATAGGCGAGATATCCTATAAACCATATGAAACGAATACTCCCATTCATCATCCTTATTCTTCTTGTGGCCGGAGGTATCGGCGCAGTGTCATATTTCGGATCGCAACCGACAGAAACCCCATCTGCCGCATCATCGCCGGCTGATGCCATTGCTGTTGATGATTGGGTTGCGGGTAATAAAGATGCGGGGGTCGTTTTAGTTGAATACAGCGACTTCCAATGCCCGGCGTGCGGAGCATATCATCCGATTGTGAAACAGCTCGTTGAAGAAATGGGAAATGATTTTGCGTTCATCTACCGGCACTTCCCGCTGCAGCAACACAAACACGCGAAACTCGCTGCATATGCCGCAGAAGCCGCTGGTAATCAGGGAAAATTCTGGGAAATGCATGCCATGATCTTTGAGCATCAAAGAGATTGGTCTGACGTAAGCGATGCGCGGGATACCTTCTTTGAATATGCAAAATCACTCGGTCTTGATCTCGTACGATTTGAAAAAGACATTAATTCAGATGAAATAGCAAACAAAGTCAGTAAAAGCTATTCGACAGGCATGAAACTGCGCATCAGCGGCACCCCGACATTCTTTTTAAATGGCAAAAAAATGGAAGCTCCCCGCTCATACGACGAATTCAAACAGACAGTTCAAAATGAGCTCTCCGCAAAAAAATAACCCTCTCTCTCCCTCATACCTCTCCTTTTGACCTGTTCCGCAACCTGCGAAACAGGCGAGCTTGGTGGTTTTAGTATAATTTTTCCCTTACTAAAACATCGCCGTTGTGAAGCTGAGTGAGGGCTTCGCAGGAAAGCCTGAACGGGTTAAGGAACGGGCCAACAGGAGTGGCAAATCCCATATTGACACGCACCTGGTTGCGTGATATTTTTTATATGTATTTCGGATTAAATTGGTCTGAAATAGAAATACATGTATATATCACGAAAAACAGATTACGGTCTTATTCTCATGCAAGCTCTGAGGGATACGTTCGCATCGGGGCGGTTTTTAACACTGGATGATATTGCGACGCACTATCATCTCCCGTATGCATATCTGGAAAAACTTGCAGGAGTTCTGAAGCGCAGTGGCGTTATCGAAGCGCGCACCGGAAAGAACGGCGGATACCGCATGGCGCGCGACCCGAAAAAAATAACAGCGCAGGAGATCGTGGATATATTTCAGCAAAAACCGCTCATGCGGTGCTTATCCGCGAAAAACCGGAAAAAGACATGCGCGCTCCTTTCCGTATGTCCGTCGCGGAGCGGTTGGAGACAGATCGATACAGAGATACGCAAAGCACTATCATCGCTTACTATAGCAAAACTATGAGAAAGCCCGTACTTGAAATAAAAAATATTACGGTCGAGACAGGAGGAAAAAAAGTAATACACGACCTTTCGCTTTCAATTGGAAAGGGGGAAATTCATGCGCTCATGGGGCCGAACGGCTCCGGCAAAACATCGCTGTGCTTTGCCGTACTCGGCAACCCGGCGTATACCGTAACAAAAGGAAATATTCTTCTTGATGGGAAGCGCATCACCGCATTACCAACAGAAGAACGGGCGCGGCGCGGCATTTTTCTTTCATTCCAGGAACCGCCTGAAATAGGCGGTGTTGGCGTATCATCATTTCTGCGCATGATGGCAAAAAAACATGCAGAGGACCCACGTGCGGCAATGAAAAAAGCAGATAACGCCGCAAAAGAGCTTCGTATCAGCGAAACATTCATGGAACGATATCTCAATGAAGGATTTTCCGGCGGAGAAAAGAAAAAGAGTGAAATGCTCCAGCTTGCCGCCGCTGCACCAAAGATCGCTCTTATCGATGAGATCGATGCCGGCGTTGATGTCGATTCGCTCCGCGCCATCGCCCGCATTTTGAAAGATGCCGCAAAAAATGGCACCGGTATGCTTATTATCACACACACCGCAAAGCTTTTTTCAGCGCTGAAACCCGATCGCGTGCATATTATTACCAATGGAACTATTTCCGCTTCCGGCGGTCCGGCACTTATAAAAAAAATAGAAAAGGGCGGGTTCCGCGCACACGCATGAAGCACTCCGCATACCAATACGGATTTCACGATAGCGTCCGTCCGCTCTACCGAGTTCCGCATGGTCTCTCAGAAGACACTGTTCGTGAAATATCCGCACAAAAAAATGAGTCCGCATGGATGCGTGATACGCGCCTTCGCGGATACGCGCTATTTCGTAAAAAACCTATCCCAACATGGGGTGCGGATCTTTCCCATATCGACTTTGATGCGATCTCGTATTATGTACGCGCTACCGACAAACCGGCGCACACCTGGAGCGAAGTTCCAAAGAAAATAAAAACAACATTCGAACGCCTCGGCGTGCCGCAAAATGAACGAAAATTCTTTGCGGGCGTCGGCGCGCAGTATGACTCGGAAGTGGTGTATCACCATATTCGCAAAGATCTCGACAAGCAAGGGGTGATATTCACCGACACCGACACCGCACTGAAACAATATCCTGAGTTATTTAAAAAATATTTCGGGACGGTCGTACCGATCGGTGATAATGTGTTTTCGGCGTTAAATACCGCATGCTGGTCCGGGGGCAGTTTTATCTATGTGCCCAAAGGCGTAAAAGTGAAACTACCGCTCCAGGCGTATTTTCGCATCAATGAAAAACGCGCCGGCCAATTTGAACGTACGCTTATCATCGCCGATGAAGGAAGCGATGTACATTATATCGAAGGATGCACCGCTCCGACCTACAGCACCGATGCACTCCATGCGGCGGTTGTTGAAGTTATTGCGCATAAGGGCGCGCACGTGCGCTACACCACCATTCAGAACTGGTCATCAAACGTCTACAACCTTGTTACCAAACGCGCGCGAGCGGAAGAAGGTGCGTTCATCGAATGGGTGGACGGCAATCTCGGATCAAAAATAACCATGAAATATCCGTCGGTGTTGCTTGCCGGCAGAGGCGCGCGCGCCGATATCCTTTCTGTCGCGCTCGCAGGAAAAAAACAACATCAAGACACGGGCGCAAAAGTGATCCACATGGCCCCGGATACCGTTTCTAACATCCTTTCAAAATCAGTGTCGTTCGGTGGCGGACGCGCAAGTTATCGTGGTGTGGCACAGGTGGTAAAAGGAGCGCATCGAGCGAAAATAAAGGTACGGTGTGATGCGCTATTGTGTGACGCCCGATCGCGCTCAGACACCTACCCCACCATAAAAGTGGAAGAACAAGACGCGCGCATCGAACATGAAGCGACGGTATCACGGATCAGCGATAAGGAGCTTTTTTATCTCGCTTCGCGCGGATTTTCCGAAACTGAGGCGGCATCATTGGTCGTTTCCGGATTTTTTGAACCGCTTGCAAAGACCCTCCCATTTGATTACGCGATCGAGCTGAACCGGCTTATCCGGATGGAGATGGAAAATACAAAACAAAAATGAAAACTGTAAAATCGCTTGCACAAAAAGAGAATGTTCGTATTATTCATATCACCTCCCGCGACATGGGTGTTGCATTCAAAAAGCACATCGCTACACAAGCGCACGAACACGTGCGCCTTATCCTGGTATGCGAAAAAACCGCGCCAAAGACCGCGGATATCGCTATTACCTTGAAAGGAAAAAATAGTAGCGCATCGGTTATATGGGTGTGGCGCGGAACAAAAACAATGCGCTCAGACATCGCCATTTCCTTGGTTCATGCGGCGCCACACACCGCATCGTCAGTGCACTTTAAGGCAGCCTGCGAGGATGCCGCGCGCATTTCATTTACCGCGCTTGCACATGTACAGAAAAATGCGCACGATGCGACAACATGCATTAATGCGCATGCGCTTATGCTCTCCCCTTCTGCGATCGCGTTCCTTAAACCAGACCTCGAGGTGGAAACGGACGATGCGCAAGCGCGCCACGGCGCGAGTGCCGGAAAACCAAGCGATACGGAATTGTTTTATCTCAGAAGCCGCGGATTTTCCGAAAAAGAATCTATCCCGTTATTGCGAGAAGCATTTTTTCACGATATCGTATCACTAGCATGAATATCATACGTATAAAAAAATATTTTCCCATTTTCACGACGCACAAAAATCTTGTGTATCTTGATAACGCCGCAACCACGCACAAACCGCAGTGCGTCATTGATGCACTCACAGCACATTATGCCGAGCGGAATGCGAATATCCACCGGGGCATCTACCGCTTGAGCGAACAAGCGACCGAAAGCTACGATACCGCGCGGGCGCAGATTGCGCGCTTTATCGGCGCGCGTGATGCGTCACAGATCATTTTTGTGCGCAACACTACGGAAGCGATCAATCTCGTCGCGCACAGCTATCTTCGCCATCACGCAAAAGCAGGCGATGAAATACTGCTGACAGTTATGGAACATCATTCCAATATCGTACCGTGGCAGCTTGCCGCGAAAGAAAAAAAACTGACGATCCGATATGCACATATCACAAAAACAGGTGAACTCGACATGGCGGATCTGAAAAAAAAGATCACCCCGCGCACGCGGCTTATTGCGGTCACCCATGCATCGAACGTTCTTGGAACGATCAACGATATTGCGGCGATCACGAGATTGGCGCGCGCGCGCAACATCCCCGTACTGGTGGACGGCGCACAGGCAGTGGCGCATATGCCGGTAAATGTATCAGCGCTTGGCTGCGATTTTTACGCATTCTCGGGTCACAAAATGTATGCGCCCACGGGTATCGGGGCGCTCTATGTCAGCAAGAAATATCTCACCACCATGGACCCGTTTTTAGGCGGCGGGGACATGATACGCTCCGTTTCTTTAGAAGGAGCAACATTCCAAGACGCACCGGAACGATTTGAAGCAGGCACTCCCGCTATCGAAGCGGCGGTCGCATTTGGCGTTGCTGCCGATTATCTTACCCGCATTGGCATGAAAAATATTCGAACGCATGAGAAAAAACTCACCGCTCTCGCTTTGAAAGAACTTTCAAAGATCCCCGGCATCACCATATACGGCCCGACGCGCGCGGAAAAACGAACCGGTGTTATTTCCTTTACATCACAAAATATTCACCCGCACGATCTCGCCTCCCTGCTTGATGAACAGGATATCGCTATTCGCGCAGGAAACCATTGCGCTATGCCGTTGCATACGCTCTTGGGCATTCCCGCAACCGCGCGCATGAGCTTTTCGCTGTACACATCGCCGGCTGATATCCGTACCGCATGCCGGGCACTGCGAACGATCGTTAAAAAACTGCAATGAAGATAGACCAGCTCAAAAAACTGCAGGAATACGCACAGCTCTCGCCGTATGCAGGAACCATGAAAAAACCGGATATCCATTGGGAGGGCGAAAACCCGCTCTGCGGAGACATGCTTTCAATTGATCTGAGAGTGGTAAAAGGAAAAGTTGCAGACGCCCGATTCGAGCATCGCGGATGCGCGCTTTCAGGCGCTGCCACGTCGATATTTCTTGACCACATTATCGGAAAGCAGATCACCGCGCTTTCGCGCATCACACTGGAAAAACACCTCGCGTTACTGGGAATTCCTGTAAGCCCGGGACGGCTCAATTGCGCCCTTTTACCGCTCCGTGGTATAAGGGGTGAGGGATTTAAACCCCTTTACATCAGGACATAAAAAACCGAAAAAGAGGTAACATTTTCCCCTTTTCTTCGTCTCTATAATTGATATTTCGTGAAACATACTGCACATACACACAACCATGGTGATGCCTTTATGGCGCTGTACGACGAGTATAGCGATGCAATGTATCGTTTTATGCTCTTTAAAGTAAGCGATCGCGACCTCGCATGGGATCTTACTCAGGACTGCTTCATGAAAACATGGCACTACTTCGCGACGAAGGAACACGAGGTTGAAAATAAAAAGGCGTTTTTATACACCATCGCCCGAAACCTCGTTATCGATCATTGGCGCCAAAAGGAAAAAAGGGCAACGATCGATATTGATCTCGTGGCTCACACCATTGAAGATGGTAACGATCTCTACGCCACTACCGTCTTACAAGATGAGATACGATCGCTTATGGGACTTTTAAACAAGCTCCCTGAGCATGACAAAGAGATCCTTGTCATGCGTTATGCGGAAGAGCTGTCGTTTGACGAGATCGCAAAAACAACAGGAAAAAGCAATGTGGCTGCGCGTGTCCACGCACACCGCGCATTAAAAAAACTGAAAATGATCGCGCAAAAACACCGGAAATAGCATCATGAATAATATACGGAAACAATTGAGATCCCTGAAGCACATCGCGCCCAACGCGCAAAAAAAGGCCTCTTTTCGCCATGTGCTTGAACATAGAGTACGGGCTGATATGCACATGCACTCGGAGCACATTGTAATACAGCGCGCATCGTGGACTGCTTTTTTACGTCCATTATTTCACGCGCCGTCATTTGCGCTTGCAATTGTCATTGTGATCCTTGGAAGCGGCGGCGGTATTGCATTTGCTTCTCAGAGCGCGATCCCCGGCACGACGCTCTATGGCATGAAACTGAAAACGGAACAAGCGCGCATGACGCTCACGCGCGATGAAAAAAAGAAGGCTGCGCTGCACATCGAGTTTGCATCGCGACGCATGCATGAGATCGAACAACTCATCAACAGCGATATAAACGACGATGCGATCGTAACTGAAACCGTCGCACACTACGAACACGAGCTCAGCGAGGGAGAATCCTTGCTTAAAAAAGATCCTGAAGCCGCATACTCTGCAACCGCATTGTTGGCAGCAACGGAATCACATAAGGACACCATTACAGCGCTCAAAAAGAAAATAGCTGCACGATCCCACGGACAGATCAATGATGATCTTGATGATGCATATGAACATGCCGAATCACACAGCGATACGGCACTCCTTACCGCGCTTTCCGCAACGGCAACTTCTTCAAACGCAACAACACTTTCGGATACAGTCATTGAAACATCGCGAAAAAAGATACGTTCTCTTGAAAAAGATATTCAAGAACGAAAGCGCGCTATAGAAAATGCGCGCCAAGGACGTGCAGGAGACAATGCCGAAACCATCGAAGCGACAACAAAACTTGAGGACGCAGAAACGATCATTAAGAACGCAAAAACACGCCTGGAAAACGAGGAATACCGCGAATCCATCGAACGATCGATCAAAGCACGCGCACTCATGAAGGAAGTGTCGTCACTGGAAAAAGAGCGCGATCGCCGGGAAAAACAAGAAGACAAAGAAAGATCAGACGAACATTCCGATGACGAATCAGCGCAAGATCGCGACTAGGATCTGAGGAACTTCAAGAGATCGAATACGAAAAGTACGAACCACCCCGCAAGAAGAAAAAGCCAGCCGAATATAAGCACAATATCCATGCGCTTGGAAAACGACAACGAGAAATTTTCCGACGCCATCGCATATACGTCGCCAAGCGCCTCAAACTTTTCTTTCACATGCCGCCTCCATTCTTCGAGGTGGAATTTTTTTTCAAGCATTGCAAATACTTTCGCAGAATACCAATCGCCGATCAGTTTTACATTCCGCTCCACATCTTCAAATTCAATAAGCGAGCGCGAACGCGTCTGAATGATCTCACGAATGGCCTCCTTCAATTCTTTGGCACGGAATATCCCGAATTTTCGCACATGTCCGCTGTTTAAGAGGCGAATCAATTTACGCAATCGCCTATCAAGCTCGAAATCAAGAATACGATACCGCAATAACTGTACATTAATAAGCTCGCAAAGACCGATCGCTTCGTCAAATCGTCCGCTTTGATTGAATACAAACGCACCATCCCAGTCGGCGATCAACAGATCATCTTTCCCGTATTTAATACTTGATTCCATCGTACGATGGATCTCCCGTTCATCAAGCGGCTCCTTTTCACTTTTAATAAGCCCTGCGATGCGCGGAAACCGTGATCGAAACTCATCTTCCGGCTGTTTTTTATATTGCGCTACACAGAAAACCCCATACTCTTCTTCAAATCCCTTATATGCATCATACCGGGCAAGAACATCTCCGGATGCTGTGAGCATCTGTTTTTTTATATCGATCACCTGCTCACCAAATATATCCACGACATCACGAGTCCCTTCAACGATAATAATATTGGGAGCATATCCTTTGACGCGAAAGGATATGTCGGCGCCACTGATGTTTTGCTTGAATGTCTCAATAAGCTCAGGCATTGGAATAACACCAATATAACTCGGCGCACTATGCCCCTCCCGCATTTCACTCACCGGAGTTCCACTCCAGTTCTTCTTTGTCTCGCCGACAAGAAGCGTCACTAATTTTCCCGGTGTTGCTATCATGATGTTGCCATTATTTTACCGCGAAATATACATTCCGCACAATGAGGTGCAGTACATGCTCAAAAATATGAGGAAAGCTCGTATTACTTTTGTTTCCTAGATTATCAGTAACAAATCCAACATAAAGCCGTCTTCATAATCACATGCACTATTATTTGAAAAAACTAGCGGTTTCGGGGGCTATTTCAGCAACGCTTTTCGCGCTGTTTTTTTACTTTGTCTACCAGGCGGAAAGCGCAGAATACGAACCCCAAGCATCAGCTGGATCTGAAAAGATTTATACCGAGGAAACCGTAAATGACGTAAACACCATTGTTACACAAACGATCGAGCAAGAAATTGCGCGAAACGCGAAAAAAATTGCAAATATGCCAACCATTCAACGCATATCGACAGGATCGCTAACTCAGGCTCCTACGTCGGAAACACCACAGACATCACCGTTGAGCATCCCATCACTCCCTCCTGCAATTCAGCCGACACCTATAGCGATTCCAAATAGTGATTCGATCGCGATCCCGACCATTCCTGCCGCACCACCAGCGCTTGCACCGAAAACGGCTGTCACAATAGCACCAGTTACCTCCGTTCAGCAGAAGCCGAAAGCATCTGCGCCGCGGACGACCGTTTCATAATTCATTAATAGTATAAATAATCATTTATGAGATCAAAACCATTTATCGGAGCAGTATTATTTCTTGGATTCTTATTCGTTCTTTCCCCTCTCTATTCACTCGCACGAGACAAAGACGAGAAATACGAAAAACAGAAATCCCGTTATTCATATGAAGAACAAGAGAAGGAGGATGACGATAGATATGAATACGCTGCGACAACAGTGACCACCCAAGCTCAAGATACCTCTGTATTCGATACGACAGCACAACAACTAAA
>MEYI01000027.1:10982-12799 GCA_001773975.1 Candidatus Azambacteria bacterium RBG_16_47_10
GGCGCGCCGTCAGCAACTCGAACAACAGCGCGCACAGCAGCAGCAATTTGCGGAACAGCTTTCGGGGATAGAGCAACAACTCACGGAACAGCGAAACGCTCTTGAGGCAAAGGCAAAAAATCTTGCCCAGCGAAAAACGGAACAGGACGCGATCGCGCGACAGCTTGATGAGCTTGAGCGTCAGCTTTCTTCCGGAACACAAGCATACAACGTACTCTACCCAACCGACGGGAGCGTGGCGTATACTGTAACCGACAGCAATTTTAACGGCATCAGCGACATCCTTGAAGGACTCACTAAAATCGCATTACGCTAACTGCATTCCAGTTGAATATCGCTTCCCCGCGATGGGCTCTGAGGTGATGGTTTCGATCATCACGGATGACAGCGTGCGCGCGCAGGAAACGATCGCTTATGTCGAGCGCGTGATCGGCGAATTCGAACAGCGATTCAGCAGATTTCTTCCGGACAGCGAACTGGCGCAATTAAACCGCGAGGACGGTGAATTCCGTGCAAGCAAAGAACTTATTTCCCTTCTTGCCGCTGCACAAGACTGGCACGTAAAAACAGACGGGATATTCGACCCCACCGTCATTGCCGCGCTTGAAGCATTCGGGTATGACAAAGCATTTGATTTTTCCCGCGGCCCCATTATGGAAAATAACACACTGGATATGGCGGCGCATGAACAGCAGTTTATGGCACGCATACCGTTCTCAACGCTTCGCATCGATACACGCACAAACACCGTTCACCTGCCGCATGAACTCCGCATCGACCTTGGGGGCATCGGTAAAGGATACATTGTTGATATGTGCGCCGATGATATCGCAAAAAAGCATGCGGACTTCTGGCTGTCTGCGGGCGGCGATATATGCGTATCGGGAACTAACTGTGGAGAGCCATGGAGCGTCGGCGCGCAAGACCCGTTCACTCCTTCTGAAGATATCGGGCATATAACGATAGAACCGGGAACGCGCATGGCGCTTGCCACTTCGGGAATTATCAAGCGCAGGGGAATTGCCGGAGATCTTGCCTGGCATCATATCATCGATCCGAGAACAGGGCTTTCCGCGCGCAACGATATCATGTCTGTCACCGTACTTGCGCCGACCACTACCGCAGCTGACATTCTTGCAAAAACCGTACTTATTTTAGGAAAAGAAAAAGGGATCGAATTCATAGATACCCATCCGGAAACAGGATGCTGCATCATCGATACAAAAGGACAAATCACGCTTTCACATTTCATGAAAAATCATTTTATACAAAGATCATGACGGCACGACGCATAACGACATTCGGGTTCGTTCTTTTCGCATGCGTGCTTATATTCGCGTACGCAACACATCCGCTTTCTGCACACGCACAAACAGTGCGATACGGTTCCACGGCTCCGCGGGATACCGACCTGGACGGTCTTACCGACCAAGGAGAAGCGCAGATCTTCGATACCGACCCGCTCGTTGCCGACACAGATGAAGATGGGTACCTGGACGGCGCAGAAGCGCTGCTTGGCAGCGACCCGCTTGATCCGCAAGATCCCGCTCACTATATGACATCGCCGGATAGCGCGCTCACGGAACGAGAAATTCCATGGCCGTGGTACGTTGCGCGCGCATCCGGACTTGAAGCATATCTTATCTTGTTCCTTGTCACCGTCATGGGTGTTGGTATTTACACGAAGAAGCTTTATCGGTTTATCCGCTCCGAGGATGCGCTCATGCTACACAAGCACCTTTCCATATTCGCGGGACTTCTGCTTGTCATTCACATCGTTTCGCTTATGCTTGATACCTATATCAAATTTCGATGGT
>MEYI01000028.1:0-143 GCA_001773975.1 Candidatus Azambacteria bacterium RBG_16_47_10
GTGCGATCGCAAGGGGGGGTTGCCGTGTTTGCAAAGATATTTTCCCGATGCGTCGCCGCGAGAGGGCATCAATGGACAGGAGTTGTTCTAAAAGGGGATTTAAAAAGAAAATTCCGATCTAAAAAAACGATGCGCACACATAA
>MEYI01000028.1:162-6455 GCA_001773975.1 Candidatus Azambacteria bacterium RBG_16_47_10
CGTCATAGTAAACAGTATTGGGCGCGCATCAATCGAGCGAAGCAGTACCTCGATCCTAATGATGCGCTAGATCCCATGATCGCTTATCTTGCAGGACTTATAAAAAAGATACAACCCGATATTATTTTTTTAAACGGATTCGGAATGGTGCCGTGGTTGCTTATGAAAGCGGGGTATGAGACCGGGGTACCGACCGTTATCCAGCATGGGGGGATATGGACGAAGGAGATCGAGATGTATCGTGATGTGTACCATCCGGCGACGCTAAAGATCCTGTGCAAAATGGAGAGGGAGATTTCTCGCTATGTTGACCATGAAATATTTTTGAATAAAAAAAGCTGGGACGTATATAATGAAGCGGTGGTGAAAGTGAGTAAAAAAAATGCGAGCATCATTCCGTTGCCGTATGCGACGCTTGCGTATCATGAAAAAACCAAAGCGAAAAAAGATGTATATAATATCGGTATTGTTGCACGGTGGGATAGAATAAAAAACCATGAAGCGGTGTTGCGTCTCGCAAAAAGGGCGCGAGAGAAAGATCTTCCATGGGTGTTTCATGCGGTAACGTCAATTCCGCAGACAAATATTAAAAAGGAATTCAAGGATGAATATCGGACATTTATCTCGGTTGAGAAACCGAAAGACAGAAAGGGAATCGTCCGCTTTTTTCAGAAAATGGATCTTATGATATTGCCGTCACACTTTGATGTGTCGCCATTCGTGGTGATCGAGGCGGCGATGGAGGGAACGCCGACGCTTATTTCTCCCTATGTGGGACACGTTGATGAATATAAAAAAGCGGGTGCAAACGAGTGGGTGGTCGATTTTTCCGATGAAGAGAAAGTGGTGCGCCGCATACAAAAGATAATTGGCAAGCCGATTTCAAAAAAACTTGTTCGTTTATTTGAAAAACTGCATGATCCGGAAAGAGTATGCGGCCACTATCTGGCACTGTTTGAACATGTGAAAGAAAAAGCATTAACCAAGAAAATATGAATATAGCACAACTTGTATCAAATCTTCATGTAGTGTTTCCCACGGCAAATAACGCGATCTATTCACATGTTGCGTGGCTCACCAATGGCCTGACTGATCTAGGGCATACTGTTCATTTATTTGCGGCAGGCGGATCGGATACGCGCGGACAGCTTCATTCCGTTACGCCAGCGTCATTGGCGCACATGAACGTTCCCGATAAGTTAAAAAAACATTATATGAATTTGCTGGCGTCGGAATGCTATAAGCATGCCAAGGATGTCGATATTATTCACTCGCATTTTAATTTGATAAGCTCGTTTTATACCGACCTTGTCGCTGTCCCTACGGTGCAGTCGATCCATTCTCCGCCGACCGAGGAGGTTAAGCCGCTTTTGATGCAGTTTAAAGATAATAATTATATTTCTTTCTCTTTTGCGCAAAGAAAAGCATTGCCGGAATTGAATTGGATCGCCAATATTTATCACGGGGTTGATATGAATATATTTTCTTTCAATCCGGAGCCCCAGAATTATTTTTTGTATCTGGGAAGGATCACGCAAGACAAAGGGGTTCATCTTGCGATCGCGGCGGCAAAAGAAGCGGGTGTTTCATTGATCATTGTTGGACGCAGTTATCCCGATGAAAGTTATTGGCATGATGAGATCGAAAAGTATATTGATGGGAAAATGGTGCGTTATGTGGGTGAAGCTGATTTTGAAAAAAAGATCGAATGGATCAGAAACGCAAAAGCGCTTTTATTTCCCACTCAATACGATGAGGTATTTGGGTATGTAATGATCGAGGCGATGGCATGCGGAACTCCGGTGATAGGATGGAGGAGCGGTTCAGTACCGGAGGTGGTCTCACATGAAAGGACCGGCTATGTCGTTGAGAGTGTTTCTGATATGGTGAAAGCGATCCAAAAGATAGACTCTATCAGCAGAGAAGAAACGCGCGCGCGCGCGGAAAAATATTTTAGCGTGGAAAAGATGGTGCGCGGGTATGAGTATGTATATGCGCGGGTAATTAAGGAATATAAGAAGAAATGATAGTGTATTAATTACCATTGTGGTAAAGTATAGCGAGAAAGTATTGCACTAATATCAAGAGGCATGCCGTCATTTATTGAAGAACTCAAACAGGTATTTTTAGGAGATATTCTTATTGATGAGGAGTCATTGAAAAAGTACAGCCGCGATGCGAGTCTACTTGAAGTGAAGCCGAGTATCGTTGTGGCGCCAAAAAACACAGACGACATTAAAGAACTCGTGGCGCTCCTAAACAGAAAAAATGCCGAGGGTGGCACGCGGTACAGTCTGTCGGCTCGTTCAGGCGGGACGGATATGACCGGAGGGCCGCTGACCGAATCGATTGTGGTTGATCTGAATAAGTATATTAACTCCGTAAAGGAGGTTGGTGACGGCTATGCCATTACCGAGCCGGGTGTGTTCTACCGTGATTTTGACGCAAAGACATTGGAAAAAGGACAGTTTTTACCGACATTTCCCGCATCACGTCAGATATGCACGGTGGGCGGCATGGTGGCGAATAACTCAGGCGGCGAAAAAACGCTGACATATGGCAAGACGGAAAATTTTGTGGAGCATGTGAAAATGATATTGCGTGACGGGAATGAATATACATTTAAGCCGTTATCGCTTGCTGAGCTTGAGGAAAAAAAGAAGTTGACGACGCTAGAAGGGGATATGTATCGGAAGATGCATGCGCTCGTGGAAAATAATTATGATGCGCTGAAGGAGGCACAACCGCACGTATCGAAAAACTCCGCAGGATATTTTTTGTGGAACGTACTTGATAAGGAGAAAGGGATCTTTGATGTTACGAAGCTGATCACCGGATCCCAGGGAACGCTGGGGATTATGACGGAAATAAAGTTTCGTTTGGTAAAGCCGAAAAACGAGACGCGCCTCTTGATCGCGTATTTGAAAGATATGAAAGAGGTCGCGCATGTTGCGCTTGCGGTACTGAAGCACAAGCCGGAAAGTTTTGAATCGTTCGACGATCATACGTTCAATATTTCCATGCGGCTGTTGCCCGGGATGATCAAAAAAATGAAAGGGAATTTCATTACCCTTGCGTTCAGCTTTTTGCCTGATCTATGGATGATGGTGACCGGAGGTATTCCGAAACTGGTACTTCTTGCCGAATTTACCGGAGACACGGGGGATGAAGCATATGAAAAGGCCTTTGCTGCGCAAAAAGAGATCGAATCGTTTCATATGAAAACGAAAGTGACCCGTTCGGCGAAAGAAGGGGAGCGCTATTGGGTGATGCGTCGGGAAAGTTTTAATCTGTTGCGCCAGCATGTGCATGGAAAGCGCACCGCGCCGTGCATCGATGACATCATAGTGCGCCCGGATCAGATGCCCGAATTTTTGCCGAAGGTGTATGCGATCTTAAATCAATACGACATTATTTATACTGTTGCCGGCCACGTGGGGGACGGAAATTTTCACATTATTCCGCTGATGGATTTCCACAAAGAACGGTCAAAGCAGATCGTCGCCGAGCTTTCCGAGAAAATTTTCAGTCTGGTAGGGGAATTTAAAGGGTCTATCACGGCAGAACACAATGACGGCATCATCAGGACGCCGTATCTGCACTATATGTTTAATGATCATATTAGGGGATTATTTTTAGAAGCGAAAAATATCTTCGATCCCGACAGGATCTTTAATCCCGGGAAAAAAGTGGAGGGATCTCTGCAATACACATTTGATCACATCAAGATCGAACAAGAATAGTATGGGGTGCCTGATGTCGTAACGTATGCGCATGCATAAACTCGGCGAATATATCTTTTTTATTGCCATAGCATTTTTTGTTGCGCTTTTGTTTTTTGTTTCTGCTCCGCTGCAGGATGCATTGCTTGATGTCGTGGTGCTTTTCGGGAGCTATGTCGCGGATCATCCGATTCTCGGCACGCTTATTTTTATTGCATTAGCGGCAGTATCCGCATTTCTTTCTCCGTTCTCAAGTGCGCCGCTTGTTCCTGTTGCGGTGCTTATATGGGGCAATACGCTTACATCGGGCATGCTTTTTCTCGGATGGATGATCGGGGACGTGATCGCCTATGGCATTGGGGCATACGCAGGTAAGCCGATCATGCGATATCTGATCGCGGAAGAAAAGGTGGCATATTATCGCGCGCGTATTCCTCAGCGCGCCGAGTTTCCCCTCATTTTATTATTCCGCTATGCGGTGCCTTCTGAGGTCGGCGGGTATGTGCTTGGCGCGGTACGCGCGCATTTTTGGAAATATTTTATCGCGACATTTCTTGCCGAGCTTCCGTTCGCATTGATGACGGTGTACGCAAGCGATGCGCTCGTGCGCCATGAACCGCTTTTGTTCATCGCATGGGCAATTTCCATCATTGCGATCATTGGGGTCATGTTTTATTTTTTTCATCGATATATAAAAAAGAATCACTAGCATATGAATAACGGAAAGGTGTTAACAATTCTCGGAGCAGTCGTGCTCATCGTTGGTATTGCGATCTCTGTGCAAAGTGTTGTGGCGGTGCGCTCGCTCGTGACGCAGAATAGCGGGGATGCGATTATTAATTTTGTGCCGCTAGAGAAGAAGGCAGTGCGTCAAGAAGAAATGAAAGTGCTTTCTCCAGCTCCGATTCCTTCTATTTCTGTGCCGACAACCGCGCCATCATCGCCATCATCGGTGTCGATGATGGCGAAAAAGGTATTGCTTGATGTGCCGTTCACCCCGCAGGCACCGTTCGGTAATTGGGCGGATGAGCGGCAGGATTACGGATGTGAGGAAGCATCTATTTTGATGGCGGTGTATTGGGCGAAAGGGAAGGAATTGTCGTATGAAAAGGCGGAAGAAGAAATTATAGCCATATCAGAGTTTGAAAAGAAGGTGTATGGAAACTTCTACGATACGTCGGTGGCAGATACGCTCAAGGTGTTGAGAACATATTTTGGATATGTGAATGCGCGCGTGCAATATGATATCGGCGTTGCTGATATTAAGGCAGAGCTTGCGGCAGGGAACGTGGTAATCGTGCCAATAGACGGGCGCTTGCTGGGAAATCCATATTTTACACCGCCGGGGCCGCCAAAGCATAAGCTCGTAATCCGCGGATATGATGATGCAACACAGGAATTTATCACCAATGATCCTGGCACAAAACGAGGAGAAGCGTATCGGTATTCGTATGCGGTTATGGAAAATGCCCTCCTTGATTATCCGTCCGGGAGGGACGGAGATATTGTGAATGTTCGTACAGCAATGATCGTGGTAGGAAAGTAGTGGATAACTCGTTTTTGACCAGAAACTCATAATCTTATATAATCTTATATAGTTAGAATATATGATTATATATGGACACAATACAGCGATATAATAAACGGATGCGAAACATTTCTCCTATGCTGTGGAGAACAATCGCGCATATCGAAGAATTAAAAGGACAATGGATCGCGGGAGCGCGTCTGAGTCCGCAGGCGCTCGGGCGGCTCAAGAAGTCGGTATTGATCACGTCCACCGGCGCATCAACGCGTATTGAAGGAGCAAAATTGTCCGATGAGGAAGTGGAAAGACTCATGCGCGGTTTGAAGACAAGGAAATCAACTGATCGCGACGAGCAGGAGGTGCGTGGATATTACGAGTTGCTTGAGCGTGTGTTTGAGGGGTGGAAACGTATGCTGTTCTCTGAAGATGGTATCAAGCGATTTCATCAGGACTTATTACAGTATGTGAAAAAAGATGCGGTGCATCGCGGAAAGTACAAGACGGAAGAAAATCGGGTGGTCATGGTTGATCCTTCCGGAAAATCGGTTGGCGTATTGTTTGAAGCGACGCCCCCGCATTATACGTCGCAGGAGATGTGGGAGCTTATCGCGTGGACATCACGCGCGCTTGGCGAGCGCGTGCATCATCCGCTGCTGGTGATCGGGAATTTCATTGTTGAATTTTTAGCGATCCACCCGTTTCAGGACGGCAATGGGCGAATCTCGCGCGCGCTTACCAATCTTTTGCTGCTGAAAGAAGGATATGAATATATGCCGTATGTATCGCATGAGAAATTGATCGAAGATAATAAGCCCGAGTATTATGTTGCACTGCGGACGAGCCAGAAGACATTCATCCGAGACCATGCGCCCGATTTCAATCCGCACAAAAAAGAAACGATCGAACCGTGGCTAGCTTTCTTTTTTTCCGTGCTGGAGGAGCAGGCGGCGCAGGCGGTGGAATTACTTTCGAAAGAAAACATTGAGAAGATATTATCGCAAAAGCAGCTTTTAGTATGGGCGTATATCGAGTCCGTTCCCGAG
>MEYI01000028.1:6524-7142 GCA_001773975.1 Candidatus Azambacteria bacterium RBG_16_47_10
CTTTTACGGTTAAAAAAGATCGAACGCATCGGTTTAGGAAGAAGTACGCGATATAAAAAACGCTGATCATGCGATACAATCCGTTAACACCGGAAGAAAAAAAGGTGATCATGGAGAAGGGAACCGAAGCTCCGTTTTTAGGAGCGTATGACGGGGTGTTTGTGCCAGGCATGTATTTTTGCCGGCAGTGTAATGCGCCGCTGTATCGCGCTGATGACAAGTTTGATGCGCATTGCGGGTGGCCGAGTTTTGATGATGAGATTCCCGGGGCGATCGCAAAAAACCCTGATGCGGACGGTTCTCGCACGGAAATCACATGCGCGCGATGCGGTGCTCATCTGGGGCATGTGTTTACCGGAGAAGGGCTTACACCAAAAAATACGCGCCATTGCGTGAATTCCATTTCACTCGCATTCATTCCTGAAGAAAAAAATGATGAGCCGCATAGTGCCGTGTTTGGCGGCGGATGTTTTTGGTGTACCGAGGCGGTGTTTTCGCGATTGCACGGTGTGGTGTCGGTCATGCCCGGCTATGCCGGCGGTATCCGCAAACGTCCGACATATGAGGAAGTTTCTAGCGGTACGACCGGCCACACAGAAGTAGTGAAAATAGAATATG
>MEYI01000028.1:7324-7510 GCA_001773975.1 Candidatus Azambacteria bacterium RBG_16_47_10
GTGACATCCGTGGAGCCGTTCACGGGCTTTTATGGCGCGGAAGAAGATCACCGGCATTATTATGAAAAGAATAAAAATGCGCCGTATTGCCAGCTGGTCATCGCACCAAAGATAAAAAAGCTGGAAGAAAAATTTAAACCGCTTTTAAAGCAGGAGAAAGAACAATGATGGATTCTCAATAATAAA
>MEYI01000029.1:0-1386 GCA_001773975.1 Candidatus Azambacteria bacterium RBG_16_47_10
CTTCCTTTTATTATACCACACCTCGCCTTTCATTTAATTATGCCCCTATAATTAAATGACCCGACATGATATCTAGAGTATCTGTAATTTTCTTGCTCTTTCTATCACTATGTTCGTGAAAAAATTACCGCATTTTTCGCACGCAAGGTCAGGGTGGTGTTTATAAACCACGGATTCCCATTCCGGCGCATGATCTGCCGGGTGATACTTTGCTGCTGCGGCATACACGAGAATAACATCCACCTGCTTGCAACTCACGGTGATGCGCGGCTCCTGGTCCTTATTCGGAACCAAAAGCACATCTTGCTTGAATGTGTTTATGATATTCTCTATGCAATGATGGATCCTTTTTTCATGCTTCTTGCATACGCTTTCCATTTTCCTCACCTCCCTATTGTTAAGGTGCATGATATCTATACAATGCCCTATAAAAGCATACTATCGCTTTTTCAGCGATAGTAGCATACACACTGATTTCGTCAATGGAGCAGAGATCCTAATTCATTCCTATTTACCCACGCGCTCTACGTATTCCTTTGTTTCTGTATTGATGCGGATGACATCTCCCTCGTTCACGAACAACGGCACCGAGATCTCCGCACCCGTTTCAAGCGTTACCACCTTGCTTCCGCCCTGCGCCGTATTGCCTTTGATCGCCGGCGGTGCCATGGTCACTGTATATTCCACCTTCACCGGAAGCTCAACAGAAATGATCCGATCGCCGAACTTTACCATCTTTACTTCGAGATTCGCTTTTAAAAACGGAATGGAATCAGCAATAGCTTCTTTTTCAAATGACATGCGGTTCTTTGGATTTCCCACCTCATCGAACCAATACGTGCCGCGGCTTTCATAGAGATACCGGGCAGGAAGCTTTTCAAGCTCTACCTCCTCCACAGATTCATTCTGATGGAATGTGCGCTCCTGCACGCGACCGGTGATAAGATTGCGCAATTTTACCTTTGCGACCGGTTTGCGCTGCTGCATGCGCAAAAATTCAAATTCCTCCACGATCCATGGTTCTTTCTCAACTAAAATAAATGTTCCTTTTCGCAGTTCGTTATATGAAAGCATACGACTCTTATGGTTACCACTGTGTTATTTTTTTACCCCGATACTATAGCAGAAACAAAAAAGCCCCGCAACTGTTATGTGCGGGGCTTTCATGGTATTAAACCACATGAAGAGGTATATCACCGATCCAACACCGGCAAACCGCACATAGTGTTCGTGTAAAGAGAAATCGAAAGCCGAATTCATTTGCGTCGCTTATGATTTCCTGCTCCTTTTCCGTGTGACAACAGTGAGGATGCGCACATACACACTCGCTCATAGACACCTCCTTTATTTACATGAAAGAGCTTTGCTATATTTGTGGGCAGTGTA
>MEYI01000029.1:1404-3428 GCA_001773975.1 Candidatus Azambacteria bacterium RBG_16_47_10
GGTCAAGATGCACTATTTTTCATTCAATCGCTTCACTCTTGAGAAAAATAGGCTCCTTCGGTTCAAATCCCCTCCACGCAAAATGAGAGATATAAAAAATCCCTTTCACGGGATTTTTTATATCTTAGCTATGTGGGCAGTGTAGGATTCGAACCTACGTAGCCGCAAGGGCGCTTGATTTACAGTCAAGTGCGATTGACCACTCCGCCAACTGCCCGAAATTATGAAACAGCACTGGAGCCACGACTGCGCTGGACTGCGTTTTGTAGCTTCGCTCCGCTTCAGACAAAACGGGAGCCGATGGTCGGGATCGGACCGACGACCTACTGTTTACAAAACAGTTGCTCTACCACTGAGCTACATCGGCACTATGATCGCACGGTGCCATTCCCCTGATCATCCTCCTCGCTATCGCTTTCATCCTCTTTCCTTTTCTCTTCTTTTGTGGAAAACCAACGATGCTCCCACTCCATTTCCTGCGATCGCTGCTTTGCGCTATGCGCCATTGTCTCTACTACGCGATGCGTCTTGAGCGAAAGCTCACGAAACACATTCAATGTTTTTGCAGTATGCGCAAGCGCATACATCTTTATCCGTCGTGGAGAAAGAGCACCCGCCACACTGCGCACGATGCGCATGCAAAACGCAAAAAATGTCTCACGGTTTGCGATCGATCCCTCCGGTATTTGGACAAGCAGAGGCGCTTTCCGCAACAGCATGTAGGCAGTTCCCGAAAAAGCTAGAACGAACAGGAGCGCAAACACGAGAGAATATGGGATCATAATTGAAAAGAGTTCTACACCTCAAACCGCACAAACCGGCTTACGTCGATGTTTTCCCCCACCTTCGCCACGCACTCGGTGATCCGATCGCGAACCGTTTTACTGTCATCCTTCACAAACGGCTGGTTCAAGAGGCATACATCGTCAAAATATTTTTTAAGCTTTCCTTCAATGATCTTTTCTATCACGTCTGCGGGCTTTCCCTTCATTTCATCCGTTTGTGCCTCGAATACTTTTTTCTCCGCATCGATCGCCGCCTGAGGAACATCTTCCTGGCGCACATATTCCGGCTTCATCGCCGCGATGTGCAGTGTAAGATCATGCACCAACGCCTGAAACTCCGTGTTTTTTGCCACAAAATCAGTCTCGCATCTTACCTCGATCAAAACGCCGATCCGGCCGTTCTGATGCACATATGATGCAACTATACCGGCATTCGTTTCCCGAGATGATTTTTTCTCCGCAATGATCTTTCCTTGTTTCTTTAAAATAAAGAGTGCTTTTTCTTCATCGCCCTGAGCCTCATCAAGCGCCTTCTTCACATCCGCCATGGACGCCATTGTTTCTTCGCGTAATTTTTGTATTTTTTCAAGCGAAACAGCCATAATGCATTATTATTTTTTATAGATTACTTTACCTGCGCTGCGGGTTGCGATGCTGCAGCAGGCACCATCGCCTTTCCTTCTTTGATCGCTGCGACGAGTACGTCGAGTAAAACAGAAATTGACTGAACTGCTTTGTCGTTTGCCGGGATCGGATATGTCACTGCTGACGGATCGGTATTGGTATCTGAGATCGCAACGGTCGATACGCCCATCTTCTTTGCCTCGCGCACTGCCGCATCGTGCTCGCCGATATCAATGATAACCAATGCCTCAGGAACTTTCTTCAAGTTCTTGATGCCGCCCATTTTTTCTTCAAGTTTTTCGATCTCGCGCGCCATAATCAACTGCTCTTTCTTTGAATACTTCGCGAGCTCACCCTTACTCTGCTTTGATTCCTGATCGAGGAAATACTGCAATCGCTTTGAGAGATTTGCAAAATTCGTCAATGTTCCGCCAAGCCATCGCACATCAACAAACGGCATACCAACTTCTTCAGCGGCTTTCTTTACAACCAATTTTCCGGGAACCTTCGTTCCCACAAAAACGATAACGCCATTTCGTGCTGCGACGCCTTTCAAAAATGTAGCAGCCTCTTCAAGTTTTTCAGCTGTCTTTTCGACATTGATGATCTGCACGC
>MEYI01000029.1:3438-12550 GCA_001773975.1 Candidatus Azambacteria bacterium RBG_16_47_10
CGCGAATAAATAAGGCTTCATCTTCGGATGTCCCTTTGCTTTCTTGTGCCCGATATGCACGCCGGCATCGATCATTTTTTGCATCATCTCCATGTTTTTCTTTTTGTTTCTATATATATGAGAACCGCCTGAAGTTGGCGGAACGTATCAATGGTACCATAACAAAATTATTTTGCAAGACCCCGATACCCCTATAGGGGTATCGGGGTCTTCGGACTAAAAACCTTTATTTTTCTTCAATAAATCCCCGAGCTGCGGCTGTTATTTCCTCTTCGGTCGCTCCCCGCGCCTCCACTTCCGCGCGATGCACCGTATTGCCGTGTTCACTGATCTTTGCTATTACCCCTTCTTCCGTCTCGTCTTCAGCAACAAACGGACACGAAAGCCCAAAATTGCTGCATTTGATCGTTTTCATATAGATGTTTATATAATGATTATTATAATAATGCTGTTACACCATTATACTATACCTCCGTCACTCCTGCACCTGCTCTTCGCTTGAAGTTGCTGTTGGCCCCGTATCTTCTGCGGGTGCAACGTCCGGCACTGCAACTTCTCCGCCATTCTCCACATTGCCTCCGTCACCGGTTGTGCTCTGCATCGTCTCATCCGTGGTGAAGGTGGTTATTTCGCTTTCCTCGGTACTTGTGGCCGTTTCATCGTTGGAAGCGGTACTCTGTTCACTCTCACTATTTTGTGGCTCAAACATGCTCTGCTCTCCGGCGTTGCTATTTTCTTCTCTATCGTCATTTCCATCACTTCTACTGTGCTCATTGTTTTCGTTGTTTCCATTTTTACCATTGTCGCTATCCTGCTCATCACCGCTATTATCTTCATCCTCGACAGAAAGATCCTCACTGTGCGAAGAAACGCTAAAGAGAGAATCGTTACTAAGCAGCAGGGTGATAGGATCCACCACGCACTGCGGGGCGATCGGATTTTCATCTTCATAAAAGGTATACATGCGTTCCGCGACATACGCGGCATCGGTGAGCTGTTGTGTTGTTGAGCCGTTGGTGTTTCCGATAATTTGTTCGATTTTCGCAAGCGCATCGCGCACGGTGGAGTTATAGGTAAGTCCGAGATGGTCGAACGCGGCGGAGCCGTCATCGGCACCCGCGATCAGCGCGTTGATATCAAGATGGCCGGAAACCAAGTTCAGCTCATCACCCAGTGCCATTGCCGTCGCCTTGCATCGTTTTGATAAAATATTGTTCCCGGAAGGGCAGTTAGGAGTCCAGAGCGCCTCGCAAATTTCCGCGCCGGTGATGTTATAGAAAATACCTGAAAAATTATCGGTCATCGCGTGTATCTCGTTTGTCCAATCGCTTTCCCCTTCGCCGCCGGCACACCCGTCATGGTTTCTCCAATACCCGATGGAAAGCGCGTTGCACATCGTCGGCGGACGCTCGATCGTTGCCGTCACATTAATGACATGTGCCTCGAATGCCGCCAGATAGATGACTGAATTGGAAAACACCAACAACAACGCCAGCGAGGCGGGAATATGCGCGATCAGCAATTTTTTAAGAAATAATTTCAACATCATTGTGCATTTATTTTCTTATTCGCATATACCGTGATAACCCCCAAATGAGGGATCCGCACATTGTGGCCCAACACCTGAAACGTCTTACCGACGACATCTTCATATGCGACTGGCGCATCGCCGGTAAAATTCGCATCGCCTTTTGTTGTCAGTGTGCCATCACTCATCGTAACCACGCGGTGGATCACAAACGTGTTGTTGCTTTTATTTCGATACACGATAACATCTCCAATTCGTATATCGCTTTTTCCTTGTACCCCCTGCACGAAGATGAGATCTCCTTCTTTCAACACGGGCCACATGGAACCGGAGGTGATCGCCGCCATCGGATACGGCGTTTCAAGCGACCACGCAAGGAATTTAGGCAGCCCGAGCACGATGCCGGCAACAATAAAACCATACGTGAGCATACTCACCGCCCACTTTAAAAAAGATCGTTTTCTCGGCGATGCACTATGCGGCTGTTTTGTGTGCGTCATTGCGTTTTCCATACAATATGATTCTATGGCCAAACCACGTTATAATCCGAATGTCGGGATCTTAAATAAATACATTCTTCCCGTGTAATTTGCATCCACCTGCGCAGACGCCGGCACATACGTGATGAACTCGATCTTCTCTTCCGCGCGCGGTGCGAGGGTAAAATAATTTTTGCTGATATCAACGATATCCGCGAGCCTTCCTGTTTCAACAATAATGATATACATCGGTATCGGTGTACCGTTGGCGATATTCACCCGCCGCACCGCGGATGTCCCGCGTGACAGGTCGCCGAAATCAAGCGCCTCCGTCGTCGGGTTCACTCCAACCCTTCCCTCGCCATCAACCACATGCACCATCGCGCGATACTTGTTCGCATCAAGGGCGATATAAAAAGCGGAAAGAAAAGCGATGATGAGCAACACGCCAATGATCTTATCCCGGAGGCGCAGCGGTCGCCCGGCTGTTTTTTCTATCCAAGCCGAGAAACTCCGTTTTGGCTTCTGCGCTTCTTCCGTGATATCCATGCCCATCTCGTGTACGGATACCGACTGCCCCATCCTTTCCCGGAGCCATGCCGAAAAACTTTTTCTCGGCCTTTGCGGCTCCCCTATGATCTTTATGTTTTCCATATAGGTATGCGTTATGTATTAATCACTCTGCCCTCCAACCTGTGTCACAAGCACAAGTTGGAGAAAGAAAGATCAACATTTCAATACACATTCGTGACTTCTACCCAAATGTCACAGCCAAACACCTGATGTTCAAGGCCTGCCGGCAATTCCCATCCTTGGTGTGTCCAATCCTGAGCGCACTGGCCTCCAAAGCATGGCACATCCAGATCGACAATCCATTGGTCAGAAAGATCTATACCCAATGTTTTGTCGAGATGCCCTGTGCCTAAAGCAGTTTGCCAATCATGGAACGCATCTATTCCGGTATCACCCTCTTCGACATACTTAGGATGCTTGGATAGATACGAACAAAGGATCGGATAACACGTCGCATAGTACGGGTCATTGGGGTCGCCGGGATTTGTCGGCGTACTATTGTGACAGAACTCCGTATTCTCGGGGGTATCCACGCGCGGCTTCGGTTTCTGTTTCACGACATAGTCGATCTTTTTCACGCGTTGCTGTGTCGTGGCGGAAAACGAGTCGCTTGTTTCAACCGAGAACCCTCCCAATATGACCTCCTGCGGAAATACTGTGCCAAAATCAATTGCCGCCGCATGAACCCTCAAGGCATTTTCGATCGTCGCCGTCACATTAATGACGTGCGCCTCAAATGCCGCAAACATCGGAACCATCACCAACCCCACTCCCAACACCAGAAGTCCAAGTATTAATTTCTTTTTCATGGAAGTTGTTCCAAAGCGCATTTCCTAACGAAAAACGCTCAAGAAATTAATAGTAGTTACTGTACTCTGGAAACACCGGTCACTTCGATCCAGAGGTCGCAACCAAACAGATCGCTCTCGTTTGCCGCGGGCTGGATGTAATCATCAGGATTTGCCTCCGAATTATTTTCAAGCACGAACGCATCCCAATCCTGCGAGCAGGTGCCTTCAAAACACGGCACGCGCAGATCGATGTTCCATGTGTCCAACGCATCGCTTTCCGACTTTGCTAAGCGCCCTGCCACCTTTGTATCTTCAGTGGTGGCAGCATTCCAAATCCCTGGCAATCCATGGAATGCGTTAATGCCAGCGCTGTCATTCTCTACCTGCTCCACCGTTATTTCATGCTTTGAAAGGTACGGGCAGAGCACGGGAAGGATGTCGTAGTTCTCATCATCCTCACAAACGAAATTACCCTGTGCATCTTCTGTGACACGACCGTACTTCGGCAATGCGGTTGTGGCGCCGACAAGGATACATTTCGGTTTTTGCTTGATGACGTAATTGACATCATCAGCCGTTAGTTCGTCTGTGAACGATTGGCTGAACGCAATATCGATCGGTCTATCAAGTTTTTCCTGCGGGAAGACGGTGCCGTACGCGATTTCTGTCGGCGTTACCGACAACGCATTTTCGATCATCGCCGTCACGTTGATAACATGCGCTTCAAATGCCGCGAACATCGGGATGGTGATGATCGCAAGCGCCAACGCGCCGAACATTAGTAGTAATTTTTTCATGGTTTTCTTTACGGTCTCTTTTTGCTATGATAAGGGGTGCGAGGGTCCCGCTTTTGGCGGGATCTTCCCTTTTTAATGCGTAAAAACAAACCGTAATTAATTATTAATGATTATTGTTTTGACTTTTAATGATATGCTAACGTTCGACCTTTATATATCCGCTTTTTTAAGAGAATTTGGCTTTTCAGAGAACACTTAAAACACCCATACCCTGCCCCGCGTTTTTGCGCATAGGACCTGAATGCAGGAAATTCGAGAGAAACAAAAAAGGACTACTCGTCCTTTGGTACTTAATAGAACACGCTACTGAGAAAAAGGTGTCATGCCCGGATCGAATGAGCAAAAACGCCCGTACGGCAAGAGCATTTTCCGCCGCAGGCGCAGCGCATGCCGTTATGGATACAGCAAATACATGGGTCTTTAAAGAGCTTCTTCCTCCCCCGACACAGCGTGAGTTTCACGGCATTTGCCGTTTTATGCATCACCCCTGCAATTTCTTTCACCGACATCTCACTTTTATACCGCATGAAAAGCGTATCGCGCTCGGTATGCGGCAATTCCGCGACCGCATGCCATATTTCTTGCGCTTCCATTTTCACTTCAGCGCGATCAATGATCTTTTCTCCGTGCTGATCCTCGTCTTCACCGATCTCTTCAAGCTGAACCGTTCTTTTGTCGCGATAATGATTTACCAAAAGATTATGAGCGATAGTAAAAAGATATGCCCGATACGGAACCCCCTGATATTTATACTGATTCAAGTGCTCGAACGCACGAATAAAGACATCTTGCATGATGTCTTCGGCTGTTGCTTTATCGAAATTGACCCGCGCTAAGAGATATTTGCAGACGGAATCTGCATATTTTTTATATAAAACGCTGAAATACTCACCATTTCTCTGTGCCCTTTCTATAAGAATATTGTCTTCATCGCCATCCATACAATAAAGATGAATAATAACGACTTCCGACTATTCCTCAGCCACTCCATTATCCTCCCGCGCGCAGAGAAACGTCAAAACAATTATAAACAGCTTATGCACAGGGTGGACGGCACATAACAAAAACCGGCTCAATAGAGCTGTTTTTTTATGAGGGCATAATAATAACCCTGTCTTTTTTTCACCCTTCTGCTTCTTTTTCGCACAGCGCTCGAGCAATCTGCCAAATATCTCCTGCGCCAAAGGTCACGATCACGGTATTTGTCTTCGCGAGCGCCCGGACATGATCAATAACATCGTTACGATCCTCAATATACACCGCTTTTTTCTTTCCTGCGATCTCGTTCACCTTGTCTGCCATAACTGCCATATCAACCATATTTTTATTCCCCTCTTTCTTCTCACGTGCCGATGCATACACATGCATCAATACAACGCTCTCTGCATCTGTAAATGCGCCGGCAAAATCATCAAACAACGCGCGCGTACGCGAAAAAGTATGCGGTTGAAACACTGCGCAAATATGCTTGCCTTTATATTTCTCCGCGATTCCCGCAAGCGTCGCCTTAAGCTCGCTCGGATGATGCGCATAGTCATCGATAATGATCGCTCCATTGCGCTCGCCGATATATTCAAGGCGACGAGCGGTGCCGTGAAACGATTCAAGCGCGGCGCGCGCCACAGCAGGTGCGACACCGCATTCAAGCGCGGCGCGATATGCGAGATTCGCGTCAAACTGATAATGCGCTCCGGGAGAATGCAAAGAAAATTCTTCTCTATCCTCTTCGCGCACCACAACCACTTTGCAGGCGGCATTGCGCGCGACTTCCGCAAGTGTTTCATCATTATCTCCCATGATCAAAAACCCCGTTGCGGGAATAAGTGCGACGAATTTTTCAAATGCTTTGCGATAATCTTCCGGATTGGCAAAATAATCCGGGTGATCATAATCGATGTTGGTGATGATCGCCCCATGCGGCTGGTAATGCAAAAACGCTTCTTTGTATTCATCCGCCTCGAGCACAAATAACGCATCATCTTTTGAAAGATCTCCTGCAACAGCGCCACTTCCCCAATCAATCACCCTTGACCCGACGATCGCCGTCACATTTTTTTCCGCCGCCTTCAAAATATGCGCAAGCATCGCCGTGGTCGTTGTCTTTCCGTGGCTTCCCGCGACCGCAATACCCCGGTGTGCATTAAATAATTCCGCAACTACTTCCGGATATGAAAATAAAGGGATATTTCTCTCCACCGCTTCTTTCACTTCCTCATTCTCCTCTGTATATGCGTTTGACCGCACGATAGCATCAGCGCCATGCACATGCTCTTCCCCGAACTCGCTGACCGCGATGCCGAGCCGCGCAAGCACCGCATCGGTCATAAACTCATCGTGCACATCGGACCCGGTCACCGAAAATCCGTTTGCCAAAAGCACCTCGGCAAGCGCAGTCATGCCGACGCCTTTTACGCCGATCATGTGTATTTTTTTGTATTGTTTGATTCGTTCCATAGAATTATTGCTTCCTTTTCAATATTACCAATGCTCCCAGCACTCCTCCCGCCATGCCGAGAATTGCCGCAATTCCGAACGGGAATGCACCGTAGGCAAGCGCCGGCTCGATCATGCGCATCGGAGATACGGCAGAAGCACCCTCATCATATACCATGGCATGGGCCGGTTCGGCAATAAATGAACGCACGGATGATCCGGCATCATCTCGCACGCGTTCCCATGCCGCACGCACCGCAAGGGTATGACTGTCTTTTTCTCCCACCACCGATACCTGCGGTTCTTCCGTGATGTCGTCTTCAGACACAACAAACACATTGCGCGCACCCGGCGTCCGCTGATCCGTCCAGACATACGATCCGTCGCTTTTGCGTGCCGCAGAAAATCCCTTTTTCGCATGATCATATTCCACGCGCATCGCCTGCTGGCCGTGCGGATACCATAGGGTGATCACTCCCTTTTCGTTTGGAAGCACAATGCGCGACACATCGCGCGCAAGCACCATGTATCCTCCTGCGGCAAGCACCGTTCCCTGCGGAATAATAAAACGCGCCTTCGTATCGCCCGCACCGATTCCCCACTGTGAAAGATCTGCGGAATATGCGGAATCATTATGCACTTCTATCCACTCTTTTTCTCCCGTGCCGCCATCGGGCATGAATTCCGATATCGCTATGCCATGCGGATAAATAGTTGCCTCAATGGTATCTTCCGATCCTGACACCGAAAGAACCACGATATATTTTCCCGGAAACATATACCGGTGAAAGATCGATTCACCGCTTGCGACCGTACCGTCGCCGAAATTCCATATAAACGCCGCACCACTCCCCCCCTGCGTGCCGGATGCATCAAACATGATCTCGTCTCCGGCAAGCGCCGCGACATTCTCCCCCGCATCCGCAACAATACGCGGCGCGGTCGCAGCTCCTTGCGGTGAACCTAAAACGGGCGATGACGTCGTCGCGGTCTCACCCGGATCGTATTGCTGATTTTGCAATGGCGCCGCGCCCGGCGTTCCTCCTTCTCCCGCGCTTTCTTTCCATGCACCCCCATCACCGCGTTCAAGCGTCATACCATTTCCGGCAGCACCTAGATCTTTTTGATAGAGTTCCGTATCGATCGCAACACCATTATTATCAAACAGCATCAGCGTTGCGCCCGTATTGCTCAAACTCATTACCGTATCGATGACCGTCCCTGGAAATCCAGGATGATCCGTTAAAAAAATAACCGCATCATCGGCAAGCACCGCATAACCTCCCGCAGAAATAACCATCGTCCCTTGCCCGCCATTTTTCGGCGGCACATTCAGCACATGGTTTGTACCGTCATTGAATTTCCACCCGGAAATATCAATATCGGCGGAACTCGGGTTATGTATTTCTATCCACTCATGCCCATCATCAGCGCCTTTCAGGTCATATGCGATCTCAGTGATTACCACATCACCCGCACCTGCCGCAGATACGAAAAACGGCGCGTACAAAAAAAGGCACGCGGTGATAAAAAATAAGAATCGCATAATGCTTGTACTATACCAAATGCCTCTGCAAAGATAAAGAAATAAAAAGCACGGTGTTTAAAGGACACCGTGCAAACCTTTTTTACATTACAGCCAGTCTTTTATGAAATAGAGTAGCCGTGCCGCGATTTCCCGCGGGATGAATCGTATCTTGTTTCTCGTCCACGACTGGATTGAATGCGGATCATAGGGAACAGAGGAGGTGTCTGGGATAAAAACATCAAGCCCGAGCTTTTCCGCAACTTTCTTTACGCGCCAGATATGGTCGGGATGAGCGACAACGATCACCCGAGTCCATCCCTGCTTTTTACAAACCAGAAATGATTGAACGAGTACTTCGCGCGTATCAAGATACTTCCCGAATTTTCTATGCTCCCTCACAACTCCTACCATAGGAAGATCGATAAGACAATCAGCGATCTCCCATTGCAACACCATCGGAAGTTCGTACTGACGATGGAGTTCTCTTACGATCTTTGCCATCGCCTCGTTACTCGCTCCGCCGGGGATACCATCTCCCGCAAGTCCAAACGATTGCGCTAAGATCACCTGCGCTCCGCGCATAGCAGCATCGGAGCTCGTGCGCACTTTCCAGGAAAAAAAGCATTGAAAAAGCGTGCTATACGAATGAGCAACATCTGAGATAACATTCACGACACTCACCTCCCTTTTTTGTATTGTTAAACAGCTGCACCTGTGTGCAGCTGTAATATCATAAAAAATCTATTTCGTCAAATCTCTAAAACCGTTCCATATCCTCCGCGCGGATAGACGATGCCGGTTTTGTAACAGGTGCCGCCAATGGAGCTTCCAGCTCTTGTTTCTTATGAGCATGATCAGGGATCAAGCCGACATCTTCCAACGACTTTGCCAATATCTCCCGCAACCCTTCCACATCCGGACTCTTTCGTTCGCGCTTTTCTTTTTTCCGCTCCGGAGCGTTGCCATTCGTAAAAGCATGACCA
>MEYI01000029.1:12582-12850 GCA_001773975.1 Candidatus Azambacteria bacterium RBG_16_47_10
GCGCTTTTTTGCAGAGTGATCTTCGCCTTCATCGCGGGCAAACACGTTTTGCAATACGTCTGCCGTTTCGGATCGGGAACAAACGGCACCTGTATCTTTTTTCCGCAATTTGCGCACGTTGCATCGTAAAATTCCATATCTTTTTTCTTTTGTTCTTGATACCTTTCTTCTCCCTGAGAAAATGATGATGATGACATACTCATGCCGGCATCCACAGGAGCACTCCACTGCTGGATCGCGGCTTCCACATCCAGACGTGACGTACCGT
>MEYI01000029.1:12978-18406 GCA_001773975.1 Candidatus Azambacteria bacterium RBG_16_47_10
ATTCGGCAGATTCACCAGATCAAGAGCCATGATCTCCGGAGAGAATTCTTTTTCGAAAAACTCCGCATCATCGGCGCCGATGCGAAATGTCACCAATGTTCCGGCATTACCCACCACCGCGTCCCGCACCTCTTCTTCCAATTGCGCAACATACTGATGCGCCAAGATAAGGTCGAGCCGGTACTTGCGTGCTTCCGACAAAATACCCGCAAACGATTCCGTAGCAAAATTTTGGAACTCATCGACATACAGATAAAAGTCGTTGCGCTGCTCTTCGTCTGTGATCGCAATACGCGACATCGCCGCCTGCTGGATCTTTGTGATCAACATCGCCCCCATCAGCCCCGAGGAATCTTCTCCGATCCTGCCTTTTGAAAGATTCATAATGAGGATCTTTTTCTCATCCATAAGCTGCCGCATATGCATGCTCGATTTCTGCTGGCCGACGATATTGCGGATCATCGGGTTCGTTAAAAATTGCCCTACTTTGTTTTGAATAGGCGCGACCGCCTCCACCTCGAACTTGGAAGAATATTTACCGAATTCGTCGATCCAAAATTGTTTTACCACCGGGTCGGTCGTATTCTCCACAACCTTCTTCCGGTATTCTTTATCGGAAAGAATACGCATCACGCCAAGAAGCGTGCTGTCTTCTTGCTCAAGCAGGGCGAGAATTGCATTACGGAGCACGTATTCCAGGCGCGGCCCCCACGAATCCGCCCATATTTTTTTGAAAATAGAGATAAGGCCGGACGACACGAGATGTCGCTCGCTCATCGGCACCTTTTCCACCGCATTGAATGCGATGGGATAATCAAGATCGGCCGGATTAAAGTATACGACATCATCGATACGATGCTCCGGCACATAATCCAATATCGTTTCCGCGAATTCGCCATGCGGATCCACCACCGCAACGCCGTTACCGGCGAGGATGTCTGATATCATCATGTTTTTCAGCAGGGTCGTCTTCCCGGTGCCGGTCTTCCCGATCACGTACATATGGTTGCGACGGTCTATGGTCTTGATACCAAACACCTTGCTCTGATTCCTAAAGTTTGTTGTTCCAAACGGAACGATATCGTTGTTCATGGAAAGTAAAAGTGCAAATAACTTCGGTTTCCTCCATTATACCACAGGAAGGTGCGGTGGAGGCTCTGTCTTCTTCGCGGCGATGCGCGGAAGAGAAGGAACCTCAAGCACGATGGACGGAATATGATACACCGTCGCGAGCTCTTCGGTGTTTAATATCATTTTTTCCTGCGCGGCTGTTTTTTTAAATTCCCGGCGCCGCGCCCATATATATAATTGCCGTTTGCGCATATATTCACGTGTTTTTTTAAACACGTAATTAACAGCGGGGATCACCTTGCCATTCGGCTTGAATCCATTCAGGTTATACGTGGAAAATTGCTTGAACGAACCAAATACGGCGCCTACATTCGATCGGTCAAACACCTCTCTCCGCGCAAGATAGACGATCCGAATGACCACTTCAAATCCGTGCTTGGAAATACTTTCCTCGAGTGCCGCGACAACATCCTTCATGCCGGGAGGCAAATGCTGCATCATGGTTTCCGGACCCTGCCTTTCTTCTCTTTTCTGCTCTGGTGCGCCGGTCGGCACACGCCCAAATAAAATACCTCCAAGATCATAGAAAAATTGGAATACATCTTCTACGATATTTGAAGATTCCTTGCTAGCCTCTTTTTTTCCTATCAACCTATTGATCAACGCTTGTCCTTTTTTCTGCCACTCGGTCCCCACCGGTTTTATAAGATATTGGAGCCACACCTGCTCCCCGGGCTTTAGCTCGCCGAGCACCTCCATAAGCGATGCAAGCGGGTCGATATATTTTTTCTCCGTTGAGGGCTCTTCAAAAAATTTGTATGTACGGATAGGATACGCATCGTCTTTAGTAAACATGAGCTCCATCCCGAACAGATCATATGTTTCATTGGGAATATCCGCGGGAAGATTGCTCATATAATCGTTCACCTCCGTGATCTCGGCGTCTTTGTACTGCGCATAGATCTGCGACTCGATGAGTTTCTTAAATTCTCTTGGCGTGCGTATAAAAAAATGGATCGAGCCATCAATGCCGGCGATTTCCATTGAGGCATACAACTGATGCTTGCCATCCCACCATTTTTCCTTCATGTTTATGGACGGCTTATGCATCGCATGCAAACCGCCAAACACCTGCTCCATTACTTTTGGCGTACGCTCCACCGTATGGGGAATCTTTATCTCTAAAGTGATCCAATCCGCCTTATCCGCATATTGTTTTCGCACCCACACAAGCCAGACATTCATCCAAACGAAAAATAGGATGACCGGAATGATCATCCACCCACCGTTAAAAAAAATTTGTAAAACGCTTATAAGTTCAGCGGGGATCACTGTATTTATTTTTTGAGAACGAACTTTCCGTCCTCTGTCCTGTCAAAATATTCTTTATTCTGCAAATTAAGCAAAATGGTATTGAGTTTTACGTTCCGTTCTTTCATCACCTCGGTAATGATCTCTTCCTTCGACATCGGTTGCTTTGCTTGAGATAAGATGCGCAACAATACATCCGATACCTTCCCGGGTTTATATCCCCATTCTGACAATGCATACATGCCGCGCCCGACGAGCACGAACCGGTTATTTTTGATAAGTTCGTTATGCACTGTTTGCGGATGCGCTTCTTTCTTCAGGTCGAATATTTTATTGATCGCATCAACGATCTCTTTAAAATGCATTGGTTTTGCCTTTTTCTTCAGCACCACATACGCCTTATCGCGCACACCTCTCGTGCTGATCTCGGGCCAATGCGCCAAACCATATTCGCCATACACGTTCGCATCGATATCCTTTGACGCCGCAACATGCGATGCAAGCACATGATCGCGCTTTTCCCCAGAAAGTTCCGACAGCCATGCATGCAACTGTTCTCGCGTCACCGGCTGATTATGATCGGTGAGTTTTTTCACAAGCTCATCCACCACGGTACGGACCACCGAAGGGTCGACATCTTTTAACGCCCACATGGGGTGGAATTTTTCATTTTCCGAATGGCGCACGAATGAATCATGCAAGGAAAGCAAGAAATACAAATATGCTTGCGCGATCTCGCGCTCAAGCGACGAAGAAAACAGCTTCGGAGCATCCTCTTCGAACAGTTTATGTTCGGGCCGCACGCCGCCGTGCTCCTTAAAATGCGAAGAAAGCCGCTCGTACAGCGGTTCGAATTTTTTCATGTGCTCCGATTCCAGCAATGCCTTTTTTGCATCGTTTTCGATCTGGCGCACGCGCTCGCGCGTGATCTTATACTGGCCGCCTATCTCCTCAAGCGTTCGGCGAATGCCGTCTTTAAGCCCGAACCGTTTCACGATCACGTCCCGCTGCCGCTCCGGCAGGGGGGAAAGCAAAACGGTGATCGTCTTGGGAACATTGATATTGACAGATTTATTATTCGCTGCCATAGCTAGTGTTTTTTTATAACACGTAAGATATCACAATCGTAAAATTTCGTCAAGACCCCGCACCTACCCTATCAGAGAGCCGACATTTTTCCCCTCGACCGCATGAATGATGCTGTCCTTTTTGAAGATATTGAATACCAGTATCGGAAGCTCGTTCTCCATGGCAAGCGTAATGGCCGGCATATCCATGACTTTCAGTCTTTTTACTACCACATCGTGGTGCGTCATGCGAGCAATCTTTTTCGCATCCTTATGCTTCTCCGGATCCTTATCATAGATGCCGTCCACCTTCGTCGCTTTCATAAGAATATCGGCATGGATCTCAAGCGCGCGCAATGCCGCCGCGGTATCGGTGGAAAAATAGGGGTTTCCCGTTCCTGCCGCAAAAATCACCACACGCTTTTTCTCCAAATGTGCGATCGCCTTTTTCCGGATATATCCTTCGGCAATTTTCGGCATCTCGATCGCGCTTTGTACGCGCGCGTCGATGCCGTCCCTCTTAAATGCGTCTTCCAACGCAAGCGCATTCATCGCGGTTGCAAGCATTCCCATATAATCGGCCGTCGCGCGGTCCATCTTACTGTTTTCTGCCGTTGCCTGATACCCGCGGAAGATATTCCCCCCGCCGATGACAATAGCGACCTGCACGCCTTTTTTCACAACCTTTTTCACCTGATCCGCGATAACGCTCGCTATCTTGGGATCAATCCCGTACGGATGACTCCCCAGCAACGCTTCGCCTGATAATTTTAATAAGATTCGTTTGTATTTCATAAAAAATAGTTTGTAAAGTGAAAAGTTGGAAAGTTAAAGAGTTTTGATAAATCCTGAAAGCATTCTAAATATTTGTATTGATAGATCATGCATCTCTTCAAATTCTGATTTTGAAATATATTTTAGCTCGAGAGAAAGATACAGCATGGACCTCACTTCACTCCACGATGCTTAGCAATATATAAAAATCTTCCGAATTCTTTATTTCCATTCCTTTCAAATCCTTCCGCGATATTATTCATGATTGAAACTGCCGCTCGTTGGATCTGATCGCGAAATCCGTAATCTTTATTGTTTTTATATACACGATAAATGGAAAGTGTTAAATCCTTCGACTTCTGCCACGCTACTATATCTTCAAATTTTTTTATTCCCATTCCTTCAACTTTATAACTTTCGACTTTTTACTTTCCACTTTAAAAACTTTCGACTTTTTACTTTTTACTGCTATACAATATCCGCAGGAGTCAGCGTGATCGTATCGCCCGGCTGATATTCAGCTTTAATGATCCGCTCCGCGATCCTATTCTCGACATTCTCCTGAATGAACCGCCGCATCGCACGCGCCCCAAAATCGGCATCAAACCCATTCTTTGCGATCGTCTCGATCGTCTCATCGGGAAGCACAAGAACATATCCCCGCTCTTCCATCCGTTTTTTCAATCCTTCAAGCATCAACACAGCAACCTGTTTTATTTCATCAAGCATCAGCGGCGAGAACACGACAATAGCATCAAACCGATTCATGAACTCCGGCTTGAATATATTCCCCTTCAAAAGATGCTCAAATAATTTTGCCTGAATCCCCGCTGTGTCTTGCCCGGTTTTCACGTACTCCCGTATGAATTCAGACCCGGCATTGGACGTTGCGATGATGATCGTATTGCGGAACGACACTTTCTTTTGGAATGCATCCGTCAGCCGCCCCTCATCAAGCACCTGCAAGAATAAGTTTTGTACATTCGGATGTGATTTTTCAAGCTCGTCGAGCACCACGATAGAGAACGGGTTTTCCCGTACAAGATTTGAGAACTGCGCTTCCGTCCCCGTATCCACATTTCCGATGAGACGATTGATGGAATCTGCGGTCTGATACTCCGTCATATCAAGACGGATCATGCGTTCATCGGACCCAAAATACACCGCCGCAAGCGCTTTTGATGTTTCAGTTTTTCCCACACCGG
>MEYI01000029.1:18416-20506 GCA_001773975.1 Candidatus Azambacteria bacterium RBG_16_47_10
GAAAAGAAACGTACCAATAGGACGCTTGCGCTCCGTGATGCCGGACCGGATGCGCCGTAATGCAGATGATATCTCCACGATCGCCTCGTTCTGCCCGATGATCCGCTTATGGAGTAATTCCTCCATATTCAATAGTTTTGCCTTTTCTTCTCCCTCGATTCTCCCTAACGGAATACCGGTCTTTTTTGAAATGACTTCCGTGACATGATCCTGCGTCACCACCTTCCCCGCGGTGGTGTGGGAAGAAACGTATGCGAGCGTTTCTGTTAACAGCGAGATCGCTTTTTCAGGGAACGGAACGTTCTGGATAAATGATCCGGACGCATTCACCGCTTCATACAGCGCGTAATACGAAAGAAAGAGTCTGTGCTTTCGCTCAAGCTTCGGGGTGATATCTTCCAGAATAAGCAGGGTCTGCTCTTCATTCATTTCACGGACCTCTTCTTTCTCAAATGCGGATGCAAGCGACGGGGTACGCTCGATATTGGAATGATACGACGCGTGATCGGTCGTTGCGATCATCTGAAATCGTTCCGACTGCAGATACGGGAGCAGGACGCCGGAAATATCCACCGCACCCACCTCTTCTTTTTGTTGCGGTCCCACGACATTATGAATATTCTCGATCACCAAGATCACATTGCCCGCACGCATGCATTCGGTCAGTATCTTTCCGAAGAGATCAATGGCAGATGAGGCATCCTTGCTTCGCGCAAGCACCATGCTCACATCAAGCTGGAATACCCGCTTATGCATCAGCTCCGGCCGCGTCATGCCGGTGTACACCTTCTGCGCAAATCCATACACGATACTCGTCTTCCCTACGCCCGATTCTCCCACCAGCACGATGTTGTTTTTTCCCGATCGTGCCAATATCGTTTCGATCTCCTCGATCTCTTCTGTGCGCGCCAGAACATGCATATGCTCTTCCGACTGCACGCTCCGTACCGCGACCTCTTTGCCGTACGTATCTAGCGTCGGCGTATACCCGTACACCCAATCGTCCGCAAGCCCCTTCACGCCGGTGAAGTTTGCCGCAAACGGCATCGGTTTTCCGTATTCGTTGCTATAGTCCTCCGCCCATTCCGCGACAGCGAATACATCTTCCTTCTTTACGCCAAAATCGAAAAAAAGACGCTGAATGGTCTTATCCGTTCCCACGACCGCAGAAAACAAATTGGAAAATGAAAGAAAAACATTTTCAGAATTCACTCCCCGCTTCATCGCCTCCGTAAGCACCACAGTACACTCCGCTCCGCACATCGGCTCTTCCGGCTTTCGTTCGTACTGGGAATTTGCGATCACTTCAACACTTTTGGCAAATTCAACTTTATTGATCAGTAGCCGAGAAAAAATGAAATCGGATCTGCGTTCCTGTATCAACGCATGGAGCATCACGATCGGCGACAGCGCGATATTCTTTTTCCGCGCAATAACCGCCCCGCGATGCAGTGCGCGCCCCGCGGCAAGACTGACATAATCGGCAAAGTTTATCTCTCCACCCCGGCGAATATATTCCTCCGCATTGGCAAGCGTCATGGGAGGCGTTATCTTTTTCAACTGCAAAAGATAGAACATCCATGCAAAGATGCACCAGGTATTCACTGCCATCACCATCAAAAACAACCCCAATGCTTCACCCTGCGTTATGTCGGTTGCCGCAGGAGTCGGTTTTGGAAAAAGAAACAAAAGCAAAAAAAGCGCCGCGAGCATCCCGAACACGATCTGTGCAGGGATCACCGCCCACAGCGGATAGCGCAATGCCTTATATATTTTTGATGCATACAGATTAAACATGGGCTATGCGAAAAATAACGTTAACCCGAGATAAAAAAGATACAGCGATGAAAAAGGCAATGTCACCCAAAATACCAAAAATACCGCTCCGACAACGATGATGACAACCTCAAAGAAAAGCCCGAGCAAAATAATGAACGTCCGCAGCACCACGCCGATCGCCCGGGACATAAGGTTCCCAAATACCACGGAAAATAACGCCTTGAGATCGAATCCTTTCGGATATCCGTACCAGTACCGATGCCATGGAGAAAAAAACGTCCGCACCAAAAGCGGCACGGAAAAAATACGAA
>MEYI01000029.1:20516-20886 GCA_001773975.1 Candidatus Azambacteria bacterium RBG_16_47_10
GAGGAAGAATTTCCACGTGTGAAGCACATGCGCCGTCGACTCCACAAAGAGCCATAGGAAAAACAGCAAAAGCGTGTTTGAAGTATTGGCGCGAATGGTCGGCTGCGTTTCCATATAGTCCTTCTATTTTATCAATTATTCCGCAACCTCACAATGCACCCGCTACTGCGCTTTCTTTTGCGCCCACAGCGCCGAGTCCATAAGCGATTCAAATGTTCCTGCATCAGACCAAAACCCTGTAACAAAAGAATGAGAAAGCCTTCCTCCCGGAATATATGCATTCACCACATCGCTGATCTCCATCTCCCCGCGCGCCGATGGCTTCAGTGAGCGAATAAAGGAAAACGCATGATTATCGAATAAATACAGC
>MEYI01000029.1:21007-21247 GCA_001773975.1 Candidatus Azambacteria bacterium RBG_16_47_10
TCAGTAAACTTTCCAATAGACTCACTAAAATCATCTTCAAAAATATTATCGCCCAAGATCACTGCAATATTTTCATCATCGGAAAAATCCTCCGCATACCGCAATGCGTCGGCAATACCGCCGTTATCTTTATCCTGTACCGTATACGACAATCGCACCCCATGCTGTTCTCCGGACCCGAGAAAATTAATAAACGCCTCGGAATGTTCTTTCCCACACACGATCATGATCTCCGTGATC
>MEYI01000029.1:21361-22707 GCA_001773975.1 Candidatus Azambacteria bacterium RBG_16_47_10
GCAACAATTACTCCTTTCATATATCTATATTAATACCATGCATGCGAATAATTCTATCAGCTTGAACGCTCCAACACAAATTGAAACATAAACGTTTTTATACTACGATACGTGACATATGAATCGTTTTTTCTCTGAAAAAAGACACAAACTATATACCGTCCTTCGCGGTCTTGAAAAATACACAAAAGCAGACATGGGATACCTTGCCAAAGGCGGGTTTTGGATAACATTCGGGCAGTCTTTCAGTACACTCCTCTCTTTAGTTCTTATAATAGCTTTTGCGAATTTATTGCCAAAAGAAACTTACGGGACCTATCGTTACATCCTTTCCCTTGCGAGCATATTTAATGTATTCACGCTTACCGGAATGAACAGCGCGGTCGCGCGAGCTGTAGCGATCGGGCATGAAGGCGCATTAAGAACATCCGTTAAATATCAGCTCAAGTGGAATCTCCTCATGCTTGTAGCATTCTTTGTCTTCGGCGGATATTACCTCATGCAGGGCGATATTATATTTGCAACCTCTTTCTTTATCTTGGGCATATTTGTTCCACCGACTCTCGCATTTAATACATACGGAGCATATCTAGAGGGCAAAAAAAATTTCAAATTCGCCAGCATTGCAAGCATCATATCTACCTCTATATACGTTGCAGGCGTTTTAACTGCCATCCTGATCAGCGGAGCAGTTCCGTGGCTTATCACTGCGTATGCGCTTACCACTTTCGCATCTACCCTCTTCTTCTATATTTTTATTATCCGCAAATTCAAACCACCCGCAATAGCAGATGCTCAAGAAACGCTGAAGTACGGACGCGAACTAACCTTTATAGGATTTATTGCTCCAATTTCATCACAAATAGACAAGATCGTGGTCGCTCACTTCTGGGGCCCGGCTCAACTCGCTGTCTATTCGCTTGCCATGGCTGTGCCGGATAGAGCGACCTCGATTATAAAAAACTTAGTTGGCATCGGCTTCCCAAAATTCTCCACAAAGACACCTCAAGAGATCAATACTGTCTTTTATAGAAGGATCTTCCAGGGCATGGCAGTTGGAACCATTATGGCAATTGCATACATACTCATCTCGCCATATCTTTTTAAATATGTCCTGCCTCGATATCTGGACGGGATCTTTTATTCTCAAATACTCGCTATCACCTTTGTATTTGCGATGCCTATCCGTTATCTTAGCCTTCTTTTTGAATCACAAAAATTATCACGCCTCATCTTCATCAAAAGCGTGATTCAAAACATCATAGTAATCTTGCTATATATAACCCTCGGCATCTGGGGTGGAATACTTGGACTAGTAATCGCCCAGGTATTAAATTCATTCATAA
>MEYI01000029.1:22724-22866 GCA_001773975.1 Candidatus Azambacteria bacterium RBG_16_47_10
ATTATTTGGCGAGTTAAAAATCCGAATTAATCTGTTCTATATATTAGTTGAAATAAAAAGGCGCGTAGTTTTTACTACGCGCCTTTTTTGCAGGTTAGTCCTCCTATGAACAAAGATCATCGTGCTTTCTGTTCAGAAAGCA
>MEYI01000030.1:0-5164 GCA_001773975.1 Candidatus Azambacteria bacterium RBG_16_47_10
ACAATGATGGATTCTCAAAAATAAAAATGGTATTATTTTTTGTATAATTAATCAGAAAGTATATGCAACAATTTTTTGGAAATGATCCGTGGATCGGTGTTCTTGTCGCCGCAGTGACGCTGTGGTCTCTTCCGTGGAAAGGAATGGCTATGTGGAAGGCGGCGCGCGCAAGCGATAAAAAGTGGTTTATTGCGTTATTGCTTGTTAATACCGCCGGAATACTCGATATCCTGTATCTCTATGTATTCAGCGTAAAAAAGGAACAAAAAACAACTCATGTTCCACACGCATGATAGATGAAAAGCTGCGATCGCAACGAACTGTACGATCGTGGCAGAAAAAAGAGAGGAAAAATAATAGCGAAGAAACCAAAAACAAAACAACCGCGTTATTTCGCGGTTGTTTTGTTTTTCACATGCTTTTCTTCAGCGATCTCGTTGAGTATTTTTTTGACCACTTCGATGCTGTCTATGTCATGAATGGAGATCGGAGTGACTGACGGATTTATTTTTTTCAGTATCGTGAGTTTCTTTTTAAGATCGGCGGGGCTGACGCAATCGCTTTTTGAGAGAAAAAGATACTCTTTTTTATCGAGAAGCGTTGCGCGGTGCGCTCCCAGCTCCTTTCTGATGATGGCATAATCTCTTGCAAGATCCTCCGATTCCGTAGAGATAAGATGAAACAGTGTTTTTGTGCGCTCAACATGGCGCAAGAATTTTATGCCAAGCCCCTTGTTTTCCGTTGCACCTTCAATAAGGCCGGGAACATCTGCGATGATAAGTTCATAATACGCGCCGAGGTTCGGTTCGAGCGTGGTGAAAGGATAATTCGCCACCTTGCTTTGTGCGTTCGTGAGTTCGTTGAGCAGACTTGATTTGCCGGCATTCGGAAAACCGATGAATCCGACATCCGCGATGAGTTTGAGTTCCAGGCGGAATGCGAATGCCTCACCAGGCAACCCCGTTTGAAACTGTGTCGGGCTTGTGTTGCGAGATGATTTAAAATGAAAATTACCCCTACCCCCTTTGCCTCCTTGCGCGGCAAGAAGGCGTTCGCCGATCGCGGTTATTTCCTTGGTGATGCCCGTCGTAATATTATGGATCACCGTTCCTACGGGTACTTTGAGTACGATGTCATCGCTGTCTCTTCCGTCGCAAAATTGCTCTTTGCCGTTGTCGCCGTTTTTTGCGGCAATTTTTTTCTTAAAGCGAAATTGTTGGAGTGCGCCAAGGTCAAAAACACCTTCAAAATAGACGCTCCCGCCTTTACCGCCGCTCCCACCGGCAGGACCGAGTGCTTGAAGATTTTTATCAAAAGCGACCGCCCCTCGGCCGCCATGTCCCGCGGATACATCAATTGTTACGTCATCTATAAGCATATGTTCGCAGTGTATTCACTAGTATTGTCTAAAACGAGAAATAATGCCATAGCAGGGATCCCGCTTGGGTATTCATTGTGCTTTTGCATAAGGGGTCGTATACTAAAAGCTAAGTTGAAAGAACGATAAATTGTATGATATCACCATTATTGGAGCGGTTTTTTAACGCAACGCAGAGGAGGATAGCACCCGACAACCTTGCAGTGGCGGAGGAAGATGCGGTTATTGAGGTGGGGAGTATTACGCGGCAGGCGGCGCATTATTATGAACGCATGCGCCGCGCTGTTGATTATGCGGATGACCATGTGTTGCGTCGGAGCGCTATTGAGCGGATCATCAAACGGAAGATGACATTTGGCATCACTCCTTCTTCGATCGGGAATGATCTGATCATTGAACTTATCCAGGCGGGATATCTGCCAAGTGGGAAATTATCTCAGCGCATCGTGCCTATCGTGCAGGGCGTTATTGAAAAGGCGCTGACATTCATGGAGTACGTGCGAGAAGCGGATCCGAAGATGCGAAGTGTATTATTCGATGCCCGCGTATTGTCTTTGTGTGCATGCGAAATCGAGGATATTCTTTTTTCACGCGTGATCCAGGAGGAAGCCGCTACGCTATTTTTTGACGCGATACATGATCGTGTCGATGTCATCGGCGAAGATATGTCGCAGGCGGAAATAAACGTGCAGATATATATCGCGGTGCGCAAAAGTTTATTGGGGAGAGATATGCCTCGTTTGTTTTTCGATGTTTGGCGTTTATACTATCCCGACTGGGAGGCGTTTACCTCTCGCACGGATGAAGGGAAACAGCAGTTGCGCGCGGCAGCGCGTGATTTTGTTGCGGCAAAAGGATACATTGAGCGTCATTTGAAACATCCGGTGCAGTTGCGGCTCGTGGCAAAATTGAAAAACGATGCGATGTTCTATGCGATCATTATGACGATCGCGGAACGGTATGGCGACGATGCAAAAAAAATATTTTCTACCCCAGACTTATTATCGGCAGAAGTGGGAGAATTTGTTTCACAGAAGTATGGGGAAGAAAAGCGGCGAGTCAAAAGCATGGCGCGTCGTGCGGTGATCTATATTTTTTTAACCAAGATCATTTTGGCACTTGCCATTGAGCTCCCGTATGATATTTTCATTGCAGGCGGGATACATTATGGGGCATTGTTCATTAATATAGTATTTCACCCCGTGCTGTTGTTCATTATCACGGCATGGGTAGCGGTGGGAAGCGCGGAAAATACCGCAAGGATCATTCGGGGCGTCGATGAGGCGTCGCGCGGTGATATGCCCGGCAAGATCGTTTTGCGCATGAAGCGATGGAACGGACTTCTCTTGATCTCGTATGCGCTATACGGATTTTTCTTTTTGTTTTCTTTCGGGTCCATTATTGCATTTCTTTCAGGAATAGGATTTACTGCGGTAAGCATCGCGCTGTTTCTTATGTTTCTGACATTGGTGAGTTTTTTTGGTTTCCGTATCCGGCATGCCGCAAAGCGCTGGGTAGTGCGGGTGCATGATGAAAAGCTCGCATCGTTTGCGATGGACCTCGTTACACTGCCGATCGTTACTCTGGGAAAGTGGCTCACACAAACATTTTCATCAATAAATATTTTTGTATTTATTCTTGATTTCATCATTGAAACGCCGTTTAAGGCATTATTAAAAGCATTTGATTCATTCGTGATCTTCATTAAAGAAAAAAAAGAAGAATTGTATTAAGTGAAACCATATGACCCAAGAACCCATTCCTTTTCCCGTTCGTATTAATCGATACCTCGCGCTGAAGGGGATCGCGACGCGTCGTGCCGCCGATGATCTTATCAGTGCGGGTCGTGTACGTATTAACGGCAAACGCGCGACGCTCGGTGACCGTGTCGAACACGGTGATGTTGTTGATGTTGCGGGGAAGAGACAAGACCGCTCGAAGCCGCTTATCTATTTGGCATACTATAAGCCGCGCGGCGTAGTGACACATTCTCCGACACCCGGCCAGCGCTCTATTGCGGATGCCGAGGGTATTCCGCGGGGCGTTTCCCCGATGGGACGGCTTGATAAGGAGTCGGAAGGGTTGATCATTCTGACGAACGACGGGCGCGTGACCGAGCGCTTGCTGCATCCGCGGTTTGAACATGAAAAAGAATATGTCGTGCAGGTGCGCGAAAAAGTGTCCCCGATGTATAAAAAGATATTTGAAGGAGGAGTGGTGTGTGACGGTGAGAAACTTACGGCGAAAGAGGTAAGCATCGACGGACCGCATATGATGACGGTTATTTTAACAGAAGGAAAAAAGCATCAGATACGCCGTATGTGCGCGGCTGCGCATTTGACCGTGGATCGCTTGAAGCGCGTGCGCGTGATGGATGTCCGTCTCGGCCCTCTCGGATCAGGAAAGGTGCGCGCACTGGAAGGAAGGACATTGAAGAAATTTCTTGCGGATCTCGGGCTTCCGGAGAATGAGAAATAAATGAGCAATAAAAAGTACAGCCGGTGATATACAATCACCGGCTGTTTTTTCATGTTGCTTGGTCGATGCGATCTATCTGCTTGTCGAGTGCGCCACGGAGCATTTTTAACTCATTGAGCACGGCAAGCGGATTGATCTTTGCCTCTTTCTGTATCTCGTGCATGGCGAGAGGCTCGAATTCCTTAAGCGCTTTTTTGAGCGAATCCGCTTTTGTGAGAACGTTGTTTACGGTAAGTGATGCGTGGGATGCGTGGTGTTTTCCGCGTGCCGGCTTTATCGGGGAGATCCCGAGTGTTTTTGCAGATCCGCGCAGGATGCGAAGCGCATCGTTTGGGTGTATCGGCCCTCCTTTCTCTGCGATCGCTTTTTCAAGCTCTCTGAGAAGTTTTCCCTGATCGTCAGAGTGATAGGATGCGATGTGTTTTGCGTTCCCTTTATCCAACTTGCCATACAGAACGAGCGCCTGTATGTCTTTGCTGAGCTTGAGATATTTGAGAGCGCTTGATACTTTCGCCTGTGATAATCCGATGATCACCGCAACTTCTTTTTGTGAACACCGCTCGCGATCCATGATGTCTTTGATGGCGAATGCTTCCTCGATCGGGGACATCGCCGCTCTGTTTAGGTTTCCTCGCAGGCTTCGCATGAGGATCTTTTCCATGCGCATTTCTTGGTGTATGTCACAAGAGATCGTGGTGAGCTTTGCGATCTGTGCGGCGCGCCAACGCCGTTCTCCATCGATGATCAGAACGTTTTCGTTGTTGTTCCACATAGTGACAAGGATGGCGGTGTCGACATCACCCTCTTCTCTGAATGAATCAGCAAGTTCCTGCAGTTCTTTTTCATTGAATACTTTCCGCGGCTGCAGCGGATTCGGTTTTATCCTTTCAAGCGGAATTTTCATGATGTTGCGCACAGGAACCGCGAGGTCTAAAACAGATCCTTTTTTCTCTTTCTTTTTTCCCCTTCCCTTCTTTCCCATTCTTCCACCTCTTCTTTATAGGTTTTGTATTCAATTGTGGAATGTGCTTTGCGGGCACGATAGCATGCGATCCGGTGCGCGTGCAAATGAGTTGTACACAATAAAAAACACCCACGGGGTTTCCGTGAGCGTTTTTTATTGTGAGCTAATGTGCAATAAGGAGGATGCGGCCTTTGACGGGTTTGTCGCGGTAGCGGTGAATCGTAATTGTCCGGTGTTTTCCGTCTTCCATGGTATAGCCGATAAGTCTTTCATAGATGGGGTCAAATTCCGCTTTTGCTCCGCATCGGGCGCAGGAGACAGTGCTTTTTCGCGCTTTTCTGTCG
>MEYI01000030.1:5183-16806 GCA_001773975.1 Candidatus Azambacteria bacterium RBG_16_47_10
CTCCGTTGCAATCAGAATGCTTCAGGCCAGGGTTCTTTTTGACCACGATGGTCATGTACGGCTGTTTCTTGAAAAATTCCGGAAGCCATGAAAAAAGCATTGTGTCACCTCCTTTATATGTGAAAGTGCTTTGTGATTTATTGATTGTATATAACAACATAGGTGTCATTTTGTCGAGTGCGGGGTGTGGAGAAGTCATCTTATCTTTCATGCATTTGGAGTATACTGGATATATGGATATGCGGAAAAAATTCATTACTCTTGTTTTATTTATTACTATTATGCTTGCGGTCGGTGCAGGCGTTTTTTGGGCTATCGATGCAGTACGCATCGCGCGGGGGCTGAAGCCGGTGCTTTTAAAGCCGGCTCGGGACATCACGGAGATCATCCCGTCTATACCTCAAGAAAAACAGAAGGAGAGCGTCGCGGAAAATACAACGGACTTCCCGTTGCAATTGCCAAACGGATTTTTTATTTCGGTGTATGCAAAAAACCTCGGAAATCCTCGTGTGATGATGTGGGGACCCGACGGAACTATTTGGACGAGCATTCCGTCTCAAGGAAAAGTGGTTTCGGTGCGGGATACAAACGGAGATGGCGCGGCGGATGAAACAGTTGTTGTTGCGGATGGATTACATCGGCCGCACGGGCTTGCATCACGGTGCGATCCGGATGTTCCGTGCAAAGTGTACATCGCGGAATCCGATCAGGTTGCGGTGTATGAGTATGACGCGGCGAACAGAAAAGTAGTGAACAAAAAAAAGATCGCCGACTTGTCTGATGACGGACGGCATTTCACACGTACCATCATGTTCATGCCCTATCCGAACGAAAACACGCTGTTGATCTCGGTCGGTTCGTCGTGCGATGTGTGCCACGAGACCGATGCACAGCGGGCGAAAATATTGGCGCTTGATGTGCAAACGGGCGTACTGAAAGAATTTGCGAAAGGATTACGCAATTCCGTTTTTATGGCGATCCATCCGGTGAACGGGAAGGTGTGGGCGACGGAGATGGGGCGCGATCTTTTGGGTGATGATCTCCCGCCTGATGAAATCAATATCATTGAAGAAGGAGGATGGTACGGATGGCCATGGTTTTATGGCAAAAACACCGAGGATTATACATTCAGTCCATATGCAAGACCAAGTTTCGCAGAAGAGCCGAAGTCGAGTTATATCGACATTCCCGCGCATTCGGCTCCGCTGGGACTCGCGTTCTTTCCGGAAGAAGGATGGCCGGAGGAATATTGGCATAATCTGTTGGTCGCGTATCACGGCTCATGGAATAAAAGCGTGCCGACGGGGTATAAACTCGTACGGTATCGTCTGGACGCGCAGGGAAATTATCTCGGATCCGAAGATTTTATTTCGGGGTGGCTTGAAGGTGATCGGGCGCTCGGCAGACCCGTGGATATTCTTATTCAGCCCGGAGGCGTAATGTATATATCCGATGATAAAGCCGGTGTTATCTATCGCGTCGCGCGGACTATGAAGCAGGATGAGATCATGAACCATATTCAATCAAAAGCGGCGCTCATTTTGGTTGCAGAGCCGGGTCCGGGGGAGGAAATACAAAGTCCGCTTACGGTGAAAGGGCAGGCGAGAGGGTATTGGTTTTTTGAAGCGTCATTCCCGGTGAAACTATTGGACGGCAACGGCAAGGAGATTGCCGTTGGGATCGCGCAGGCGGAAGAAGAATGGATGACCACAGAGTTCGTTCCGTTTTCCGTGACGTTCTCATTTCAAAAACCGATGACCGGCACAGGAACGCTGGTGTTAAAAAAAGATAATCCGTCCGGATTGCCGGAACACGATGACGAATTACGTATCCCGGTGGTATTTTCGCGTTAATACGAGGCTCATCTCTTGACTTGTATTATGCATTACTTTATATTTCTCGTTTCACTGCATTTTTAATGCACTTTAAAAAATACATAAAAACGGGAGGTAGTGCGTGAGAACAAAGAAGGTTTCTAATGGAGAGATGCAGAGGACTCAAGATAAAAACGGGGACTCTGTGAAATTGTATCTTTCCCAGATCAAAGAACCATTATTAAGCGCAGAACAAGAAAAAGACCTTTTTTCGCATCTGCGGAACGGCGGGTCTTTCAAGAAAGAAGTAAAAAATCTGGTGATCGAAGCGAATCTTCGGCTTGTGATTTCTATTGCAAAGAAATACTATCGTCCCGATTCCTTTCTTTCTCTTGGCGATCTTATCTCTGCGGGAAACATAGGGCTTCTCAAGGCTGTTGATCGGTTCCGCGTTTCAAAAAAAACGCGGTTCTCCACGTATGCAACATACTGGATACGGCAATCACTCCAGCGGGAGGTTGCCAACACCAAGACCGCGGTGCGTATACCTATTCACCGCGGTATCGATCTTTTGCGGTATAAAAAAGCAAAGAAAGCGATCGGTGTTCGCGGGGATGTTGTTGCCTATGAGGGCATCGCGCAGGAAATGGGGATGTCCTTGGATAAGGTAAAAAGAATTGAGCGTGCAAACATCGATTTCGTTTCTCTGGATCAGGATGCGTTTGATGAGGGATCCGGGAAAACGATGTATGATCGCGTTGCGTCGCCGACCGAAGAAGCTCCTCATGCATGCGTCATGCGTGAGCATGGTATCGCGCAGTGTATTCGCGTGATCGAAGAATCCAATGTGCTGACCGCCGAGGAACAAGATATTATCTTCGCGCGTTTCGGTATTAAGCACGAGAGCGGCGAGTCTCTTACTCTTGAGGATCTCGGCAAGACACGCGGCGTTACACGCGAGCGTGTGCGTCAGATCCAGGAGATCGCATTAGAAAAATTACGGAAGGCACATATGCCTATGTTTGAGGATATGCGGGACGCAGAAGCGAGTCCGTATTAGCTTCAAACTGTATAAACCCCATGGGTGCAAATAATGCATCCGTGGGGTTTTTCTTTTTTCATGAAGGAGTATAATGGAGATATGGCAACTATTTTATATGTTATCGCAAAGAACGGATTTCGGGACCCTGAATATTTCGTTCCTAAAAATGTGTTAAAAACCGCCGGGCATACTGTAATGACGGCAAGTAATGGAGAAAAAGGAGAGCTGGCACATGGAGCGGACGGAGGAGTTGCGGAGATCGATATCGCGATCCGTGATGCACATGCGGGGGATTACGACGCGGTCGTGTTTGCCGGGGGACCGGGTGCGCTTGAAAATTTGGATAATGAAGCGAGTTATCGTTTAGCACAAGAAACGGTGTATAAAGAAAAAGTATTAGGAGCCATTTGTATCGCGCCGGTGGTACTTGCCCGCGCAGGTGTGCTAGAAGGAAAAAAAGCGGTCGTGTGGAGCTCCGCTGATGATACAACGGGGATCGATGCGATCACAGAAGAAGGAGCGGAATATATCGATGAGCCGGTGGTGAAGGACGGAGCTGTTATTACTGCGCGTAATCCTCGGGCGGCGCAGGAATTTGGCGAAGCACTTTCGGCATATTTCATGTAATGCGGTTTTACGTACACGCAAAACCAAAAAGCAAAGAAATGCGTGTCGAGCAGATAGACGACACGCATTTTATCGTGCGTGTAAAAGAGGCGCCCGAGGGCGGGAAGGCAAATGAGGCTGTACTGAAGGCGCTCGCGGAGCATCTGGATATTGCACCATCGCGGCTTTCTCTTGTGCGGGGAAGTTCCGGGAAGCAGAAAGTGATCGAGCTGCAGTAGTAGTATGTGGATAGTATGGCTTGCAGAATGATGTTTGGTAGGGGATAATACAGAGGGCCGCAATTCAGAGCAACCCAAAACTACGGAGGAAGTACAGATTCTGATGGCGGAATCTGAAAACTCTCCTGTAACAAAAAAAGCTCTTTGAATGCGGCTTTTTTATTTTCTCAAAAAAAGGGGTTGACAGGGGTGGTATAATGAAACGACAAATACATAAGGAGGTGCACTATGCATACAAGGCACTGGATGCTTAGGGAGACGGCCCACTGTTCAGAGGGCTGCCGAACCAAGGGGATGGCGAGAAACTCGCCATCCCCGTTTTTTATTTTTTCACAAACAGGTAAGATGAAGTCATGATCGCAATTCATAAAAAAACAGTAGTGATCATGGTTGGTCTTCCCGCGCGCGGGAAGAGCTTTTTTGCATCGAAGCTTATGCAGTATCTCGCATGGCTTGGGTATCGCGCGCGAACATTTAATGCAGGGAAGTATCGCCGGGAGATGTTGGGGGCGGAGTCCTCACGGAGCGAGTTTTTCGATCCCGCGAATCGGGAATTTCGGGAGGAGCGGGAGCGCATTGCAAAACTATGTTTCCGTGATTGCCTGGCATGGCTTTTCGCAGAAGGCGACATTGCGATCTATGATGCTACCAATGTGACGCAGGCGCGCCGCGAGTATCTTACGGGGGAGTGTAAGCGCCACGGATACGACCATGTATTTATTGAATCGGTATGCGATGATCCTGTTCTTTTTTCCCGGATCGTGGCAGAGAAGGTGGCGTATAGCCCTGATTACGTGGGTACGGACGAACAGATCGCCCGCGAGGATTTTCTTCAGCGGGTTACGCATTATGAAGGGATCTGTGAGCCGATCAGTGACGATTGTTCATATATACGGATCAGAAATTTTGGAGATCACGTCATAAAACATTTTTTATCCGAGAACGATTTTTTTAACGAGTTATTCTCATATCTTAAAAATATACGCGGCGGAAAGAAAGATGTGTATCTTTCGCGGCACGGGGAGACGAAATTCAATCAAGAGGATCGTATCGGCGGCGATGCGGCGTTGACTGAGAATGGAAAGGAAATGGCGCGGTCGCTTGCGGCGTATTTTGAAAATAAAGATATTGCGATCATGACGAGTGATAAGATGCGGACAAAAGAGACCGCTTCATTCTTTACGCAGAGACTTGAAGCATACGCCGTATTAGACGAGATACGGTCCGGGGTGTGTGACAGCATGACGTATGCAGAGATCGCACGCCAGTATCCCGATATAGAAAAAGCGCGGAAGAAGGATAAATTCAATTTCCAATATCCGGACGGGGAGTCATATCATGACCTGATCTGGCGCGTACGGACGGCGATATGGGAGATCGAGGCACAGCGCCGAGACGTGCTTGTCATAGGACATCGGGCGGTTAATCGCTGTATCTATTCTTACTTTATTCCTACACCGGCAGTGGAGATTCCGTATATCGATATGCCGCTAAAAACAGTGATACGCATCCGTTCCCATGATCATCCGCGGTGCACGGCGGAGGTGATAGCGGTGTAGCTATTGATTTTTAATACATTTTATGGTATCCTTTCCCAAGTTAATTTTCGTCGCCCTTTGCGGGCGTTTTATATTATGAAATTACGCAACATCGCAATTATCGCGCACGTCGACCACGGCAAAACAACGCTCGTGGACGCACTGCTGAAACAATCAGAGGATTTTAAACGAAAGGCGGATGAGACGCAGGATCTTATCATGGATTCAAACGAGCTTGAACGCGAGCGCGGTATTACTATTTTCTCAAAAAATGCCGCAGTACGGTATCACGACACAAAGATCAATATCATTGATACTCCGGGACACGCTGACTTCGGCGGGGAAGTGGAACGCATTATGCGCATGGTAGACGGCGTGTTGTTGGTTGTGGATGCGAAAGAAGGGCCGATGCCTCAGACGAAATTTGTGTTGCGTAAGGCGATTCAGGCGGGACATCCCGCGATCGTGGTGATCAATAAGATCGACAAACCGGATGCGCGTGCGGCATGGGCGCTTGAACGGACTTATGATCTTTTTATTGAACTTGGCGCGACAGATGAGCAAATTGAATTCCCGGTGATCTATGCGTCCGGCGCGCAGGGAAAAGCAGGGCTCACCGATGATCTTTCTGCGATGAACGATGTGCAGGTGGTGTTTGATACGATTATGAAAAACATTCCGTCGCCAGTCATGGATGCGTCCGCGCCTCTGCAGATGCTTACGGTCAATTTGACCAATGATAATTATAAAGGAAAGATCGCAGTAGGGCGATTGTATTCAGGCACGCTTAAAAAAGGTATGACAGTTGCGCATATCAACCGCAAAGGTGAAATAAAGAAAGAGCAGATCACTGCAGTGATGGTTTTTGACGGGCTTGGCCGTGTGGATGTTGATGAGGCATACGCGGGCGACATCGTTGCGATCGCGGGCATTCCTTCCGTATCTATCGGGGAAACGATCGCAGACCCTGCAAATCCGCAGGCATTGCCGGTCATTACTATCGATGAACCGACGATTAAAATGACATTCGGCGTGAATACGTCGCCGTTCACCGGAAAAGAAGGACAATACACAACGTCTCGAAATGTGAAGGAACGACTTGAGCATGAGCTGGAAACCGATGTTGCGCTCGTTGTAACGACACCCGAATCGTCCGATCGATGGGAGGTTGCAGGGCGCGGAGAATTGCATCTTGCGATCCTTATTGAAAAAATGCGCCGCGAAGGATATGAACTCGAAGTATCGAAGCCGGAAGTGATCATCCGAGAGGAGCAGGGTAGGAAGGTGGAGCCGGTGGAGTTGGTATCCATTGAAGTGCCGGAGCAGTTTTCCGGTGCGGTGATCGAAATGCTCGGCAAGCGCCTTGGACAGATGAAAGACATGCGTGTCGATCGCGGGATGGCGTTCATGGATTTTGCGACACCGACACGAGGTCTTATCGGTATGCGCAATGAATTTTTGACCGGTACGAAAGGACTCGGTATTTACAACAGTATTTTCTTGGGATATGAGCCGTTGCGCGGAGAGTGTGAGGCGCAAGCGCATGGATCTCTTATTTCCTCTGAGGCGGGCGTATCAAATAGCCATGGCCTTATGAATGTGCAGGGACGCGGACAGTTATTTATCGGTCCTGCGGTGCCTGTCTATGAAGGCATGGTGGTGGGAGAAAACGCGAAGGCGGAAGATATTATTGTGAACATCTGCAAAACAAAAGAGCTTACGAACTTCCGCACGAAGGATGTCGGCGTAAAAGAACAGCTTGATGTCCCACGTGAAATGGGACTTGAAGATGCGCTTGAATACATCGGCGACGATGAATTGGTGGAGGTGACGCCAAAGAGCATCCGCATCCGCAAGAAGCTGTTGACCGATAACGACCGAAAGCGCGCGAAACGAGGAGGAAAATAAAGATATTGCTTTTTTAAGTGCTCCGTGTCATGTTAGAGATACGGAGCACTTTTATATTTTCATAAGGGAGGTGATGACAATGCACTCCGGTCGTGAGCTTATGGGCAGCGAAAAGTTCAGCGAGAATTATGGCTATTTGAATCAAGGGCTTGAGGTGTTGGATCGGATCCTTATCGCGTGGGATACATGCGATAAGGCATTCACCGAGGTCAGCGAAGATGCGCGGAAACAGATGAGGGTATGTATCGCTCATCGGATACTCCAGGACGTCAAAAGATCAGGAGAAAAACATATGATCCATAGGGCACTTCTTGATATTACGGAGATGCTCGATGGCATCAAGGAGGTTTGCAGAGTCACGTACCTTCATTAACGAGAGCGCTCAAGGGCCTCGCCGATATGGCGAGGCCCGTTTTTTCTTGCTCAACTATTGTGTTCGCAGTATGATAGAGATGTTATTTACTAGTCTCGCATATCCATGCATCAATCATCTCGACAGGAATTAAAAGTGAACGGCATCAAGTGGATTCATATTACGAAGCCGAGTGCCGATGATGTTACATACATCGAGAAAAGCTTTCCATTTCATCCGCTCGTGATGGAATCCATCGGTGCGCCGACGCTGCATCCGTTCGTGGAAGAATTTGACGATCATTTATTCCTCATTCTCCATTTTCCGCTTGTTTTTCCCGGGGCACAGACAAATAGGATATTTGAAGTAGATTTTCTTATTTCGAAAAAAATACTCGTAACGATCACGTATTCTCATTTCCTTCGGCTCGATGACATTTTCAAAATCCTTGTGAGCGATCCGAAGGCGCAGGAACAATTCACAAAAAAACACAGCGGATTTTTGCTGTATCACATCATTGATCGTTTATTGCAGGAGCACATAAAAGATCTTGATGTGTTGGAAAAGGAAGTGACGCGGATCGAAGATAAGATATTTCAAAAGCACATGCACCTGAGCGTGGAAGAGATCTCTCATTTGCGGAGGGATATCATCGATTTTCGTCGCCCATTAAAACCGCAAATTACCGTGCTCGCATCGTTTCGCGAGAGGGCCGGGAAGTTTTTTGGTGAGGAAATGATCCCATATTTCCTTGATATGTCGGTTAATGAAGAGAGGATCGTCAGTATTGTTGAAAATCAGAAAGAGACCATGGATGTGTTGTATGAAACGCACACATCCATCATGTCCGATCATATTTCGCAGATCATTCGGATGCTTACCATTTTTTCTGCGATCATTCTCCCACTCTCGCTCATTGCCTCTTTGTGGGGCATGAATCATGCATATATGCCGTTGCGGGATAATCCGTTTGATTTTTGGATCGTAGTAGGGATCATGAGCGTTGTCGCCGTATCGTTGCTTGTATTTTTCCGAAGAAAAAATTGGCTCTAATTCATTTTTACCGCTATGCAGTCCTGGGTCATATTTGCATTACTTTCAGCCGTTTCCGCGGCGTTCGTCGCGATATTCGGCAAGATCGGTCTTGCGGGCGTTGATACGACCGTGGCGACGACAGTACGCGCCGCAGTGATGGCGACGTTTCTTGTCATAATGACCGCCTCGCTGGGAAAGGCGGGCCTTGTTGCATCTTTGCCGAGTAAGGCGATCATGTTCATTGTCCTTTCAGGCATTGCCGGCGCTGTATCATGGTTGTTTTATTTTTTTGCATTGCGGCATGGGCCGGCAGCCGGCGTTGTCGCACTTGATCGCTTAAGTGTTGTGTTTGTTTTGGTGCTTGCGGCATTGTTTTTAGGTGAGGGAATCACGTGGAAAACAGGCGTGGGTGCTGCGCTTGTAACAGTCGGAGCAATTTTTATGAGCATCCGATAATGCTTTTTTTCTGTGTTATTTCAACGTATACTAGATCTATACTATTAACTTTTTCATATGGATGAAAAAATAAAAAATGTATTAGGGGGCGTGGCGATCATCGTCGGGGTTTTGCTGACGTTTGCGGTGGCAAGCTATGTTTCGTCGTACGCAAAATCAGTGGATCCGTCATCGTTTCGAAGTTTCTCGGTCGCGGGAGACGGGAAGGCAGTGATTGTTCCCGATGTCGCGCGATTTTCTTTTAGCGTTATTACGGAGGGCGGGAAAGATGTGGGGATGTTGCAACAAGAAAATACAAAAAAAGTGAATGCGATCAATGCGTATGCAAGAACGGAAGGCATTAGCGAAAAAGATATTAAGACGCTTTCATATAATGTGGATCCGCGATATCAGTATTACATGTGTCCGCCGAAAGAAGGCGGCGTGTGTCCTCCGGCAGAGATCGCAGGATATACGATCTTGCAGTCAGTGCAGGTGACTGTTCGCGATTTTTCTAAGATCGGCACATTGCTTTCCGGCGTGGTCGCAAACGGAGCAAATTCCGTTTCCCAGCTGACATTTACGATTGATGATCCAACGATCGTCCAAAATGAAGCGCGCGCAGAGGCGATCGTGAAAGCAAAACAGAAGGCGGAAGGACTTGCGGCCGCAGGCGGGTTCCGTCTCGGAAAACTTCTTTCTATCGAGGAATACGCGCAACAGCCCGGATATCCGTATCCTGTGTATGAGCGGGCGGTGGGTGGTATGGGTGGGGGCGGGGCGATTCCTTCCATCGAACCCGGCTCACAAGAGGTCTCGGTGAGCGTGACATTGCGATACGAAATACGATAATTATTGTCTTAATGAAGAAAACGGATCCGTCACTGCCGGATCCGTTTTGCTTTGCGCGAGCGAAAAAAGTACACTGAAATAGCAATGCAAAAATTACCCCAGTCATTTTTTCAAAGACCGACACTTGTCGTGGCGCGCGATCTGCTCGGAAAATATCTTGTAGTAAAGAATGGAAACTCGGTGCTGTCAGGAAAGATCGTGGAAACGGAGGCATACAGAGGAGAGGATGATCTCGCGTGCCATGCGTCAAAGGGGAGAACGCCGCGCACGGAAACATTGTATGCGGAAGCGGGCACGATATACGTGTATCTTATTTATGGCATGTATCATTGTTTGAATATTGTTACGGAGGAGAAAGATTTTCCTTCGGCGGTGTTGGTGCGTGCGGTAGAGCCGATCGAAGGAATTCACACGATGGAAAAAAGAAGAAAAACAAAGCATAGCAGGGCGCTCGCATCGGGGCCGGGAAAGCTGTGCGATGCGTTTGGCATTACGAAGCGCATGAACGGGAAAACAGTGTTTGGTGATACGGTGTTGATCGAGGATAGGGGAGATGTGGTCAAACGAAACGACATCGTTACAGTGCCGCGCGTAGGGGTGGATTATGCCGGCGCGTGCACCCATCTCCCGTGGCGATTCTATATAAAAAAGAGCGGATATATTTCCCGAAAATGACTCGTAGGCCGCCTGTTTTTTGCTCTTTCTATTTTGTGCTATCATACAGATATATATTTGATTTTTTATCGCAGCGCGCATGCTCAGGATCATCCATACATCCGATATTCACTTAGGAGCGAAGTTCACATCATTTGGAGCAAGTGCCCGCACACAGCGTCAGGCGCTGCAAAACTCGTTCGTTGCGATCGTTGATCAGGCGATCAGTTCAAAGGCAAATCTTTTTCTTGTTGCGGGAGACCTTTTCGATTCGAATTTCCCTTCACAGCAGACGGTATCTTTCGTAAAGGGGCAGTTGAAACGGCTCAATGACGAGCGCATCTATGCGACGATCCTTCCCGGTACGCATGATTGTCTTTCAAAGGAATCTATTTATAAGAGGGAGAATTTTGGACTCAATTTGCCGTATGTGTATGTGTTTGACGATCCTGCAACTACATCGGTAGAGCTTCCCGATATCGATGCGACCATATTTGCAAAGGCGAATACTTCAAACAAATCATCGGAGAGTCCCGTGGCGTTTCTCGCACAGGCGGGCGTAAGCGCGAAAACGAAATATAAAGTAGCAATGGCGCATGGCTCGGTGCAAATAGAAGGAAAGGCGGCCCCTGACGATATGCCGATCACGTTCCGTGAGATCGCAGAATCGGGCATGCACTATGTCGCGCTCGGCCACTGGCATGGCGCGCAGGAGTGTTCATTTGGCAATACGATCGCGTGGTATGCCGGATCTCCGGAGATCACGTATCAGGAAGGCAAGGGTGGACTTGGGCAGGGGTATGTATTGAGCGTGGATATCATCGATTCCGCACAGGTAAAGCCGGTCAAAATATCGGAGAAAACGATACAAGAGGTGGATATCGATATGCAGATCTATGAGAATGTGGAGAATGTGCTCCATGAACTCGGCAAGCTCGCAGATCCCCATTGCATCCTCATTGCGACGATATTCGGATTTGCCGAATCGGCGGTGTTTATCGACCCGGAGCAGATCGAGCGCGCGCTGGAAGATAAATTTTTCAGTATCACCGTGAAAAGCAAGGCGATGATGAAAATGCCCGAGATCACGGCGCTGAATTACCCTGAAGAGTTGGTGATCGGGCAGTTCGTGCGGATCATGCAAAAAA
>MEYI01000030.1:16821-16936 GCA_001773975.1 Candidatus Azambacteria bacterium RBG_16_47_10
AGCAGCCGGAAGAGCGGAGAGTATTGGAAGACGCGTTGCAAATGGGTATTGCGGAGCTCGAAGGAAAAAACGTACTAACGGATGAATAGCGAAATATGTTTTTAAAATCAATCGC
>MEYI01000030.1:16947-19803 GCA_001773975.1 Candidatus Azambacteria bacterium RBG_16_47_10
TCAAAAAGTTTCCTGAAGCATCGGTGTCATTTCCGGGCGACATTACGGTCATTAAAGGTCCGAATGAAAAAGGGAAGTCGACACTTCTTGCGGCGATCCTTGCCGGGCTTTTTTACGATCCGAAGAAAAGCAATAAAGATATCGCCGCATTGAAAACGTGGAATGCGGAAGAGCTGTATACGATCACGCTTTCATTGGAGCATAAGGGAGAAGATATTTCACTCTATAAGAATTTTGAAACGAAAGAGCTGGCACTTGAAAATAAAACAACGGGTAAAAAAATGTCCGCCGCCGCGGAAGTGGCGAGTTATCTCTATGAGATCGGCGCACTGCGATCGCTTGGGTTGTTTGAAAATACGGCATGCGTGAAACATGATGCGCTCGCGCAGATGACGGAAGGAAAAAACGAGATCGCACAAGCGCTTGAAGAACTTATCACGTCTGCCGGTGAACATGTAAGTGTCGCGAAGGTTTTGAAAAAAGTGACCGATGCCGTCGGCAGCATTCAGCGGGGCATGCGCGGGCAGGCAAAGACGCCGGGGTTATTGAAGGGGATAGAAAATGATATGGTTGCGTTGAGTGCAAAGCGTGATACGGTTATCGCGGAGTTGAAAGGCATCGCGGAAAAAAGCGCTTATTTAAGCGAACAAGTTGCGGCGTATCACCGCATTACCGATGAGTATGAAGTGAAACAGCGCCAGCATCAAAAAAACGCCGGATATTTTAAAGCGACGGAAGAACTCAAGCGGTTACATGCGCAATTGGAAAGCATTGATGCCGACGCGCGCGCGCTCCAGGACAGTGAGAAAAGAAAAAAGGTCATCACGGTGGAATTGGAAACGCAGGCGGTGTTAAAAACGTTCGATAAAGATACATGGTATGCACAGCGTGAAGCGATCAATGTAAAAAAAGCACAGCTCTCGCATGTTACCGAAGAGGAAAAGAGTATGAAAAAAGAAAAGAAAAAGATGCAGCTACATCTGAAGCGATCGCATTTTCTTATTTCTTTGGTTCTGTTTGCCATCGGATTTCTCGGATTTACCGATGCGCGATTATTCGCGCTTTGGGGTGTGTTCCTTGTTTCGTTCGTGTACAGCTTTGTTCTCAAGCATGGGTTTATCGTGCATACGCCGGAAAAAATGCGCACGGAAGGGACCGCGCTTGCGCATGAAATAGCGATATTAGAAAAACAGAAAAATCAATTCATGGATGGTATTGGTGCAGACAATGAGGAAGTATTGCTTGCGCGGGTAAAACAGTATGACGAGCTTGTACAAGAGCGAGCAAAGCTGGAGAGCAAGGAAGAAGGGCTGCTTCGCGGGAAACCATATGAGGATTTTGTGAAGGAACGAAATGAATTATTCAAGCGAATCGGCATTGAGGAGGCGAAGATAAGCGATGAAGAAAAAGCCGTTCCGCCGTCGAGCGAGGTGCAGCGCGGCCTGGAGGCGGATATCGAAAAGCGCCGGCAGGAACTGGATCGTCTCGGGAAGGAAATCGCGCACGTGGATGCGGTGATCCATGCGTCTCTGTACGATCATGAGATGCTGGGGGAAATAGAGGAAGAGTTTGAACGAAAACAGCAACAAAAAGAAAACATCACGCATAAGCTCGCAACACTTGAGATGCTCAAAGGCGCTCTTGAAGAGGCGCAGGCAAAGACGATCGCGGTATCGCGCGGTGCCATCGAGGAATATATGCGCAAATATCTACCGGTGATCACTGACGGGCGCTATGACAATGTAACAGTAAAGGATGATCTTTCGTTTGAAGTATGGTCGGGGGAGAAGAAGGGGCTTATTGTCCCTGAAGAACATCTTTCAAAAGGGACGATCGATCAATTCTATTTGATCGCGCGGTTTGCTGTGCTTAATTTATTGAACAAAGGAGTAAAGTCGCTGGTGTTGCTTGATGATCCGTTTGCAGGGTTTGATGCGGTGCGCAAACAGCGTGCCCGCGAGATATTTTCCGATATGACCGGCGTATTTCAAATTATTATTTTTACCCATTCGTCCGAATATGATGATTGGGGGACTGTTGTGGAATTATGATACGAGCACTGCGATCCATTTTCGAAATAGTCCGAAGTATAGGACGGACGATACAACGATCCGATTTTTTATTCGATAAATATGTACTCGCCATGATCGCGGCGGGCGCGGTGGCGAATGTCGCGGCATGGTATTATTTTGGCTACACACTGGCACAGCCATCCGATGCGTTCGTGACGCTCCATTTTACCGTTGCCACGGGCGCTGATCTCATCGGCGAAGCATCGTCGCTCTATGACGGGCCGTTTTTTGTTGCGATCATTTCTTTGGTGAATGTTGCTATCGCCCGGGCGTTGTATAACTACGACACCCTCCTTGCCTATGTGACGATCTCCATGCTTCCTATCGTAAATATCGCGATGCTGTTTAACAGCGTTCTGCTCGTTTCGGTGAATGCGTAGAAAAGTTGACATATTGTGGCAAATATGTATAATGGTTTCATATTGTTCTTTTAACTGTGTTCCTCTGCGAAAGCAGGCGGAACCCTTAAACCAGGAGGTGTCGTATGACCAGAGCACCGAATAATGGCTTTGCATTCATCGAAAAGACCAAGACGACTCCCGCGGCCAGGGTGACGGCCAACCCATTAAAGAAGACACTCGACGGTATCGCCAGGGCCTAAGACCAGGCCGGCGCCATCAGCGCCAAAAAAACGAGGAGGTACTGCAATGTACCACGCACGAGCATCTCCCTGATTCAAGCGGGCATCCACAAGGATGCCCGCTTTTTATTGTGCAATACTTGACCTTGTTTTTGTGACACTATAAAATAATTTAGCACTCTTGCATGATGAGTGCTAAACCGT
>MEYI01000030.1:19880-26140 GCA_001773975.1 Candidatus Azambacteria bacterium RBG_16_47_10
AAAATAGAGGTAAAAACAAAAAGTGGTATCGTGCTTCCTGACACGGTGACAAAAGAAAAACCACAGCAGGGAAAGGTGATCTCAGCAGGCCCCGGCAAGGTGCTTGAAAATGGTTCACATGCAAAGATGCAGGTGAAGGCGGGAGATGTGGTGTTATTCACAAAATACAGTCCAACCGAGATCAAGATAGAGGGAAAAGAATATTTTGTCATCAAGGAAGAAGACGTCATGGCAATTATTAAGTAAGTCCAAAGTTTGAAAGTTTATAAAGGTGAAAGTAAATTCCGCTTTATGAACTTTATGACTTTATGAACTTTTAACTATTACAAATATGGCAAAACAAATCGTTTTCAATGAAGAAGCGCGGCAGGCATTAAAGCGGGGAGTAGATAAGCTTGCAAACGCGGTAAAGGTAACGCTCGGTCCTAAGGGCTCGAACGTGGTGCTTGATAAAGGGTTCGGGTCGCCGACCATTACGAATGACGGCGTGACGATCGCAAAAGAGATCGATCTCGCGGATAAGATCGAGAATATCGGCGCGTCGCTTGTAAAAGAAGTGGCGACAAAAACGAACGACGTCGCGGGCGACGGTACAACCACTGCAACGATCCTCGCGCAGGCGATCATTACGGAAGGTTTAAAAAATGTGACCGCTGGTGCAAATCCGATGGTGCTACGCCGGGGGATCGAAAAAGGGGTAGAAGCGGTTGTTGCACGTTTGCATAAGATCGCAAAACCTATTTCAAAAAAAGAGGAGATCGCGCAAGTCGCGACCATTTCCGCGCAGGATCCGCAGGTGGGCGATCTGATCGCAGAGATCATGGAAACGGTGGGCAAAGAAGGTGTGATCACAGTAGAGGAATCACAGAGCTTCGGCCTTTCTAAGGAAGTGGTTGAGGGTATGCAGTTTGACCGCGGATTTGTGTCTGCGTACATGATCACGAATACGGAACGCATGGAGGCGTCGTATGATAACGCGAAGATCCTGATCACCGATCAGAAGATATCATCGCTTCAGGAGCTTTTGCCGCTGCTTGAAAAGCTCGCGCAGTCGGGAACAAAAGAATTGGTGATCATTGCCGACGATGTGGACGGCGAAGCGCTCGGAACATTAGTGGTGAATAAATTACGCGGAACATTTCATGCTCTTGCGGTGAAGGCGCCGGGATTCGGCGATCGTAAGAAAGAGATGCTCGAAGATATCGCGGTCATCACCGGGGGTACGGTTATTTCCGAGGAGCGCGGGATCGCATTAAAAACAGCGGATGTCTCAATGCTCGGTTCTGCGCGCAAAGTTGTCGCGACAAAAGAGAATACGACGATCATTGGCGGCAAAGGAACGAAGAAGGACATTGATGCTCGCGTAAAACAGATCAAGGCGCAGATGACACAGACCGAATCAGAATTCGATAAAGATAAATTACAGGAACGGCTTGCGAAATTATCCGGCGGTGTCGCGGTGATCAAAGTCGGTGCCGCGACGGAAGTCGAGCAAAAAGAGAAACAGCATCGCATTGAGGATGCTATCTCAGCGACGCGTGCGGCAGTGGAAGAGGGGATCATTCCCGGCGGAGGTGTTGCGCTTGTGCGCGCGCTTGATGCATTAAAAGATGTGAAAGCGGAAGGAGATGAAAGAGTCGGTGTTGATATCTTACGCCGAGCACTCGAAGAACCGATCCGACAGATCGCCGAAAATGCGGGAGAGGATGGTTCTGTTGTTGTCGCAGAAGTGAAGAAACTTAAAGGGGCGGAAGGGTATAATGCGATGACCGGTGTCTACGAGGACATGGTGAAAGCGGGTATTGTTGATCCCACGAAGGTGACACGATCTGCACTTCAGAATGCCGCATCGATCGCCGCGCTATTTCTTACGACAGAAGCGGTGGTATCTGAGATCCCGGAAAAGAAAGAATCTACGCATGGCGGAGGTCATGACATGGGCATGGGTGGGATGGGATATTAAGGTGATACACAGAAAACAAAAAAGCTTTGCGGGAATACCCCGCGAAGCTTTTTTGTTTTTCTTTGCTCTCATGTAAAAAGTGTCATATAGTATATGCACTTATGCATATGTCTGATATCTCTGCATTCCAGAAAAATATTTCGCTGAAAGATCATAACACGTACCGTATCGGAGGCAGTGCCGATCTTTTTTTCGAAGCACATGACCGTGTGTCGCTTATTGCGGCAATACGTGAAATGCGTATGCAGAACACGCCGTATTATCTTTTGGGTGGAGGAACGAATGTATTAGTTGCCGATGAAGGATTTCGCGGCGCTATCGTAAAAGTAAAACATCAGACAAATGATGTGCGCGATGATGTTATTGTTGCCGATGCCGGCATGCCGATGGGTGCGCTGATTATAAAAGCACAATCGCTCGGACTTTCCGGGCTTGAGTGGGCGGCGGGATTGCCGGGAACCGTGGGCGGTGCTATTTTTGGAAATGCAGGATCGCACGGCGGAGAAATGAAAGATATGGTGATCGCGGTAGAAACGTATGATCCGAAAACGGATACAGTGAAGGAGTGCGGATCGTCCGCGTGCGGGTTTGGGTATCGCCATAGCGCATTTCAAGAAAACGGTATGATCATCGTACGAGCAACACTGCAATTGCATCACGATGATCCGGCGCATATCGCAACGCGCATGAAAGATATTGTAGCGAAGCGCATCGCGCATCAACCGCTTGCGCAACGATCGGAAGGGTGCGTATTTAAAAACATCGAGCTCGCATATTCGGAAGAGGGGAGAGAAGCGATAACGCAGAATGAAGAATTTTCTGTATTTCGTGGCGCGCGATTTCTTCCTGCGGGAGCGGTGATCGATACAGCAGGACTGAAAGGTACACGCATTGGCGGCGCGTGCGTGTCGGAACACCATGGAAATTTCATCGTGAATGAACATAATGCATCTGCGCGCGATATCATTGCGCTTATTGAAACAATCCGCGCGCGCGTGAAAGAAAAATACGGCATTATACTCGCTGAAGAAATAAAAATCGTGCGAAATACATGATCCCTCGGATCATAGTGTGTTAAAAAAGTATTACAGTGTAATTATCCACAGCGCGGGAGTGTTTTTGCTATGGTATAATAATGCCATAGAGAGATGGTGTACCTTTCCAAGTTTAATATAAATAGTGAGGTCGGCTATTTATTATAAAAAATCCGACATCGATGTGCATGCGTTTTGCGTATGCAAAGCGGTGAAGGGAAAAATTATAATGGCAGCAAAAAAGAAAGCAGCAAAGAAGAAAGTTGTGAAGAAAGCAGCAAAGAAGACTGCAAAGAAGAAGACTACAAAGAAACGATAGTCTTTTCACAAAACTCCGCGAAAGCGGAGTTTTGTGTTTTTAAGCCTCATTGCACGACAGTCTTTTTTGCGCTATACTATAGGTATGAAAATCGACATCAAAACAACCAATTTAACATTAACCGATTCGATCACTCAATTTGTTGAGGAAAAGATCGGATCGCTGGATAAGTTCATTCCGGGGTTTTTGCAGGGTGGGGAAGATGAGGGGCGGCATCCGCCTGTTGAGGCATTTGTTGAAATTGCACGAACAACGAATCATCATCGCCAGGGAGAAGTGTATCGCGCGGAGGTTACTATAAAGATCGGCGGAACCGTGTTACGCGCAGAAAAAGAGGAATGGGATATTCGTGTTGCCGTTGATGCGGTGCGTGAAGATTTGCGCATGATGTTGGAAAAACAAAAAGGTATATATGAGGCGAAAGTGAAAAAAGGCGCCCGGACACTAAAACGACTTACCTCAATTTCTCCGCTTGCGTGGTTTCGGAAAGAGCGGTAGAGTATCTTCATGTGGATGCCATGGGATCCTCATAAGAGGATCATCTCAAAATTACAAAGGATCGTATCTGATATCGATCGACTCGAACCCTCGTTCGAGTCGTTTACTGTTGCGCAAATCCAGGAAAGGACCGCGGCGTTAAAAAAACGGGTTGCAGAGGGCGAGTCACTGGATGCATTGCTTCCGGAAGCATTTGCCTTGGTTCGCGAGGCGGGGAAGAAAACATTGCATATGCGTCATTACGGCGTGCAGTTGATGGGCGGCGTTGCACTGCATCAGGGAAAGATCGCCGAGATGAAAACCGGTGAAGGAAAGACATTGGTCGCGACCGCTCCGGTGTATTTAAATGCGCTTACCGGCAAGGGGGCGCATATCATCACTGTGAACGATTATCTGGCGAAGCGTGATGCGGTTTGGATGGGACAGATCTATCATGCGCTCGGGTTGTCGGTGGGATGTATCGTGCATGATCAAGCATTTCTGTATGATCCCACATACACATCGGAAGCGCAGGACGAGGAGCGGGATGAAACAGGAAGCTTTAAGATCGCGCATGAATTTTTAAAACCGGTGACGCGCAAGGAAGCGTATGCGGCCGATATCACGTTCGGCACGAACAATGAATACGGATTTGATTATTTGCGCGATAATTTGGTCATGACTGCGGGGGACCGCGTGCAACGAGGGCATTATTTTGCCGTTGTCGATGAAGTGGACTCTATTTTAATTGATGAAGCGCGTACGCCGCTTATCATTTCCATGCCCGATGAGGATTCGGGAAAGTTATACGCGCAATTTGCACAGATTATTCCTCATCTCGTTGAAGATACGCATTATAATATCGATGAAAAATTACGTGCGGTCGCGCTGACGGAAGAAGGTATTGCAAAGGTAGAAAACGTGCTCGGCGTTGAAAATATTTACGATACGACCATTTTCGGCGGATCAGGTATCCGTTATGTGCACCATCTTGAGCAAGCGTTGCGCGCGCAGGCATTATTTCATCTCGATAAAGATTATATCGTCAAAGACGGGGAGGTGATCATCGTGGATGAATTCACCGGGCGGCTCATGCCGGGGCGACGGTATTCGGAAGGATTGCATCAATCGATCGAGGCAAAGGAGGGTGTGCCGGTGCAGAAAGAATCGCGTACGCTCGCATCTATCACGTTCCAAAATTATTTCCGCATGTATGAAAAATTGTCCGGCATGACGGGAACCGCAGCGACATCCGCAGAGGAGTTTTCTAAAGTATATACGTTAGAGGTTGTAGAAATTCCGCCGAACAAGACGAATAAAAGACAGGATAATCAGGATATGATCTATAAGACCGCAAAGGGGCGGTTTCAGGCGGTTGTTGCAGAGATCGCCGCGCGGCATAAAGCAGGGCAGCCGGTGCTTGTTGGTACGGTGTCTATTGAAAAAAACGAATATCTTTCCGCGTTGTTGAAGCGCGAAGGTGTTCCCCATGAAGTGCTGAATGCGAAAAATCATGAACGGGAAGCGGAGATCATTGCGCAGGCGGGCAAGCGCGGTGCTGTGACCGTGGCAACGAACATGGCAGGTCGCGGCGTTGATATTATTTTGGGCGGTAATCCCTCCGATGAGGCAGAGGCGAATACGGTGCGCGAGCTCGGCGGTTTGTATGTGATCGGTACGGAACGGCATGAGGCACGGCGCATCGATAATCAGCTACGCGGACGCGCGGGACGCCAGGGAGATCCGGGTGCTTCGGTATTCTTCGTTTCCATGGAAGATGATCTCATGCGCATTTTCGGATCGGAGAAGATAAAGAAAATGATGGATTCGCTCGGCGTTCCTGAAGACCAGCCGATCCAGAATATGATCGTTTCAAAAGCGATCGAGTCGGCGCAGGGAAAGATCGAAGGGTTTCATTTTGATTCGCGCAAGCACGTGCTTGAATATGACGAGGTGATGAACAAGCATCGCGAGGCGGTGTATAAGATGCGGCGGGAGATGCTTACGGCGGAAGATGTGAAAGCAAGAGTTATCGATATCGTGCGCGCAGAGACCGACGCTGTCGTGGAGGCGCACACGCAGGATGATTTTACACAAAATTGGAATATCACAGAGATTGAACAGGATACGGATGTTATTTTGCCGTTGTCTCGCGAAGATATTACGACGATGGAGGCGATACAAAAAGAAGAAGTAAGTCCCACAGATAAGAGAACAAAGCTGAAGGAATACATCGCAAAGCTTATTGAGGCGATGTATGCGCAGAAGGAAAAGGAATATTCAGAGGAGCTGATGCGCCAAGTGGAGCGGCTTATTGTGTTGCGCAATATCGACACGTTGTGGATGGATCATTTGGAAAATATGGAACACCTGCAGGATTCGGTGCGTTTGCGCGCGTACGGCCAGCAGGATCCGCTGATCGAATACAAGAATGAAGGGCATCGTATGTTCAAAGAAATGATCGCTG
>MEYI01000030.1:26194-26466 GCA_001773975.1 Candidatus Azambacteria bacterium RBG_16_47_10
GCCAACAAACACAAGAAGCGCGTCCGGTGACGATATCAGCTACGCCAAACGCAGATAAAATTGGCCGCAACGACCCTTGTCCGTGCGGTTCGGGAAAGAAATACAAAAAGTGCCACGGGGCGTAAATCATCATATGCCGGCAGAGAAGATCAGCTTACAAGGCGCGAAGGAAGATAAGCTATTCTATTTCATCGCGAACGTGGTGGTGTATAGGGAAAGCGACGGACGGTGCCTCATGCTGAAACGGAGCGAGCAGGAAAAGGTACATCCGG
>MEYI01000030.1:26505-27124 GCA_001773975.1 Candidatus Azambacteria bacterium RBG_16_47_10
AATTAGATATCACAAAGCCGACACGCGTGAACGGCGACGTGCTTGATTTTGAGAATGCAGTGGAAGAACTGTTGGTTCGCGAGATACGGGAAGAAGCGGGTATAGAGATCGAGCGGGATCTGCAGTATATCAACAGCGTTGCGTTCGTGCGGCCCGATGAAACCCCGGCAATTCTTATCAAATTCGCAGCGCGCTATAAAGGCGGAGAGGTTGTTGTGGAAGAAGGCGCATTCATTGATCATGCATGGGTGAATGAGGATGAAGTGAAAAATTACGAATGCATCAAAGGTATTCCCGAGGAGATCACTAAGACAATAAAAATATTTAAAGGGGAGAAATAAAACATCATGGAAAACAACCCAGAATATCCAAAAACAGGATTAGCGGTCATGGTCATCAAAGACGGTAAAGTATTACTTGGTAAGAGGAAGAATTCGCATGGCGCAGGAGATTATGCATTTCCCGGAGGAAAGCTGGAATGGGGAGAATCATTTGCAAAATGCGCAAAAAGGGAGACAATGGAGGAAACAGGCATCGAGATCGATAATATTCGCTTCCTCCGTCTTTTGAATTTTAAATTTTACGATAAACATTTTGTTGATGTAGGATTACTTGTTGA
>MEYI01000030.1:27156-27469 GCA_001773975.1 Candidatus Azambacteria bacterium RBG_16_47_10
CGGAAAAATGCGAGGGATGGGATTGGTATGATATCGATCATTTGCCGGAGCCGCTATTTAAAGGATGCGTGAGTTGTATTGAAGCATTCAAAACAGGGAAAAATTATTTTGATGCGTAATGAAATATAATAAACTCGTCAGAGACAACATACCCGAATATATTAAAAGCAAAGGCGAAATGCCGGTGACGCGTATCGCCGATGATGCGGAATATTGGCAAAAACTGAAGGAGAAATTGCAGGAGGAGGTTGATGAGTTTCAAAAAGCGGAGAATATGGAGGAATTGGCGGATGTTTTAGAAGTGCTTGATGCG
>MEYI01000030.1:27486-27628 GCA_001773975.1 Candidatus Azambacteria bacterium RBG_16_47_10
GAAGGCGGAGGAGCGAGGGAGGTTCGCAAAACGAATTATTCTCGATGAAGCATAAAAATAAAGCACAAGGGAAAATACGATTTGTCGATGTGGCAGAATACGGTTTTGTCGCGGATCCGCGATATTATTTTTTCGGATGGGC
>MEYI01000030.1:27813-28026 GCA_001773975.1 Candidatus Azambacteria bacterium RBG_16_47_10
ATAGGAAGAGATTGTTGCTGCGTTTTAGCGGAGGATTGGTCAAGAATGTGACGCGGTTGGATACGCATCGCAATGGCGGATCGTTTGATCTGACGATTGTTGATCGGCACGGGGTTGAATTATGGATGGGAACCGATCACGATGATCTTACCGAAAAAGCGGCGATGGATTATTATGAAGGAAAGAAGGTGCGCACTATAATGGAAAAAGAAG
>MEYI01000031.1:0-172 GCA_001773975.1 Candidatus Azambacteria bacterium RBG_16_47_10
TCACGAAAAAAGGAACGCCGATGGCGTTTGCCATGCTTCAAGATTTCGACAGCTCTATAGAGATCGTCATCTTCCCTGATACATTTACCAAAACACAGGAACTACTGAAAGATGATGCAATCATCATCGTATCCGGAAAAGTGGATATGAAAGATGGCGCATACAAACTCAT
>MEYI01000031.1:206-3914 GCA_001773975.1 Candidatus Azambacteria bacterium RBG_16_47_10
GAAGATCCGCTGATGTGTATTGAAAAAAATGCTCATGTTTTCTATGATTTACCGTGATATGGAAAATGACAAACTCACCACTATCCGTCACTCGCTCGCGCATTTGCTTGCGATGGCGGTGCTTGAAATAGACCCGGGCGCAAAGCTCGGCATCGGCCCCGTCATCGAGAACGGGTTTTATTACGACATCCTTTCCACCAAGCCGTTATCAAACGGACAACTCCCCCAACTGGAAAACAAGATGCGGGCATTCATGAAGCGCAATCCCGCATTCATCCGCGAGGAGGTTTCCGTAGAAGACGGAAAGAAACTGTTCGCATCCCAACCGTTTAAGATCGAACTCATCAATGACCTCGTATCGGAAAAGAAAGTGACGGAAGTCTCCACATACAAAACCGGCGCATTTCTCGACCTGTGCCAAGGCCCGCACGTAAAAACAACGAATGAAATTCCGCTTGAGGGATTTAAGCTCACCAAGCTTGCCGGCGCATACTGGCGCGGGAGCGAAAAGAACCAAATGCTCACCCGCATCTATGGCGTGGCATTTGAGACAAAAAAAGAATTAGATGAGTATCTGAAAATGATGGCAGAAGCGGAACGCCGCGACCACCGCAAGCTTGGTAAAGACCTTGATCTGTTCATGATCTCAGACGAAGTCGGCAAGGGCTTGCCGCTCTGGCTCCCCAACGGCATGTTCGTCCGCAGAAAACTCGAAGATTACATGTACCAGAAAGAAATGGCGAAAGGATACAAGCACGTGCTGACGCCGGTACTTGCGCATGAAAACCTCTATAAAACATCCGGGCATCTTGCGCACTACAAAGATGATATGTACAGCCCGCTCGATATTGAGGGCGAAAAATATTATTTGAAACCGATGAACTGCCCGCATCACCACATGATCTTCCGTCACGACATGGTGAGCTACCGCGAGCTTCCATTGCGCCTGGCAGAATTTGGCAATGTGCACCGTTTTGAACGCTCCGGCGTTTTGACCGGCCTTATTCGCGCGCGCGGATTCACACAGAACGACTCGCATATCTACTGCACGAAAGCGCAGCTCAAAAATGAACTGCTCAGCGTCCTGAAACTCTTTAAAGAAGTATACAAAGATTTCCAGATCAAGGATTTCTGGTATCGCCTCTCACTCCCCGATCTTTCCAATGAAGCAAAATATGGCGACATTGAAGATAAGCGCATGTGGGATGAATCATCAAAGATAGCAGAGGACACGCTCAAGGCGTTTAAGGTAAAATACGTAAAACAAGAAGGTGAAGCATCATTCTACGGCCCGAAGATCGACATCCAGGCACGCAACGTCATGGGCAAAGAAGACACCATCGCAACCGTCCAGCTTGATTTTTACTCATCAAAGAAATTCGACCTGTACTACATTAACGAAAAAGGGGAGAAAGAACATCCGGTCATTATCCATCGCGCCATCATGGGGTCGTTCGACAGATTCTTCGCATTCCTTGTCGAAAAGCATGCGGGTATCTTCCCGCTCTGGCTTGCGCCAGTGCAAATGCGCGTACTTCCGATCGCAAAGACTCACAAGAAATATGCAAAAGAAGTATACAAAGCGCTTACCGCAGCAGGTATTCGCGTAGAGCTCAAAGACAGCAACGACACGATCGGGAAAAAGATCCGCGAGGGAGAAATGCGAAAGATCCCGTATCTCTTGATCGTCGGCGATAAAGAAGTAAAAGCAAAATCAGTTGCGGTACGCAAAGCGGGTAAAGGAGACCTCGGCGCCATGAAGCTCAAGCAATTTATCGCACAGACACTCGAAGAAATTGCAAAGAAAAAATAAATCCCCTTTCCTATTATTAAGAAAGGGGATTTTTTAGAGTTCTGCGCAGGACTTCAGTTTCCTGAAACACTGTCCTTTGCATTGTTTTCATTATACTCCTTTTAACTATTTTGTCAAGCCCCCCCTCAAAAATACCAAAAAAGCTAGTAATTATCGTGGTTTTAGGCCCTACTGCGTCGGGAAAATCGGACCTTGCGATGCACCTCGCTCAAAAATATAACGGCGAGGTGATTTCCGCGGACTCGCGCCAGGTGTACCGAGGCATGGATATCGGCACTGGCAAGGTGACAAAAAAAGAGATGGGTGGCATCCCCCATCATCTCCTTGATGTCGCTTCCCCAAGGAAAAATTTCGATGTTGTACAATGGAAGAAAAAAGCGGATAAAGCAGTACGCAATATCACAAAGCGCGGAAAACTCCCTATCGTATGCGGGGGCACGGGGCTCTATATCAAAGCGCTTGTAGAGAACATCGAATACCCCGATGCTCCGCAAAATTGGAAACTCCGCAAAGTACTTGAGAAAAAAACAACAAAACAGCTTTTTGCGATGCTCAAAAAACTCGACCCGGCACGCGCAAAGACCATCGACCCGCACAATCCACGCCGTCTTATCCGCGCTATTGAAATAGTGAAACACACAGGTAAAGCGGTGCCTAAAAAAAATATAACGCCCCAATATGATGCGCTTCTTCTTGGTATTACGAAAACAGATGCGGAGCTGAAAAAAAGAATTCGCGCGCGCCTTCTTGCACGGATAAAAAAAGGCATGATCGCAGAAGTAAAAAAACTCCACGACCATGGTGTGTCGTGGAAGCGCATGGAAGAGCTTGGGCTTGAATATAAATATATCGCCCTCTTTTTACAAAAGAAGATGGACAAAAAAACGATGATCGAAACACTCGAAACAAAGATCGGTCAGTACGCGAAACGCCAAATGACCTGGTTTCGTGCGACGCCTCATGTCCAATGGATCACCTCAGAAAAAAAAGCGAAAACAGCCCTGAGGGCTTTTTTACGCGCTACTCAATAGGCGCTCCCTCCGTGTACGCACTGAACTCTGTCTGATTCACCGCCGTCACCTTTGCCCAATCAAGACCAAGTCGCGCAAATGTATCCCCTGTCTTTATCCAGCGTTTCGTATTACCTTCGAGAAGATATGCTTTTGTACTTGTTGATAGCTTAATGACAGTTACTGTAGAATATGCATCGAGCACGCCCTGCTCTACGGTCTTGATGTTTTCCCATCGATTCGCACTGTATGAATTAAACACTGCTGCATTCAAGATGCGTTTTTTTAGTCCGGTGTTTGTAATGTAATACACAGTCGGGTCGTTTGCCGTTTTCACCAGTGATCCTTCAACTATCTCCTGCGCCGTCGGAACGCGCAACTCTTCGCTGTCCGTGATCGGACTTCCTTCCTGATAATAGTCTCGCTCTTTTGCGTTGATAATAAACACCTGATTCCATGCATAGCCGAGTGCAGTGAATTTTTCTGGGGTTACGCTGAGCCACCGCTTCTGCGCCAATCCCTTTGTTTCATCGAGCTCATAAAGCGAGAAGACTCTCGTGTCGCCATCCGCACGATAGAGATCTGATATTTTCAATGCATCAAGTGTCTTTTGATCCACTGATCTGATTTGATCCCATTTGAAATGACCATACATATTAAAGATAGCGGGATTGAAAATATGGCGCTTGTAGCCGTAATGATTCACGATGTACACCTTAATGCCGTCGGGGCCGCGCACGAGATCTCCTTCGATAACACCCGTAGGAAGATATGGAGAAACTAGCGCGGGAGACTGCGGTAATAATGGCGTTGGTGGCGTAGGAGGCGCATAACTTCCTCCACTTGTTGGTGTTGAAATAGGCGCGGGCGAAGGAGCGGGGGCTG
>MEYI01000031.1:3929-6644 GCA_001773975.1 Candidatus Azambacteria bacterium RBG_16_47_10
GGGGTTTGTGTCGGAGTAGCAACTGAAAATGTGATCACATAATCATCCGTGTTCACATTACCCGAACCGTCCATGCACCGCACATAATATGTATAAGAAATTCCATACGAAAGCCCACTAATAAGAGCAGAATGCGAAGTGCTTCCTGTTGTAGAAAAAGTGTTTGTCGCTGAAGCATATGCGACTCCTGCCGCTGTGCTGTATTTACATGTTGCGCTCTCATTGGTTGAAAGAGAAATTGCGGTTTGCGTAACGCCTACACTTAATGCGCCTGATGGAGCGCCGTTTGAACGTGTCGGGGGTGTCGTGTCTTGCGGTTGTGAAACCGTAGTGCCGCTTAATACATACGATGCGTTTGTGACTGACGCAAGAATATCAAAACCATTGCTTGCCACATTGGTATCTGCGGTATTTCCTTGTGTAAAATCAAACGTCACAGCGGCACTCCCTGAGGAAAGCGCTTTAAAGCGAATGACTGCCAAGACACCACTACCGGTAAAAGAACCGCCGCTCGCGGTTATCTGAGAAAACGTTATCGTTCCGGCAGCGCTATCAGCCATATTAAATACCGTATTTTGCATGAGAACGCCCGGCGCCACCTGTACGCCTATGGCGGACACATCTTCATCCTGCACTTCAAGAAGTGAAGGATCATAATGCAACGAAATAATATCCACGCCCTGCACCGAGCTCCCATGCGTATCAAGCATGACATTCACGGAAAAAATATTGTTTGTTCCATGTGACCCGCTTGCGGGAGAAAGCGCCAGCGTTGCAGACACTGCGGGCCCGCCGATCGTAACTGACGCAGTTTGCGCAGTAGCAAGCATCGGTGCGCTTACCAGCACCGCACCAGATATGAGCGCGTACAATACAGGATACACATTAATTTTTTTCTTTGCGCTGTGCATGTATTGGTATTAATTCCCTGCCTGTAGCCAATTTTTTCGCAAATACCCCCAATCTGTCGCATTCACCTTTCCATCTTTATTGATGTCGGCATTGGATGATGTTTTTGTCCACTGCGTATCCATAATAGACCAATCAAGAGAATTGATCACGCCATCCTTATTAAGATCGCCTGCAAGCAACGCGGGCGTGGCAATAACCGCACCACCTCCAATACTTACACTTGCAAACTTTCTTCCCAAGTAATAGTCGGAGCTAATGCGCACATCGTATATTCCCGCTTGCATAAGCATATCATTGGTTTGAAACACAAGCGCTCCTGTAGTGTTAGCCGGTCTTGCGCTCACCTTCGCCACTTCCGTGGTCGTGCCCGGAGTGAACAATGAAACCGAAACCGTATGTCTCGCTATATTACTAGTATCCCCTTCAATGCCCACAATGAATGTCGGGGGAAGAATAAGATTGAATGAAATGACCGCATCAGCCATATTTATATTTCCCACTGTATCTTTGCAGCGCACATAGAAATTATTTTGCCCATTACGAAGATCGCTACCGCGAACAAGTGCGCTAAACAACGTTCCCTGCAACGAAAGATACCTTGTCATCGTATTATAATCAACATACGGAGTGAGAGAGTATTTACATGCCGTTACCCCGCTTTGATCCTGCGGAAAAACCGATATGCGAATGCCGCTGGGTGTAAAGAATACTCCTGACGGTGCCGCCTGAGTGACAAACGGTGCGGCGGTATCTGTGGTAATGAAAAACGAAATGACTGCATCGGTATTCATTATATTTCCCGCCTTATCCTTACAGCGCACATAGAAATTATTCTGTCCCACCTGAAACCCCGATGATATCGTCGCAAAATGAGCTACGCCATCCGTTGAAGAAAAATATCGCGTCATAGCCGCATACTGAATCCCGGGCGTCGGCGAATATTTGCATGCTGCCCATTCATTGGTGGCTGTTTTTAGCACAATGGATCGTGACAATACAATAACACCCACCGGCTCCGTGCTTGTTATCATTGGAGCGGCAAAATTTTCTGTTATCTGTATCGTTGCGTTCGTCACCGCATCCAGATGGTCAACACCCCCAAACGAAGCATTCGTATCGTTCGTTTTTCCTTTTGTGAATGTAAATGTAAAATTCGCCGCCCCTGGTGCGATCGCGCGCGCATTGATTGTCACGAGTACGCCGCTACCGATAAATGTTCCTTGCGCCGAAGTTGTTTGCGAGAACGTAATACGTCCGCTTGATTCCGAAACATCGTTCACTGTCGTGTTCGGCATAAGGGATCCGGAAGTGATCTGCACTCCCGTTTTATTCGCATCAGCATCTGTTATTTTAACCAGTCCACGATTGTACGTCACAATAACATCAGCCCCGTCTATCGCAGTCCCCCGCGTATCGAGAATGATATCAAGAGGGAACGATGTGCCCGTTGCTCTCATAGAAGACGACGGGGAAAGATAAACAATAGGGGCAAGCTGTTGCACAGGAGGGGTGATAAGCGTATAGATAGCGGGTAAAGCGGACGTGAGAATATCCACTCCTCCGGATGCGATATTAGTATCTGCTGTGTTTCCCTGAACTGCATTGAATGAAACAGTCGCACTTCCAGGCGCGAGTACTTTAAACCGCACAGTGGCAAGCACACCGCTACCGATGAATGCTGTATTGCCGCTGATCACCTGTGAAAATTCGATGCGTCCGAGTGTTGTGTTCACCGTGTTTGCAACAGTATTAGGCATAAGCGTTCCGGGTGTGATCTGTACCCCGGAAACGGGGAAACGGATG
>MEYI01000032.1:0-5564 GCA_001773975.1 Candidatus Azambacteria bacterium RBG_16_47_10
GAGATCGGCTCATCTGTCTCGGTGAAAGCACACGGAAAAACTACTGATTTCACGATTGTCGGTTCGGAAGAGGCGGATCCCGCAACAGGAAAGATCTCAAATAAGTCACCGTTAGGGAGCGCGTTTTTAAACAAACGACCGGGTGATGTCGTGGAGGTGCATGCACCGAAGGGAACGGTAAAATACGAGATCGTCGAAATTCACTAACACAACATGAAATGGTGAAATTAGCACTCTTGACACAAGAGTGCTAATTTTTTATCATGGACGTACTTGTATGGTATCAGAGCGACAAAAAGCGATATTGTTCGCCGTTATTGATGAGCACATCAAAGGGGCCGAGCCCATCAGCTCGCACATGGTGTGCGAGACCTTTGATTTTGGCGTGAGTCCTGCGACCATGCGCAATGAATTTGCGAAGCTCGAGGAGGAAGGATATCTGTATCAGCCGCATACATCCGCCGGGCGCGTGCCGACCGATAAGGGATATCGGCTTTTTGTGAACGCGCTTCTTGCCGACAGGGCAAATAATAACCGAAAGATGCGCGAAGCATTCCAGCGTATCACCGATGTTCAGCAGGAGGCATATGCGGTGTTCTCCGAGTTTGCAAAGATCGCGGCATCGTTTTCAGGAAACACGGCATTTTCAGGATCCTTGGGGACTCACGCATTTTTCAAATCAGGGATGCACGAGGCATTGCGCCAGCCGGAATTGGCGGATTCTCTGTTTCGCGAACGGTTCGGTGACGCCGTAGATTCTTTTGATGAAAATCTCGGATCATTTTTTGATACGCTCGATCGCAATGGTGTTTCGGTATTTATAGGAAAGGAAAATCCTATTGCGAAGGCAAAAGATTTCAGCATGTTGGTTTCCCGCTTTCGCACCTCGTCCAATGAAGGCATTGTGGTGATCTTCGGGCCGAAACGCATGGATTACCGTAAGGGACTTGATGTGTTGAATGCATTGCATAATTTACTGGAATAATTGCACATATGGATATACACGACGAATCTGAAAAAAATAATAAAGATGAGAAAATGCCGGAAACGGCGCCGACGGAAATAGAAGCGCTTACGATACGATTGGAGCAATGCGAGAAAGAAAAGAACGAGTTTCTTGAGCTCTCTCAACGCATGAAGGCAGATCTCATGAATTTCAAAAAAGACCAGGAGCGCACCATGCAGTCATTTATGCAGTTTGCCGCACACGATGTCATTGAGAAATTCCTCCCTGTGCTCGACAGCATCGCCCTTGCGCTCAAGCATGTTCCGAAAGATCTTGAGCAGAACGGATGGGTAAAAGGAATTACGAGCATCAAACAGCTGATCGACGCGATGCTTAAAGACATCAATGTCACGGAAATTACGACAACCGGCATGCAGTTCGATCCTGCGATCCATGAGGCGGTATCACAGGAAGAATCTGATGAGCACGACGGGAAGGTTACGGAGGAATTGCAAAAAGGATATATGCTGGGCGGGAAGGTGCTTCGCGCGGCAAAAGTGAAAATAGGGCATAAAAAAGAATAATCATTATCAATCTTATTTTTTTAAAAACATATGGCAAAGATATTAGGCATTGATCTGGGTACGACAAATTCCGCGATGGCATTCATTGAAGGCGGCGAGCCGCGCGTGATCGAAAACAAAGAAGGCAACAGGACCACGCCGTCTATTGTGGCGGTTTCAAAAAGTGGCGATCGGATCGCAGGGCTTTTGGCAAAGCGCCAAGCGGTTACCAACGAGAAGAACACTATCTTTTCGGCAAAGCGTCTCATCGGACGGCGCTTTGCAGATGTGGAAGTGCAGCGCGACAGAAAAACACTCCCCTATGAAATAAAAGAAGCGGCAAATGGCGGTGTTGAGATCAAGATGGGAGACAAATGGTATTCTCCGCAGGAGATCGCTGCAATGGTGTTGCAGAAATTGAAGGCTGATGCGGAAGAAAAATTGGGCGAGAAGATCACGGAGGCGATCATTACGGTTCCGGCGTATTTCGATGACGGCCAGCGACAGGCAACAAAGGACGCTGGTGAGATTGCGGGCTTTACCGTAAAGCGTATTATCAACGAACCGACCGCGGCGGCGCTTGCATACGGGATCAACAAAAAGAAAAATGAAAAGATCGTCGTATACGATTTCGGCGGCGGCACATTCGATGTGTCGGTGCTTGAGATCGGCGATGACACGATCGAAGTGAAGGCGACCGGCGGCGATACGCATTTGGGCGGCGACGATTTCGATCAGACGATCATGCATTGGCTTATCGATGAGTTCAAGAAAGATCAGGGCATCGACCTTGCAAAGGATGTGCTTGCGCTTCAGCGTTTGAAGGAAGGAGCGGAGAAAGCAAAACACGAATTGTCGAGCACCGGAGAAACAGAGATCAATATCCCGTTCATCACGGTGAGCGAAGACGGACCGCGCCATTTGAACATCAAGTTATCGCGCGCAAAACTTGAAGAGCTTGTCGGCGAGCACATCACGCGATCGATTGAACTGACGAAGAAAACGGTTGCCGATGCGAAATTTGCCATTTCCGACATTGACGAAGTGGTGCTTGTCGGCGGACAGACGCGTATGCCGAAGATGCAAGAGGAAGTGAAAAAGTTGTTTGGCAAAGAGCCGCATAAAGGCGTGAACCCTGACGAAGTGGTTGCGATCGGCGCGGCGGTGCAAGGCGGCGTATTGCAGGGCGAGGTGAAAGATATTTTGTTGCTTGATGTTATTCCGTTGTCATTGGGCATTGAAACGATGGGCGGCGTATTCACCAAGATGATCGAAAAGAATACGACGATCCCTGTTTCAAAGACACAGGTGTTCTCAACCGCGGCGGACAATCAGCCGTCAGTAGAGGTACATGTGCTTCAGGGCGAGCGCGAGATGGCGAACGATAATAAGGCGCTCGGGCGATTCATGCTCGATGGTATTCCTCCGGCGCCGCGCGGCGTTCCGCAGGTTGAAGTGTCATTTGATATCGATGCAAACGGTATTTTGCACGTAAAAGCGAAAGACAAAGCAACGAACAAAGAGCAGTCTATCCGCATCGAGGCGTCATCGGGCTTGTCGAAAGAAGAGATCGAGCGCATGAAACAGGATGCGCAAGTGCACGCGGAAGAAGACAAGAAAAAGCGTGAAGCGGTGGAGACAAAGAACGTGACCGACACATTGCTCTATACCGCGGAAAAGACAAAGAAAGAGTTTTCTGATAAAATGAAAGAAGAAGTGAAAAAAGAGCTCGATGAAAAGATCGATGCGCTCACGAAAGTGAAGGATGGCGGCGACACAGATGCGATCAAAAAAGCATCGGAAGAGCTTTCACAAACACTGCAAAAGATCGGCGCGGAGATGTATCAGCAAAAAGGCGCCGATGCGCCGCAAGGCGAAGCGGCCGCTGAGAATGCAGAAAAAGAAAAGGAAGGGCCCGTAGAAGGCGAATTTGAAGAAGGGAAGTAATCGTCAGACATCACCACTATCATTAGTACGCAAAAGCATCGTATCATTTATATCGGTTTGTTTTGTGCGAGCTTTGCGCTCTCTGTTTTTGTGTGGCACACCGTGCAAAGTAATGTTGGTGTTCTTGATGTGTCCAGTGCGATTGTGATCGTATGCGCAGTAGCGGTGTTTCTCACATTGTTCGTGCTTGGCGCGTTCATCTGTTCATTAAAAGAGATGGCGGTAATCGCAGTGGCTTTTCCCCTCGGGTTCTTATTGATAATGGGGAAAGGGTGGATTGCCGCGACCCTTTCTTCTCTTTTTTTCTTCTACGCCGTAGGATCGATGCGATTTCAGATCCATAATCGCATCAAGGTCAGTTTTTATCCGCTTATATCCTATGGCACTCCTGCAGCGGTGACCGCGCTTGCAGTGCTGTTTGTGTATATGGGGTATTCTCATCCATTTCGCATCACCGGATCTTTCAAGACCCCCGAGCGAATAGTAAGTCCTCTTGTGCCATTTGCAGAATCGTTCATTCGGTCGCAAGCGCCGGGATATGAAAAGGGAATGACCGTTGATGCGTTTTTGTCGGCAAGCGCGGTGGAAATGCTTGAACAGAAATACGGCACGACGGCGCTTGCCGACAAACAAGTGCAGACGGCGCTTGCCGATGCGGTGGAAAAACAACGAAGCGAATTATCCCGGCAATTAAAAGTCCCGCTGAAAGGGGATGAGCGCGTAGAGAATATCATTACTTCGATTATGGATAAATATCTGAATTCGTATTTGGTATCCTATCGTGAATTCGTGCCGCTGGTTGTTGCGGTGTCGGTGTTTTTTGCAGTAACGTCCATTGGATTTTTTTTAAGAAGGATAGCGGTTCTTCTCGCATGGCTTTCTGCGCATGCGTTGGTCGCGCTTCATGTTATCGAAAAGAAAAAAGAAGGTATCGAGCGCGAAGTGCTCTCCGTGTAATGAAGTGAATATATGGCAAAAAAAGATTATTATCATGTTTTAGGTGTGCAAAAAGGATCGTCGGAAGACGAGATAAAAAAAGCGTATCGAAAGCTCGCGCACCAGCATCACCCTGATAAAACAGGAGGCAACGAAGCGAAGTTCAAAGAGATCAATGAAGCATATCAAGTGCTTTCCAATAAAGAAAAGCGCGCCCAGTACGATACACATGGGCGGACATTTGAAGGAGCAGGCGGTGGCCCCGGGGATTTTGGCGGCGGCGGTTTCCAGTGGGATTTTGGCGGTGCCGGTGCGGAAGGATTCTCCGATATATTCGGCGATATGTTCGGTTTCGGCGGCGGTGCGCGGGGAGGTCGCTCACGGGCATCACGCGGAGAGGATGTGCAGGTGGCGCTTGTCATTGATCTTGAAGATGCCGCATTTGGCAAAGAAAAAGAGATACAGATAAAAAGGCAAGTTGAATGCACCCATTGCGGCGGCACCGGCGCTGAGCCGAAAACCGATATCGCGACATGCGATACGTGTAAAGGGTCTGGAGAGGTGCGTAAGCAGTTCCGCACGCCGTTTGGTGTGATGGCGCAAGCCGCAGTGTGTTCGGCGTGCCACGGGCGGGGCAAGATCCCAAAGCATAGATGTTCTTCATGCGGCGGTGATGGTATTTTGAAGGAAACAGATACATTCAGGGTGAAGATTCCACAGGGGATCGACTCGGGCGAGGCGTTCGGTGTTCCGGGAAAAGGCAATGCGGCGCCGTTCGGCGGCGGTACGGGCAATCTGTATGTCGTTGTGACTATAGTGAAACATCCGAAGTTTACGCGTGAAGGCGATGATCTCCACGTGAAATTCCCTGTTACATTTTCGCAGGCGGTGTTTGGCGATAAGGTGGATTTAGAAACACTGCATGGACCGATCCGGCTGAAGATCCCGGCGGGTATTCAGTCGGGAACCGTTATCCGGGTCGGGGGAAAAGGCATGCCTCGCAAAGGCGGATACGGCAAAGGAGATCTGCTTGTAATGGTGCAGGTACGAACGCCGGAAAAATTAAGTAAACGCCAAAAAGAATTATTGGAAGAGCTGAAAAAGGAGGAGCTCTAGAGGATGTTGATTTTTATTACCCAGTTGCATATAATGGCTACTGCGTAACTTGGGCC
>MEYI01000032.1:5617-6981 GCA_001773975.1 Candidatus Azambacteria bacterium RBG_16_47_10
ACAAGAAGCGAAGCGACTATGTTTCGTAGGATGCAGCAGAGCACTGCGGCGCCACACAGAAACAAGGAGTATGGCACTTTTATGGCGCCACAAAATTTATTCACGGAGATTAATTAATTCACTATGCAACTTTTAACATGGGAGCCTCAGCATAGCGTCGGAGTTCAGGAGTTGGATGAACAGCATAAGAAGATATTTGCGATCATTAATCGTCTCTATGATGCCATGCAGACGACGGATGAGAAAAAAAATCTTGGGGAGATATTGGAAGAAATGAGGGATTATTGTGATCAGCATTTTTCTCTCGAAGAAAAATATTTTGATTTGTTTCACTATGAAGACCGTGAGTCTCATGAAGCCCAGCACCGGTTTTTTAGAGAAAAAAGCAGAGAATTTATACAGACGTATGCGGTAGACGGTGTGACGCTTTCTTTTGATGTTTTGGATTTTTTGGAAGATTGGTGGTTTAAACACATCAATAATGTCGATAAAAAATATACCAAATGCTTCCAAGAGCATGGGTTACAATAAAGAGAGTATATGTAAATAACAACACCACCTCCCCGGGTGGTGTTGTTATTTTACTTGAAAAAATAATGGAAACCTGATAGGTTTCATTGCAGTAATTTTTTTTGTTCTTTCACAGTAAATCCAAGGAGGATATATGCTTATAACTCGGTGTATAAAGGCGCCAAAGAGGAAAAATGACGGTATGCGGATATCCGTGATGAGTAGGCATACGCTTGAGGATGGTATTACGCCTGATCCGAATATCACGTCTGATATGTTCGATGCATGGTGGAAGAACCTTGCGCCGCCACCGAAGCTTATCGGCGCGTACTGCCGGAAAGAAATATCCTGGGATGAGTTTGCGGACCAATTTCGCGAGCACCTCATCCTTCCCCACCAGGAATTATTTTTACGACGCCTGATCAAGCGCGCATATGTTTCCGATGTCACTATTTTGTGTATTGAAGATGCACCGGAGCGGTGTCACCGGCGACTGATCGCAGAGATATGCCTCGATATCGATCCATCCTTGGAAGTGTGTATAGAGTGACCGGAAACGGTCACTCTTTTTTTACCCCGCATTTCGGAGTACGATAGAAAAGGTATGAAACACAGCCAAACAAAAAAATTCCAGCGTATGAAGGAGGATTTTGTATGTGAACACTGTGGGGTGAAGGTGGAGGGGAGCGGATATACGAATCATTGCCCCGTATGTTTATGGAGCAAGCATGTGGATGTGCATCCCGGTGACCGCGCCGCAACATGCGGTGGCATGATGTGGCCGACAGGCATTGAGGTTGATAAAGGAGACTATATCATCCTGCACCGATGCGAAAAATGCGGCCATAAAAAAA
>MEYI01000033.1:0-613 GCA_001773975.1 Candidatus Azambacteria bacterium RBG_16_47_10
TACTCATGACGCTGCGTTTATACACATTGAGATTTTCAAGCACGATACCTGTTCCTTTTGCCACGCACAGTAACGGGTCGTTCGCACGTGCGCACGAAACACCGGTCACCTTAAATAAAAGTTCGTCGATATTACGCAGCAACGCTCCGCCACCTGACAATGTTAGTCCTTTACGCATAATATCAGCCGCGAGTTCCGGCGGTGTTTCCTGCAATACCGACTTCACAGCGCGAACGATCTCCTTCAGCGGTTCAGCGATCGCTTCAGCAACATCATTGGTTGTTACCTTGACCGTACGTGGAAGGCCGGTGATCACATCACGCCCCCGCACATCCATCGATTCCTCATCCTTTACCGGAACCGCAGATCCGACAGTGATCTTTATCTCTTCCGCCGTGCGTTCCCCGATCTCAAGGTTATGGGCCTTTCGCACGTATTCAATGATCGCTTGATCGATCTTATTTCCCGCGACGCGCACCGATGCCCATGCGACAATGCCCCCCAGCGAAATAACAGCGATCTCCGACGTTCCTCCGCCGATGTTCACGATCATATTTCCCTCCGCTTCATTGATCGGGATATTCGCCCCGATCGCAGCAAGCACCGGTTCCTT
>MEYI01000033.1:639-6113 GCA_001773975.1 Candidatus Azambacteria bacterium RBG_16_47_10
CATGCAACGCCGCATCGACAACCGCTCGCCGCTCGGTCGATGTGATGCCTGCCGGCACCGATATCATCATTTCCGGCTTGAAAAAACGGATCCTTCCACACCCTTTCGCAAGAAAATAAGAGATCATAGCTTCGGTTATCTTGTAATCGGCGATTACGCCCTCCTTGAGCGGCCGTAATGCGATGATGGCATCCGGCGTTCTTCCTAACATCTTTTTTGCTTCAATGCCGACCGCCAAAACAGAACGGTCATGCGCGGAAACCGCAACAACCGTCGGCTCATTCACGACAACTCCTTTTTTAGGAACAAATACGAGCGTATTTGTCGTGCCAAGGTCAATACCGATCTTCTTTATGAACATATAGATATATTAAACTGATACCCGTGTAATATCCGCACCTATCTTTTTCAGACGTTCTTCGATTTTTTCATATCCCCGATCGATCTGATACACATTTGCAATGGTCGTCTTCCCCTTCGCGGTCAATGCAGCGATAATAAGCACCGCCCCGGCCCGCAGATCAAAACTGGTGATATTCTTTCCTTCAAGCGGCGTTGGTCCGGTGATCAATGCGCGATGGGGATCGCAAATGAACGCATCCGCCCCCATCCGTTTTAATTCATCGATATACTTCAGACGCCCCTCATACATCCAATCATGTATCAAACTTACCCCTTTTGCCTGCGTCATAAGCACTGAAAAGAGGGGGAGCATATCAGGACATACGCCAGGATACGGCATATTATGGATCTTTTGTATTGCACCAAGAGGCGCGGGAATCACCTCGATATCCTGCATCGCATACCAATGGCGCGCACCGCTTTTCTTCGCTTTTTTCATTTTCACTATAACACCCGCCTGCTCGAATTTCAACAGGTCAGCCCTCATGAATTCCGGCACTGCATCGGCAATTTTTATCCTGCTTTTCGTGCATGCGGCGAGCGTAATAAACGTCCCCATTTCGATGGGATCAGGCATAATAAAATGATCCGCGCCGTGCAAGCGCGACACACCGCGAATGACCAACGTGTTGGTGCCAATACCGGAAATATGAGCGCCCATACGAACTAAAAAATGACACACATCCTGCACATACGGCTCTGCCGCGGCGCAGTAGATCGTTGTTGTTCCTTTTCGCAATACCGATGCGAGCACCGTGTTTGTCGTTGCGGTCACAGACATTTCAGACAACACAATTTCTTTATCGCCCATTGCCTCCTTATGCTCGATTGAAAGAAATTTCCCTGATTTATGTATTATCACTCCCAGTGGAGCAAGCGCATCGATATGCGGACCGAGCACGCGCGCGCCGATAGAACACCCGCCCGGTTTTGCCAATTTTAATTTTTTTGTCCGCATGGAAAGCGAACCACACAATAAAATGGATGCGCGGATATTTTCCACGATATCATTACGGATATCTTTTGCAGAAACAGCTGCCGCATGGATGCGGACCTTTCGTTCGGAAATAAATTCACATCGCACCCCGACACTTTTAAAGATCTCGAGCATCACTAAAATATCTTCCACAAGCGGGACATTGTCGATCTCGCACGGCTCATCGGTCAGCAATGCAGCGGCAAAGATCGCAAACGCGGCATTTTTCGCGCCGCGTACCGGTATAGTTCCACGCAATTTTTTTCCGCCATGAATGGTGAATATGTCCGCCATACGATTCGTTTTTTATGCATGCATACCACTGCCAAATACTGTGATCTTTCCCTCCACGACACGCGCAACCGCATCGATCGCAGGCGGGAAAAACTTATAGGGTGTTGTTTGCGGCGTCGTCGTGAGCACCTCTTTCAATGCGCCGTGAAACGCAACGCGCAATTCCGTATTCACATTGATCTTTCGTATGCCATGCGCGATCGCGGCCCGTATTTGCTCGTCAGGTATTCCTGATCCGCCATGCAGTACAAGCACCGCATGATCCCCGATCGCTTCTTTTATCTTCCCAATGCGTTCGATATCAAGCCTGTCTTCTTGAAATGAAATACCATGACTATTCCCCACCGAGACCGCAAGCCGATCAACGCCGGTCGCGCGCACGAATTCCAACGCCTGCGCGGGGTCCGTGAGATATTCCGGTTTTATTTCAACCTTTTTTTCCGAGACCTCCGATGCTCCGGGTAAAAACCCGAGCTCACCTTCAACAGAAATGCCCGGATCTTTCTCTTTACACAACTCCACCACCTGCTTCGTCCACCGCACATTATCCTCAAATGAAAGTACGGAACCGTCGAAATGAATGGAATTATACCCTGCGGTAAGTAATGCTTTTATTTTATCAAGATTTTCTATTTTTTCCGCATCCTTATACGTATGATCGGCATTCAAAATAATCGGGATGCCGGCCTCTTCTTCGTATGCTTCGCACAGCTTTACGACTTGCCGCGCGCCGATGAATGCGCATTCCCCTTCCGATGTGGCGACAATAACCGGTGCGCGCATGCGTGCCGCAGTACCAATGATACCTTTGATCTGATCGGCGGTTGACGCATTGAACTGCCCGATCGCGTACCCGCCGGCTTCCGCATCATGAAATAGTTTTTTTGTGTTGAGATTCATCGTGCTAGAAAGCAATGTATCCTTTGATAAAATTATCAATGATCGTTTTCTCCATTTCATCGCGGCCGCCCACATACTCCATAAACAACTTATTCCACAGCGCCTCCTGATGATGATACAGATACTTGATCATTTCTTTATCCATGACGAGAGACATGACCGTATCAATGAGGTTGAAGCTCACTAAATTATCAACGCCCGATTCCGTTCGGTAAAAATCACCCACGAAATCAAGATCCTGCCAGAAATGAAGATCGAGATCGGTAAATCGTTCATTGAGCTTTGCAACGCAATCCTCCGCTTTCGTCCAATGCAGCGCCTCTGGATTTACATGTGGCGCAAATAAACGCCAATCGTATTCATCATCTTTTGCGAGATAACGCTGAACGATCATCCAACTTGAAACAACATGATCATTCGGAAGTCGTTCAGCAAGCACATCGCCGCGCAAAGAGGAAATAAGGCGATCGGAGAATACTGACGGTTGCTCGGTGTATTTCACGAATAATTTTGAATAAAATGCGACCTCGTTCAAATAATGCAGGACAAGACCGAAAATGCGCATGGTCTCCCCCGGTGTCTTTAATTCAAGCGGGATAACAAAGATAACACCCAGCTCTTTTAAGTGCGATACATTATGATACTTCTTTTTTAGAAATTGCTCGGCAATATGGAGCCATTTATCGTTCAGTACCTGCAATATGATGGGGCGTTTTTCAAAATCTTCCGCCTTGATATCTTTATATTGCGCGAAAAATACGTTATTAAGCCAATCCTTGTCTTCCCCGAAACGAAGCGCGGAAAATACCTCGTACACATCTTCTTTCTCAAGAAGTTCGTTCACGTCCTTGTAGTTCAGCGCCTTGATGATATTCATCGGGGGCTGATTGCGCAACAAATTCGCCGCGACCTCTTTTTTCAAGAAAAATCCTTCACCGACATCCGCAAGTTCAACCGCAAAGTTCAATAATGTCTTGCATCCCGCGTAATCAATGCACCGTGGCTGGCGAAACAGTTTAAAAATAGACGCATCATTATTTTTCACGCGATCGATAAGCGCTTTATATATCTCAAAATGATATGCATCGGGACGAACGTTAAGCGCTCTCAACGACTTTTCGACAAGCTGCGCATTTTCTTCCACAACTTTTTGAGGAATATTCTTCCTGCCTGTTAATTCTTCCAATCGTTTGCACGCTATGTCTACCGTATGTTTGTCCGTGCGCAATACGCGCGCGATCTGTTCTATTGATTTATCCATGGTTTTTTAATGCTTTTTTTATTACTGAGATCCGCGGCCACTTCCCCCATTTTCCCTTCTCCAATATCCCCCGTTTTGCCGATAAATGCTGAATAACAGACGTTGCGTTCGCCGTGCCCAATATCATACTAAACGCTATATCGTTTTTATGCAAAAGACCTGCAACAAACCCCGATCCGAACGCATCCCCTGCGCCTGTCCGCCCGACGATCGGCGCCTTCGGGATGCCTGCGCTGTACTGGTACGCACCGTCTGAAACAACCACGCCACCGGGTCCTTTTGTCATCGCTACGATACCGCGCACCGCCGCATCAAGCTTCTCAAATATCAATTTCTCATCTACGTACGAAATGCCGGTAAGCTGTGCCGCCTCTTCTTGATTTATAAAAAGCACATCGATATTTTTTAAGATCGGCGCGAGCGCGGAAAATCCTTTTTCCAATTCCAGCCGTCCGGGATTTACGGCAACGCGCGCGTTCATTTTTTTCGCTTCCGCAACGATACGCTTTAGCAATGCAATATCTCCCGCAAGCGATGATATATAAAACCATTTCGTACGGATTTTTTGAAACGGGATCTCTTTCGCCTTGATATGATCGGATGCTCCTCTCTTTACCAAAATAACCCGTTCTCCTTCTTTTGTTGTGAGGATCGTGGAATATGCAGTCGGGGCTTTTGCGTCATGCTGGATAAAATTTGTCACAACTCCTTCGTACTTCAAAGCACGAACGACATCGTGTCCGCTTTCTTCATCGCCGACGCGGCATACGCATGCAACTTTGAAACCCTGCCGCGCGAATGTCACCGCCGCATTTGTCGCGCCGCCGCCCGTCGTTAAAATAACCTCGCTTAATTCATTTTTTGATCCCAAATTAAAATACAGCACCTCACTGTCAGATGAAAGATGCTTTTCTTTTGCCACATGAAAATGGTCACTTAACAAAAAAACGTCCCGCGTCGCTGCGCCGATAGTGATTACATCGTACATGGTATTATTATTTTCTCGTTACTACCTTTTTAACCGCATCAATGATCGAGTGAACGCCCATGCCATAGTGTTCAACAAGTTCATTAGGCTCTCCGGATTGGCCAAACACATCATGCACCCCGACAAACTCCATCGGTACCGGATGATTTTGCGCGAGCACCTCTGCAACCGCAGATCCTACGCCTCCTTTGATCTGATGTTCTTCCACCGTCACAATTGCGTTCATCTCTTTCGCGAGCTCGATGATAGCTTTTTCATCTATCGGTTTTACCGTGCCGAGATTCATAACCACTACTCCGAATCCCTCATTCTCAAGCTGTCGCGCGGCCATAATGGCATTATGCACAAGCGCTCCCACTGCAATGATACCAACCTGCACCGCAATACCATCCTTCGGTCGGAAAAAATTTTGCGCTTTACCGATCGCAAATGGTGTTTCTTCAGTAGTCATAATTGGCGTCGCTTCACGCGCAAGACGAATATACACCGGTCCCACCATTTTCGCGGCCGCCAATGTTGCCTTTTTTGCCTCAATGGAATCGCATGGAACGATCACGGTCATACGCGGAATAACGCGCGTGATCGCGATATCTTCAACCGCCTGATGGGTACCGCCGTCCGGCCCCACCGAGATGCCCGCATGCGCACCCCCG
>MEYI01000033.1:6126-7434 GCA_001773975.1 Candidatus Azambacteria bacterium RBG_16_47_10
CATCGTTATAACAAATTGTCGTACGGATCTGCTCCCAGTTCCTACCCGGAGAAAACATCGCGTATGATGCAAGAAACGGGATCTTTCCCATCGCCGCCATACCGGATGCAACAGATGCCATCGACTGTTCGCCGATCCCGATCTCCACGAATCGATTCGGGAACACCTTTGAGAACGTACTCGTCATCGTTGAGCCTGTCAGATCGGCACACAACGCAACGACCCGGTCATCCTGCTTTCCCGCTTCTAAAAGCCCCTCTCCATACCCTTTACGAATAGGCGCCTGCTCGATGTCCTTATCAAAAAGTTTTGGATTTAATTTCACGTTCATATTATTCATGCTCTGATTTAATTTTTCCTCCCAGCGTCCGCAATTCCTCAAGCGCAACCGCACCTTGATCCGCTTTTTTGACCACGTCTTCCGGCCCGAGTCCCGGCGGATTCCCATGCCATTCAAATCGCCGTTCCATGAAATCGACACCCTTACCGGGAATGGTATGCGCAATGATCATCGACGGTTTTTCAAACACCGCTTGCGCTTGCCCGACCGCATCATTGATCTCTTCAAAATTATGCCCATCCACGTCTATCACATGCCAGCCGAATGATTCAAATTTCTCCTTCAACGGCTCAAGTGGCATAATCTCCTCGGTAAATCCGTCGATCTGAATATTATTGCGATCAATGATACCGATCACATTATGGAGCATCTCCTTTCCCGCAAGCATCGCCGCCTCCCAGATCTGCCCGCAATTCAACTCACCATCCCCCATAAAACAATAGAAAAATTTCTTTGACGATCTTCCATGTGTCATCCGTTCCGCAAGCGCCATGCCTACCGCTTGAGACAACCCTGACCCCAGCGGGCCGGAACTCGTCTCTAACATCGGAAGCCATTCGCGGTGCGGATGGCCCTGCAAGCGCGATCCGAATTTCCGCAATGTTTTTAATTCTTCCACCGGGAAATACCCCGCGTGCGCCATGGCGGCATACAACACCGGGCAAATATGTCCGTTCGACAGGACCAGGCGATCACGATCGATCCATGTGGGATCTTTCGGATCATGATTGAGAATATGAAAATAAAAAAGAGTAAAAACATCCGCCATGCCGAGCGGCCCCGCGGAATGCCCGCTTTTCGCCTCGATCAGCATCTCAATGATGCTGTTGCGGATCGCATTCGCCTTTTCCTCAAGCATCCGTAATTTGTCTTCGTGTAATGGTGCCATAAAAATTCTATTACGCTTCGCTTTCTGCACTTTGTACAAGCATATCATACGCCCGGCTTGGATCATCTGCTGAAAAAAT
>MEYI01000033.1:7445-11237 GCA_001773975.1 Candidatus Azambacteria bacterium RBG_16_47_10
CAATGATCCGCGTGGCGCCCGCCCGCACGATACCGGGGATATTTTTTTCGCTTACTCCCCCATCGATCTCTATTATACCACCGGGATGACGGGTGCGCAAAACGGATATTTTCTCGAGCGTTTTTTGTTCGAACGGATGCCCGTGATATCCGATCTCCGCAATGCCCATGAGTTGAATAGAACGCAGTGAATGATGTTTCGCAAAAAATTCATCCAGCACTGAAACAGGGGTCTCGAACTTCAGAACGATTCCCATATCTTTTCCCTTCTCTTCACCGCGACGAATGAGCGCATGCAATTGCGCGGGTGTTGTTGATTCATAATGAATAAGAATACGCTCGACCGGGGAATCAAGCCATGCATCGATGCACTTTTCTGGATCTGCCACCATCAGGTGCGCTTCGAGCCTCACGTTCGTTTTCAGCTCACGTAATTGCGTCGGATCGTTAAATGTAACCGGCGGCGTAAATACGCCGTCCATGACATCAATCTGCGCCCACGCCGCAAACCCTTCGATCACCGCGATCTTGTGTGCGAGTTCTTCAAAGTCTCGTGCGATAATTGCAGGAATGATCTCGATCATATTAGAACTTCAAAATACGCCGCCTGTGCCGCTCCTCATTGGAAAACGGCGTTTCAAGCCACAACTTCACCGCGGCAAGCGCTTCGTCCCCGGAAACAAATCGTGCGCCGAGCGAAAGTATGTTTGCATCGTTATGCTGACGTGACAGTATAACGATGTCCGTCGGCCCGCCATAGTACACCGCGGCCCGCACGCCGTCGATACGGTTTGCTGCCATGGCTTCTCCCTGTCCCGAGCCCCCGAATATGATCCCTTTTGAATCAATACCGCGGATTAGGTCGTTTGCGATCGCCTGCGCGGCCGCGCTCATGAAATCGGGATAATCATCATCCTTATTTTCCTCGTATGCGCCCATATCCGCAACCGTATATCCCCCGCTCTCCAAAAACAGCTTCACCTTTTCTTTAAGGGCAAACCCTGCGTGATCAGCGGCAAGATAGATGGTCATATGATTATGCAGGATAAAAGAGAGAATATAATTTTATTCCCCCGAACATCACGATATACCCGATAAGCAAGGAGCAGAACAACACATAAAATGGTGTTGTTACGCCACCGCGAAATCGCGCGAGATACAGAAACGCGATAATGGGTACCGCCAAAACACACCACAAAATCGCATCGATGATCCAGTGGTGCGGAATAAAACTATTAAACACCATAAGCAGCACCGCAAATATCGCGAGCAGGATAAAGATGTAGAAGTGAAAACTTTCAAACATATCAGTAACTATTTCTGCGCGAGCGCAGCAGCTTTAATAACATGTTCAACCAACATATGAGTATACCCCATCTCATTATCATACCATGCGCCAATACTCACCAGATCGCCATCGATAACCTTTGTCAGCGCGAGATCAACAATTGATGCATATGATATACCGATGATGTCCGAGGAAACGAGCGGATCAGTTGTCGTGGCAAAGACCCCCTTCCAGCGATCGCTTTCTGCCGCTTTTGTGAGCGCGTCATTGATCTCCGCAACGGTTGTCGGTCGTCCGGCAAGAAACGTCACGGTTGATAATGAACCGGACACTACCGGCACACGCACCGCGATTCCGTCAAACTTCCCTTTCAGATCCTTTACCGCGCGCGTTACCGCAATCGCTGCCCCAGTTGTCGACGGAGAGATGTTTTGCGCCGCAGCACGACCGCGACGCCAGTCACCCTTATCAGGGCCGTCCACCAATTTCTGCGTTGCAGTATAGGCGTGCACGGTGATGAGCATCGCTTTTTTTACACCAACGGTTTCATTGAGCGTTTGTATGACGGGATGAACGGAATTGGTCGTGCATGACCCGTTCGAACTGACAATAACGTCGCTGAGCGCCTCTTCATTGATGCCCATGAGGATCGTTTTTGCATCCGCACATTCATCATCCTTTGCCGGCGCAGAGATCACCACGCGCTTCGCACCTGCCGCCAGATGCACTTTTGATTTTTCAAATGTTTCATAGAAGCCGGTCGATTCCACCACGACATCGATGCCAAGATCTCCCCATGGCAATTTTGCCGCGTCTTTTTCCTGGATGAACAAGATCTCCTTGCCGTCGATAACAAGTTTTCCATCGCGCACGGAAACATCATGATCCCACCCGCGGTACACGGAGTCATGGCGCAACAAATATGCGAGATTTTCAAGATCACCAAGATCATTGATCGCCACAACCTCGATTTCCGGCCTTGAAAATGCAACGCGTAAAAATATCCTACCAATTCTTCCGAACCCATTGATCGCTACTTTTGCCATAGTGGTACGTTATATGATTATTTTTCTTTTTTTACTAAATAGGCATATATGGAAAGTATCGCTTTCACCGCATCTCCCGCCGCGATATTGTTTTGTTTATACAACCCATCAGCCACATCACCCGCAGCCCAGATGCCTTTTTTCGATGTCATGCCGGTGCGTGCATCGGTAATGATCTCCCCCATCTCATTGACTGAAACAAGCTCTTTCACAAGCTCAGCATTGGGAACCGAACCAATCTCAATAAATACGCCGCTCAGATCCAATTTTTTCTCTTCTCCTGTTGCGCTATTTATACAGGTAAGTCCCCGCACGAATTTATCTCCCGTGATCTCCGCTACTTTCGTATTCATAAGAACGGTCGTGTTTGGAGAATTTTTTATCTCCTGCTGGGTTATTGCATCCCCTTTCAATTCTCCGCTCCGCACCAATAAATACACATGTGTCGCATAGTGCAAAAGATCGACAACCGCTTCAAGCGCCGCGTTTCCTCCGCCAACTACCGCCACGTCCTTCCCGCGAAACAGCGGGGCGTCTCATGTCGCCCAATACGCGACCCCCTTCCCTAAAAACGCATCTTCTCCCGGTACGTTCAATTTTCTCCTTCGTCCGCCGGTCACCACAAGCACGGTCTTTGCCTGATATGTCGTACCGCTTGCACTGGTAACAGAAAATCCATCTCCGTCTTCTGCTACCGCAGTTACCCGCTCCGATACCTTGATATCGATGCCTTCCTGCGCGCGTACATGATCTTCCAGTTTTTTCCCAAGATCAAATCCGGAGATCGATTTCTCCCCGATCCAGTTTTCGATGCTTTCGGAAACGACCGACTGCCCGCCGATGGATTCCGCGATAAATAACGCCTTTAATTTTTTCCGTGCGGCATATACCGCAGCCGCGGCACCCGCAGGGCCGCCGCCGATGATGATACAATCGTACATGCATCAATTATAACGCATAGCAACCGAATGCGCCAATACATAGCACCTCCATCGTTCGCCGGACTGTGACGTATCGCGCGGTGAGGCGTGCCCTTACTTTCCTGAAAGCCAGGCAACACAACGTAAGGCGGCGCGCGCGCCCTCTCCTGCTGAAATAATGGCGTCTTTTTCAATAGTATCGGTCACATCGCCGGCTGCAAATATGCCGATATGGCTTGTCGCATTCGTTTTTGGGTCGATAATAACCTCCCCTGCCTTCGTGCGCTCGCACACACCGCTTACGCAATCGGAATTTGCAGACCCCCCCACCACGATACACACCTCCTCAACCAAAAGTTCATGATCTTCCCCGCTCTGCATATCTTTATACAAAATTCCCCGCACACTATCGCTCCCAATGATCTTTTGAACGATCGTATGTGAATAAAATGTCACATTCCCGCGCTTTTCCATCCGTTTTTTTATCCGAGTGCCCTCACCGCCGCTCGTCATATCAAATACGAATACTTCTTTTTTAT
>MEYI01000034.1:0-1612 GCA_001773975.1 Candidatus Azambacteria bacterium RBG_16_47_10
CCGTACACCGCATTATGGGAAAGGTAATTTTTCAACGCATCCGCTAATCGTATCTCCCCATCTTTTGGACGCAGCTTTCTCAACTCACCAAATACTTCTTTCGTAATAATATACTTCCCCACTATCGCAAGACGCGACGGAGCCTTGCCCGGGGCAGGCTTTTCTACGATATGTTTAATTTCATGCATGCGATCCCCTACGCGTGTCGTATCCACGATACCGTACATCGACGTTTCATCTTCCTTCACTTCCTCAAGCGCTACGACTGGATCGTTATACTTTTCAAACATCGGGATCATTTGCTTCAGGCACGGGACAGTACTATCGACAATATCATCGCCAAATAACACCGCGCATGGCTCGTCGCCGACAAGATGCGCGGCAGCAAGCAATGCATCGCCATCGCCTCGGGGTTCCTTTTGGCGAACATAGGCGAACGACGCAAGATTTGATATTTCCCGTATCGTCTTTAAAAGCTCCTTTTTCCCCTTCGTAGCGAGCATCTGTTCGAGCTCATAGGCGTAATCAAAATGATCCTCTATCGCTCGCTTTCCTCTTCCGGTCACAAAGATGATTTCCGTAATACCGGAAGCAACCGCTTCTTCAACAAGATATTGAATGATGGGCTTATCGACAATAGGAAGCATTTCTTTCGGCTGTGCCTTTGTTGCGGGAAGAAATCGCGTTCCCATTCCTGCTACGGGGATGATCGCTTTTTTAATCATGGGGGTAGGAATTAGGGATTAGGGATTAGGGATTAGCTTATAGCTTTTAGAAATTAGGAAACATCCTTTTACGAGATATGATCTCGTAAAGTTAATCCCTAACCCCTAACCTATAAGCTATAAGCTAATCCCTAGAAGCTCGTTAATATAAAAACTTAGTAATTGCATCGGAAGAGATTGCAAACACATATCCTGCGGAATTCACTGAATTTATTCCTAATACATCACCGGTGATAGTGAATAACGGCGTTCCTGTCGCTAAACGAAAATCTTCCATTATGTTCGTTTCCATGAAATCACCATCAATACTTTTTATCACACCCGCATTCATGAATGAAATCATTTCTTTCGTTCCCCGCTTCATGCCAATAAGGAAAACTTCCTCACCTAATTTCCTTTCCTCATTTTTTGCAAATGAAACAACCGGCAACCCCGATGCTTTAATCTTTAATAATACCAATCCCCGCTCCTCGGAAACTTTCACCACATCCGCAGGAATATCATTTTCTCCACGCGTCACTACCACCTTTGATCCCGTCGCGGATGACACCCATTCTCGGCGCGTCACCACAAGCCCATCCGAGCTCACGATGAAACCGACGCCGGACACCTGGGTATTCCCATACAGCACCGACTTTACCGCGACAATGGCGGGGACATTTTTTTCGTACGCTTTTTGGAATGCCAATTGTTGCTCTATCACCACCTGCTCCGTCTTATTTACGATCACCGCTTGATCTTTGCGCACATCAAAAATGTCCATACCGGAAAGAACCGGGATGGACTGTGCATATGATGAGAGAAAAATAGCTGCAAATGCCCCCGCCATTCCGCCGACAAGAACAAGTGTGCCTGTGATGATTATTTTTTTCATACTTTATTTCACT
>MEYI01000034.1:1630-3427 GCA_001773975.1 Candidatus Azambacteria bacterium RBG_16_47_10
TAAGACTTCTAATGGGGAAGCCATCGGGAAAAAAACACTACGGAAGAAATACCGAAAATAAGCAAGGCAATACTGATCACAAGCGACTGTTTTGTGAAACGCACCGCAAAGTACCGTAAGGTGATATCCCATAACGTATAATAGACAAAAAAGAGAAGGAAGTCGATGTTTACCGGATGCAGGGACAAATTTCCAAACACCAGAAACAATTCGGTCATGATCGCCGCAACGACGATGGAAAACGCAAAAAGACGCACCCGCAACCAAAGGCCTACCTCCAGCATAATACTCAATGAAGAAGAGAAAAGGGAAAGAATGAAAAGGAAAGCGGAAAACCCAAGGAGCCAAAGAGGTGTCTCAAAATACAGCCGGTAAGAAAGCAGGAGAAAAAAGAACGCGAGAAACTCATAAAAAGAAACGAGCACCAATGCGCGCGGACGACGCGCCTCGATCAATGACAAGAAAAGGAAAAAGATGCCGGCGGAAATGATCGCAATGATCTGAGCGGGTACTCCGTTTTGAAAGAGAGAAAGAAAGAGTGAAGCGACAACGCCATGTAAAAGCGCAATGACGGAAAAGCTTACTCGCTGAGAGTAATACCACGCGAGAGAGAACGCAAGCACCGGTAATGCAAAAAGCATGACCGTACTTTCCTGATATACAAGCGTTTGCAACTCAAGCGCCGCAAAAAAAAGAAACGTAAAAAATGGGGTGAGCATGGGGGGATTAGGAGATTAGCTTATAGGAATTAGGGGTTGGTGGTTGGGGATGGGTGATGTCGGACGTCACCCATGGTTAGGGATTAGGGATCGGGAATTAAAAGTTATAAGCTAACCCCTAATTCCTAAAAGCCATAACCTAACCACTAAAAGCTAACCCTAATTCCTGCTTCCTAATTCCTAACTGTAACTTCTATTTTACCATCTTTTATATCGACGAGCACGGATGATCCGTCGGCTACCTTTCCTTCAAGTACCTTTTCAGAGATAGGGTCTAAAATATGTTGGCTGATAAGCCGCTGGAGCGGTCGTGCGCCGTATTCAACATCCTTGCACTGATCCACTAAAAATTCTTTTACTTTCTTCCCTATCTTTATTTTGATCTGCCGCTCGGAAAGATTCTCCGCGATCTTTTCCGCTTGTATATCCACGATGCTCATTAAGGTCTCTTTGGTCAGCTGATGAAACACAATGATCTCATCAATGCGGTTCAAAAATTCAGGACGAAAATGTTCTTTCAGCGATGACCGGACTCTGCGCGCGATCTCATCGTATCCCAATCCCTTTCCTTTTTTCTCTTCCGAAAAACCAAGCGACCCCTCTTCCACGATAAGCTCCGATCCGACATTGGACGTCATGATAATGACTGAATTCCTAAAATTCACTTTTCTTCCTTTTGAGTCGGTCAGATTTCCCTCATCGAGTATCTGCAACAACATATTGAATGTTTCCGGATGTGCTTTTTCTATCTCATCAAACAACACCACGCTATACGGTTTCCGTCGTATCGCTTCCGTAAGCTGTCCGCCTTCCTCATAGCCGATGTATCCCGGCGGCGAGCCGATCATTTTTGCAATGGAATGTTTCTCCATATATTCGGACATATCGATCCGCACAATCGCGCTTTCCGATTGGAACATGAATTCCGCGATCGCCTTTGCGAGCTCTGTTTTCCCTACACCGGTCGGCCCGAGGAACATAAATGTACCAATCGGCTTTTTTCTGTCGGAAATACCCGCGCGGGAACGGCGGATCGCATGCGCAACCGCAGTAATAGCTTCATCTTGCCCGATAACTC
>MEYI01000034.1:3445-5265 GCA_001773975.1 Candidatus Azambacteria bacterium RBG_16_47_10
ATCTCCAATAATTTCTTTGCTTCCTCCTGTAACATTTTTGATACCGGGATCCCCGTCCACTTTGAAACAACATCGGCGATATCTTCTTCGGAAACCTCCTCTTTCAATATCTGGCGCGCCTTTTGGATCTGGCGCAATTTCCCCTGCTGTGTCGCGATCTTTTTTTCCAGATCGGGAATTTTCCCATACCGAATTTCCGCAACCTTCTGAAGGTCGGCCGTGCGTTCTTTTATTTCCGCCTCTTGGCGCAGGGCATCCTCTTCTTTCTTTAATTCGCGAATACCGGAAATGATCTCCTTTTCCGTTTTCCACTGCAATTCAAGGTCGCTTGTTTTTTCCTTTATTTCCGCAAGCGATTTTTTTATGTTTTTCAACCGCTCCTTTGATGCGGGATCGGTTTCCTTTTTCAGCGCCTCCTGCTCGATCTCAAGCTTCATTATCGCGCGCTTCAACTGATCCAATTCCTGAGGCATGGAATCGATCTCCATGCGCAGCGCGGATGCCGCTTCGTCAATAAGATCGACCGCCTTATCCGGAAGGAACCGATCGGAGATATATCGACTTGATAATGTCACTGCGGCAACGATCGCGGGATCAGTGATGCGGACACCGTGATGCATTTCGTATTTTTCCTTAATACCGCGTAAGATCGCGATCGCATCTTCCACCGCCGGCTCATTCACCATGATCGGCTGAAACCGCCTCTCGAGCGCCTGATCCTTTTCAATATGTTTTTGATATTCCTTTATCGTTGTGGCACCGATCGCATGCAACTCGCCGCGCGCAAGCGCCGGCTTTAACAAATTTGCCGCATCGATCGCACCTTCCGCCGCACCGGCACCAACAAGCATATGGAGTTCATCGATGAACAATATGATCCTTCCTGCCTGACGGTTCATCTCTTTCAGCACCGCTTTGAGCCGATCTTCAAATTCGCCGCGGTATTTCGTGCCGGCAATAAGGGATCCGAGATCAAGGGAAATAACTTCCTTTCCTTTCAATGACTCCGGAACATCCTCATCCACGATCCGCTGTGCCAGTCCCTCCACGATTGCCGTCTTCCCCGTGCCCGGCTCGCCGATAAGTACCGGATTATTTTTCGTGCGCCGTGACAACACCTGCATCACCCGGCGTATTTCGTTATCCCGGCCAATAACCGGATCAAGTTTTTTCTGCCGCGCGAGCTGAGTAAGATTTTTTGCGTATTTTTCCAGTACCTGATATTTTCCCTCCGGTTCCGGATCGGTCACGCGCTGTGATCCGCGTACGGTCGCCAATATCTTGAGCACCGCATCGGACGTAATATGAAATCCGGTAAGGACCGCTTTTGCCCTGGAATCAACTTCAAGCAACGCCAAAAACAAATGTTCGGTGGAAACAAATTCGTCTTTCATCGCGGATGCAACCTGCACCGCCTTCTCAAATGTTTTTGCGAGATCCGCCGTCACATACACCTGTCCGAACGGGATATTTGTCTCGCTCTTTTCCCCCGTTTCCACGGCGTGGTCAACCTGCACTTTAAGCAGTTCGCTGTTTACGCCAAGCTTATGAATGATCGTCGTAATAATAGACTCCTCCTGCCGGATAAGTGCATCCATCAAATGAACGGCATCAACCTGAAATTGCGCATGTGCCGCCGCTATCTCCTGCGCCTTAAATATCGCCTCCTGTGCTTTGGTAGTAAATTTATTGAATTGCATGCGATTAGCTTATGGGTTGTTAGCTTTTAGCTTATAAACATAAATCTCAAAATCATGATACCAAATTAGCACTCTTGGGTCAAGAGTGCTAATTTGGTAGGAATCCCCTTTTCTTGTTAT
>MEYI01000034.1:5321-8320 GCA_001773975.1 Candidatus Azambacteria bacterium RBG_16_47_10
AAAGGAAGGAACAATTCGTGGCTCGGCTTCCGCGCGCTTTTCTTAGAAAAATCACCAGGACATTATTACATTGTTTTTATTCTACCAAATTAGCACTCTTGGGTCAAGAGTGCTAATTTGGTAGGAATCCCCTTTTCTTGTTATTCTTGCAGTTTCCGTATCGATTTCACCAGAATAGAAACCGCGGAATCAATATCTTTTTTTGTCGTGCCTTTTCCGAGCGAGAACCTGATCGAAGCATTTGCATCCTTTTCGGAAAGCCCTAGCGCATGAAGCACATGGGAATAGGAAAGCGCTTTTGACTGACATGCCGACCCTGCGGATGCCGCCACTCCTTCCTCATCAAGCATATATAAAAGATCCTGTGAGCGCGTTCCGCGGAAAAGGAAATTCGCATTTCCCGGAAGACGCTCTTTCTGGGAGCCGTTTAACGATGCTCCCGGTATTTCCTTGCACACGCGCGCAATGAGATGATCGCGCAAATCGATGATGCGTTTTCCTGTTTCGTCCCTGTCTGCAACGGCCTTTGCAAGCGCCGTGCTTATCCCTACGATACCGGGAACATTTTCAGTGCCCGATCGCTTTCCGTATTCCTGGCCGCTGCCAAAAATCAACGGTATTAGTTCCGTATTCTTTTTCACATACAGCACACCGGTTCCCTTCGGACCGTACGCTTTATGCCCGGAGACCGTCATAAGATCAACGCCAAGATCAGCAACGCGGCACGGTAAAAAATATGCCGCCTGCGCTGCATCGGTGTGGAATACAGTTTTTAGCTTATAGCTTTTAGTTTTTAGATTATGTTCTTGAATAATTTCAGAAATTTCCGAAATCGGCTGTATCGTTCCTATTTCATTGTTCGCATACATGACGCTCACCAACACGGTGTGCTCCGTGAGCGCCTGTGCCACATCAGTGGGATCAATGAACCCATCCTGAGACACGGGAAGATAGGTTACCGAAACCCCTTCTCGCTCCATCTGTTTACATGGGCTCGTAACCGACTCGTGTTCTATCGATGATGTAATAACATGCACCGGATTGCCGCGCTTTTGTGCATTCCGCACAACCCCTTGTATCGCAAAATTATTCGATTCGGTCGCAGATCCGGTGAAGATCACTTCTTGGCTTAAACAGCCGAAGACATCGGCGACCATATGGCGCGCGCGATCAACTGCCTGTTGCGCTTCCCGCCCATACGAATGCACGGATGACGGGTTGCCAAACTGCTCGGAAAAATATGGCATCATCGCCGCAGACACATCTCCATCAAGCGGAGTTGTTGCGGCATGATCGAGATATATTCGTTTCATCGTGAATGAATAAGGAAGATCCTTATTCCTAAAATAAAGAGTAATTACCGGTCTGCGGATTGACGTTGGGAGTAGCGCTTTCTTCTTCCGATACTATGGGATTTGTCTGCGCTGCTGCCGGCATCGGTGCCGCATCACCATCTCTATGAAACGCATACTGCTTCCAATCAACTGGAACAGAGAGCGGTTTATCCGGCTGGTATTTTGAACTGTATTTCACATTGCCGTGCGTCTTGCCGTATTCAAAAACATCACGCGTGATCCGAACATCATCAATACAATACTTCCGCAGTGCCTCCATGTTACCCTCCCGGAAATACCGGATCGCATCGAGCCCGTGCCCGCTTTTCTGCGTGCCCAGCGTCGCCTGCGCGATCGAATCAAGCGAAAGCCGATGCCCTAAAATATTAGTGACATCCTCCATGAGGTCGCATGATGGAAGATCCTTCAATACGATCTCCTTCATATATGGCTGGAGAACCTGATAGTCGAAATATTTCGTATTGAACCCGATGATCAGGCCGGCGTTTTTTAATAACGCTTCGAGCTCGCCGAGCTCATGTTCTTCAAATGCGAGAAACTTATCTTGCGCGTATGAATAACAGCACACGATAGACACCTTCAATAAATGCGGGTAATCCCTTCCTCCTACTTCGGAAAACTCATGCTGAGATTCAAGATCGAGAACGATATGATCCATATTACTCTTCTGCGTTAAATTTCTTTTTTATATCGATGATCTTATTTTCCACCTGCTTAAGATACTGCTTGCATTCGGCTGCAAGCGCGAGCCCTTCTTCGAACTTCTTCAGTCCTTCTTCCATGGAAAGATCGCCTGATTCAAATTCTTTCGTAATATCCTCCAGGCGCTGATATGCTTGTGCAAAATTTATGGTTTTGTCGCTTTTTTTCATATATGTATTATTCAATGTGAGTGACCCCCGCTTCAAACGCCCCGTCTTTCAGTTGTATATGGACCGCATCATGGAGCTTCAGCGCCTTCACGCTTACGATCGCCTGCCCGCCTTTTTGCACTATCGCATATCCCCGATCAAGCACCGCCCGAGGGCTGAAGCTATGCATAAGACGAACAAATCCTTCTATTTTTGATTGGTGCATTATAATCCGTTCCTCAAAAAACTTCAAACGAAAAAACACCTGCTGTTCCATGCGCTCCACCATGACTATTTTTTTCCGCAACGCGTTTTCGACGGTAGAAACCATGCCGTCCACGCGCGATGTCGCTTCATCATGCGCCTTGTGCATACGAAATTCGATCTTTTGCGCCATGGTATCAATATGACGCGCAACATCGTCCCGTTGAGGCGCGATAAGCTCTGCGGCATTAGACGGTGTGGAGGCGCGGAGATCAGCGACATAATCAGCAATTGATTCATCCTGTTCATGCCCCACCCCGGTAACCACCGGCACCGCAGATCCGAAGATCGCATACGCCACTTCGCGCGAGTTAAATGAAGCAAGATCCTCCAGAGAACCGCCGCCACGGATCAGCACAATGCAATCAAGCGCCAATTCTTTTTGATGCGTATTAAAATATGAGAACGCATCAACAATATTCTGCACCGCCTCACCGCCCTGCACCTGCGTGTGATACAGGTGTAGGGAAAGCCCGCCGAACCGCTGCTGCAATACTTTGATAAAATCGCCATATGCCGCAGACTCGCG
>MEYI01000034.1:8328-8457 GCA_001773975.1 Candidatus Azambacteria bacterium RBG_16_47_10
ATAAGTCCGATCCGCGCAGGAAACCGCGGGAGCGCGCGCTTCCGCTGCGATGCAAACAATCCTTCTTTTTCCAGCTCCGCTTTTAACAGTTCAAACGCCCTCTTCAGCGCCCCCTCGCCGGTGGGCTCC
>MEYI01000034.1:8524-8785 GCA_001773975.1 Candidatus Azambacteria bacterium RBG_16_47_10
CGCGCATGCCGTCTTCTAGCGGGATCTTTACGCGAAACACGGTGGCAAAACATTCGAGTACTCCCGCATCATCCTTCACCTTAAAAAATATCCATTTCTGCTGATTGATCTTGTATTCTGATATCTCTCCTTCCACTACCGCATCGCGCTCATACAACACCTCGTTGAGGTGTTGTATGTATTCAGAAACGGAGAAAACTTTAAGTGTTGCCATAGCGCACCTATTATTTCCAATTATTGCTGTCCTTCCATTGGTGCCGA
>MEYI01000034.1:8864-9418 GCA_001773975.1 Candidatus Azambacteria bacterium RBG_16_47_10
TTCTGCTTAACTGTCCGAACATTTCAAACCGATATGCCCTGCCCCCAAAGGTAATCTGGTCTGCGCGCAATACGACCGCCTGTGTTTTTTCATTCTCCCATGCCCGCTCTTTTCCCGAAATTCCCCCTACAATAATAGCGGCATCGCGCGTAACTGTGCCGTCCACCTGCGGATCGCTTTCTTCTTCGTTAGACGATGCGACAAACACAATACCGTCCCCGACATCATATAATTGCACCGAAATAAACCCGGGCGACGTGGGAATGTCGTTTTGGTGCCACGTCGCAGGATATGAGAATGACGCATTTCCTTTTACATATTGCGCGCGCGCCGCGACCTGCTCGCTCGGACTCTCCGGCGCTCGCACATAGCGTACCACCGCTACAATGCCGCCAATGAGAAGCATGGCGGCGATAATGAGAAGAATAATTCTCAGTTTTTTCGATTCCATGGCGTTATTATAACGCATTTTTCAAAAACTGTCCCGTGTAACTTTTCTTTTCTTTTGTGATATCTTTCGGAGTGCCTTCTGCGACCAGCTGGCCTCCGCCATT
>MEYI01000034.1:9468-9673 GCA_001773975.1 Candidatus Azambacteria bacterium RBG_16_47_10
CAACATCGAGATTATGCTCGATGACAACAACCGTATTGCGTTTATTCACCAAACGGCGCAACACGATAAGTAATTTTGAAACGTCTTCGCAGTGAAGCCCCGTGGTTGGTTCATCGAGAATATACAATGTTGCGCCGGTATCGCGGCGCGCAAGCTCGTCTGCAAGCTTAATGCGCTGAGCCTCGCCGCCAGACAATGTGGTAGC
>MEYI01000035.1:0-2922 GCA_001773975.1 Candidatus Azambacteria bacterium RBG_16_47_10
CCAGCGTGTACAGGATATTATTGATGGTCGCAAACGAGTATTCAAACAACGCAATAACTTTTACTTCATGAAGCTTCTCAAATGTGGTGAGTGTGGTGCAGCTATTACTGCAGACAGAAAAACCAAACACTACAAACGTTCTGGTACCTCTCAAATTTTTATATATGCTCGATGTACTAAGAAGTTGGGACCCTGTCACCAACAGTATCTAAATGCTGATGAGGTAGAAAAGCAGGTCAGGGAATTTATTGCTAGTTTGGAAATTAAACCAGCATTTGTGGAATGGATTAAGAAGAGCTTAAAACGAAGGAATGAAAGAGAGTTTGATTTCGAACGAGCTCAAAAAGGCAAACTCAGTAAGCGCCTAGATACAATCTTGGTTGAAAAGAAAACCCTCTATGGAATGAAAATCGATGGCATGATTGGCGAAGAAGAGTATCAAAAGGAGAAGGCTCGGTTGCTAACTGAGGAGAAACAAACCAAAGAAGGAATCGAGGTGGATGGTGTAGCCTCATGGACAAAGACAATGGAAGAAACATTACACTTCGCTGCCAATGTAACTAGAATCTTTAATATTGACGACATTGAAGTCAAAAGAGCTGTCCTGCGGATTCTCGGCTCGAACCTGTTTCTAAAAGACAGATTAGTGCGAATTAACGGGAAAAAAGCGTTTGTCTTTCTAAAAACGGCTGAAAAAGCGTTCAATGAGAAAAAAGGTCGGCTCGAACCTGAAAATAGCTTGATAACTCGGGATAATGCCACTCTTTCGAAAAACGATTCCGATATGGAGCGGGTAAGGAGAATCGAACTCCTGGCACCAGTTTGGAAAACTGGGGTATTACCATTATACGATACCCGCCTAAATTTTTGTGCTCATAAGCGTATGGCGAAGCTGCTTTTTGACATAATTTCTTCCCCAGCCGCTTTTAAAAAACTTTTCTCGTTTGCGCGCATCCCTTTCATCGCCATACGCTTCATAATACAATAATTGTAATGGTTTTCGAAGACGTGTTGCTTGAGCTTTGCCCGTATTGTGCGCTGCAATCCGCCTTTTCAAATCAGGAGTGTATCCTACGTACAATTTTTTGTCTACTGTACTTTGCAGGATGTATACGTAATGCATGCACAAAAATTTAAGCGGGATGCCCGCTTATTTTCTCCTTTCGATACGGAAGCCAGTATAGCACAGCATGTCCACAATTTCCAGAGACTCCGCGGCGTGTCTGTGGTATACTAAAAAAAGCATTAATAATTTATTTAGGCATATGGAATCAGATAAAAAATGGTTTCTTGCAATTATTTTTTTAATCCTTGGGTTGCTTGCGGGAGCTGTTGCCGGATTTTACTCCGGATCGGTGAGCGGGCAAAAAACCGGGAAGACGTATGGGTATGAAACAGGGATGATCGCAGGTGTTGCGGAAGAAAAAGCACGAGTAGCTGCGGAAGCCGATGCGGCGGCGAAGGCAGCGGAGGTGGAAGCGGCAAAGGCGGCAAATCCGTTTGTTGACGGTGCCACAAATCCATTTACGCAAACTGCAAATCCGTTTGAAGAAGTAAAGGTTAATCCATTCAAGTAAGTATATGAAAAGAACACTTATTGCATTTGTGTTCGGGGGAGCGCTTGTTCTCGGTGCGGCAGTAGCGGTGACGGCACAAACCGATATCGCATTTCCTATTGTGGAGCTTGGCAATTGCGCAAGCAATGATGAATGCAAAGTGTATTGCGATGATTTCAACAATAAAGACGCGTGCACGGCATTTGCGCAGGCGCACGGGTTGATGTCGGAAGAAGAAGTGACGGTGGCGGAAAAATTACCGAAAATAGGTCCGGGCGGATGTCAGTCGGAAAGTACATGTAGAGCATACTGTGAAGAAGCGGATAATCAGGATGAGTGTATCTCATTTGCGGAGCAGTATGATATTGCAATACCGAAAGGAGCGGAGGTGCGCGAGCGCGCCAAACTTATTCGTGAACAAGGAGGTCCCGGCCAGTGTCAGTCATCGGGTGAATGCCGTGCATACTGCGAGAACCCCGCGCATCAAGGAGAATGTCTTGCGTTCGCGGAAAAACACGATCTCATCGATAAAAATAAAATACGCGCCGCAAAGAAGGTGATGGAAGATGGTGGGCCCGGCGGGTGTAAAGCGGAAAATGAATGCCGCGCGTACTGCGAGAACCCGGATAATACGGCGGAGTGCGTGAAGTTCGGCGAGGAACACGGCCTTATTTCCCCGGAAGAAGCGGCACGTATCAAAAAAATGCCGGCGGTTGGCCCCGGCGGGTGTAAAGGCGAACAATGTAAGACGTATTGCGATAGTCCCGATCATTTTGAAGAATGTATCGCCTTCGCAGAGCAGAACGACTTGATGCCAAAAGCAGAAATAGAGCGCGCACGCAAGCTCGGCAATAAACTGGGCCCGGGCGGATGCCGCGGCGGAGAATGCAAGGATTTTTGTGAGAAACCGGAGAATCGCGATGCATGCTTTCAGTTTGCAGTAGACAACGAGCTCATCCCGCAAGAAGAGGTAGAGCGAGTGAAGAAATTTAAAGATATTGAACAGCGTGGAGGTCCCGGAGGGTGTCGCGGTGAGCAGTGCAGGGATTTTTGCGAAAAACCGGAAAATCAGGATGAATGTTTCGCATTCGCAAAAGAAAACGGTCTTATTCCGGAAGCGGAAATAAAAATGATGGAGCAAGGGCGGGAGCTTGCGAAAAAAGTAATGGAGGTTGGCGGTCCTGGCGGGTGTAAAGGCGATAACGAATGCAGGGCGTATTGTAGTGACCCCGCGCATGTGGAGGAATGTCTCGCGTTTGCGGTAGAGCAGGGCGGGATGCACAAAGAGGATGCGGAAGGGAAATTGCGTGAATTTATCCATCGTGGCGGCGAGGTGATAAGGCCGATGATCGGCATGCCGCCCGTT
>MEYI01000035.1:2945-3132 GCA_001773975.1 Candidatus Azambacteria bacterium RBG_16_47_10
AATGTCGGCGATGGATGAGGAACGCTTCAAGGAAATGGAAAAAGAGCGCTTTGAGCGGTTTGAGCAGTTCAGAACGCTCGAGGGACAGTTCCGCAAACCGGAAATGATGATACAGCAAGATGGGTTTTTGAGTGGTCCCGGCGGGTGCCAAGGACCGGAAGCGTGCATCAAATATTGTTCGGACCCG
>MEYI01000035.1:3317-3494 GCA_001773975.1 Candidatus Azambacteria bacterium RBG_16_47_10
GGTGGGATTTTGAATGCCGGGACCTCGGTTCGACGCGCACCACCCCCTTGTTTAGAGCACAGGAAGGAACAACAGCAGAAGAAACAGGTGACACAATTGAAGCGTGCACGAAAGAATACCGTCCAGTATGCGGTGCGAACAACCGCACGTATCCGAACGGATGCTTTGCGAAACGGG
>MEYI01000035.1:3535-5640 GCA_001773975.1 Candidatus Azambacteria bacterium RBG_16_47_10
CAGATCGAGAGGCCGGCAGGGACGACAATCATTGTTCCTGAAGGACAGATGATGCCGGGCATGCCTCCTGTCGGCACTGATTTTCAGCAATATCCTTCCGCATATCCGCAATTATTAACACCGGAAGCGTTAGAAAAGATGCGGGAGCTTCAGGGGGATATGCCGCTACTCACCCCAAGTGAGCAGAAGGCGATTCCTCCGCAGAGCAAAGGGGTGAGCGATTTCTTTTTTGCAAATATCCTTCAGGGGTTTGGCGGTCTGTTCAGATAGGATAAAAGAGGATCCCAAAACAAAAAACCCGGATGGCCGGGTTTTTTGTTTTGGTGAGATGTGATTTAGAGATTCTGCAGTTTTCTCCAGCGGCGCGCCGTATGTGCACGCGCCGTTTCTTTTTCGATCTGTGCGAGAACATCCGCGAAACTGACATCGTCTTTATGCGTGAGATCTTTCTTTATATCTTCCGCTCTTTTTCGCGCTTCTTCCGCACGATCCAGATCGATCTCTTTTGCCATTTCTGCGGTGTCGGCAAGGACCACTATCTTATTTCTCAATACTTCGATGAATCCTTTGGAAACCGCGACGATCTCTTTTTCTCCCGAGGGGGTTTTTAATTCGATGATCCCCGGCTTTAAGATCGAGATCAGGGGAATGTGGTGAGGAAGCACGGTGATCTCTCCCTCTTTCGTGGGGACGGTCACCTGCAACACCTCTTTCTGTAGTACGACGCGTTCAGGGGTGACTATTTCAAAATGTATTGTTTTTCGATCCATGGTGTATCTTCTCTATTTTTTAGATCCAACTTCCTCGATCCCTCCTTTCATATAGAAGTCGCCCTCGTTTTTATCATCATGCTTTCCATCAAGGATCTCTTTAAATCCCGCGATCGTGTCGCGCAATGATACATATGTACCAGGAGATCCGGTGAATGTTTCAGCGACAAAGAATGGCTGTGACAAGAATCTTTGGATCTTTCTTGCGCGAGTCACGGTAAGTTTGTCCCCATCCGATAGCTCTTCCATGCCAAGGATCGCGATAATGTCCTGAAGATCCTTGTATCGTTGCAGAACCTTTTGCACGCCGCGCGCGACCTGGTAATGTTCATCGCCGACGATCTTCGGGTCAAGGATGATGGAGGAAGAATCAAGCGGATCCACCGCGGGGTAAATACCAAGTTCCGACAGTCCGCGGGAAAGAACGACGGTTGAATCAAGATGAGCGAATGTGGTTGCCGGAGCAGGGTCGGTGAGGTCGTCAGCCGGAACGTACACCGCCTGGATAGATGTGATCGATCCTTTATTGGTCGAGGTGATCCGTTCCTGCAATTCACCCATTTCGGTGGCGAGTGTCGGCTGATACCCTACTGCCGACGGCATGCGCCCGAGCAGGGTTGAAACTTCAGAGCCGGCCTGGGTGAAACGGAAAATATTGTCGATGAACAAAAGCACATCCTGATTCTTTTCATCGCGGAAGTATTCCGCCATGGAAAGCGCGGTTAATGCGACGCGCGCGCGGGCACCCGGCGGTTCGTTCATTTGTCCGAAAACCATAGCGAGTTTATCGAGTACCTTCGCCTCCTTCATTTCATGATACAGGTCGTTTCCCTCACGCGTTCGTTCTCCTACGCCGGCAAATACCGATACGCCTCCGTGTGCTTTCGCGATGTTGTTGATAAGTTCCTGAATAACGACGGTCTTGCCTACGCCCGCACCACCGAACAAACCGACCTTCCCGCCTTTCAAAATAGGGCAGATAAGATCGATGACCTTAATACCCGTTTCCAGGATCTCGGTTTCCGTTGACTGGTCGGTGAATTTCGGGGCGGGTCTGTGGATCGGATATCTTTTTTCTGTTGTTGGGGCGGGTAGTCCGTCAACCGGATTTCCCAAGACATCAAAAATGCGCCCCAAGGTCTTTTCGCCGACGGGAGCGCTGATGGGGGCGCCGGTGTTGATCACGGGAGCGCCGCGCGTAAGCCCGTCCGTTGAGGTCATTGCGATCGTTCTTACGACATTTGACCCGGTGTGCTGTTGTGTCTCTAAAACGATCGTTTTGCCGTTTGACTCAACTGCAAGGGCGGTGAAGATCTCCGGAAGATCGCCCTCAAA
>MEYI01000035.1:5660-5932 GCA_001773975.1 Candidatus Azambacteria bacterium RBG_16_47_10
TTTTACTGTACCTGCTCTTTTCTCCATACTAGTGAAATAAATTATATATTATTTTTATTGATATGCCCGCCACCATCCTCGGTTCTTTCTTTAATCCACTCACGCCCTTTCATAAGAATAACAATCAATGAAGGGCTGCGCTTCCGTTAAGATAAAAGAAAAAACCGAGGATGGTGGCGGAGATCACGCATTAAGCGCTTCTGCTCCCGCTGAAATTTCTGCGATCTCCGCCGTAATCGTCGCCTGTCGCGCTTTGTTGTAAAATAGTGTCA
>MEYI01000035.1:6078-10903 GCA_001773975.1 Candidatus Azambacteria bacterium RBG_16_47_10
CTCGGCTCGAAAATATATTCATATTTGAATGTGCCGTATTGCAGATGCTCTTTTTCTTTTTTTTCTACGAATTTTTTATCTATGCCGACGCGCGTATCCTCTCCCATGATCCCGAAATGTTCCGCTTCTTTCATGCCGATCTCAATCGGAAGGAGCTGTTTAATGCGGGGGACCTGACTTGATGCGCCCACAAAATCGGTGAATGCTACCATGATCTTGTCGTATGTGTGCGACAAGAACGCATCAATGACCATTTGGACAACGGGAGAAACTTCTCTGAACTCGGGAGTGAGGTCGGGTTTGGGAAAGTCAGCCACAATGTTGTATCCGTAATTGCGGTAGATGCTTGCGCCTTTTCTCCCTATTAAAATGAAATCCGTAGCGATCTCCTTGTCGTCAGCTCCCGTGTGTTTAACGATCGAATCACGCACTTTGTTTATAAGCACGGTATTGAATCCCCCGCAGAGCCCTCGATTTGAGGTGATAAGGATAATACCGATCTTTTTGATACTTTTTCTTTTTGCCAGAAGCGGATGCGGTGTCAATGCTCCGTTACGCGAATGCGCAAGATTCATGACGGTTTCCCAGCTCAAGTTGGCATATGTCCGCGTGCGTAAAACGCTTTCGATCGCTTTCCGCATTTTTGCCGCCGCCACCATTTCCATCGCTCTCGTGACTTTTTTGGTGTTACTGACCGATCGTATCCTTGATTTTATTTCTTTTGTTTTTGCCATAACTATGTGTTGCGCAACGGGCTATGTGTCGGTGTGCGCGATGACTACAGCGTTGCCTTGTAATCGGAGATAAGCCGCTTCATTTCGGTTTCGAGTTCTTCATTAAATTCGTTTTCAGTGATGTGCCGCACTATTTCCTTGCCTGTCGTCTCGGCATATCTGTGCAGTCCTTTTTCAAACTGCACGATATCATCAACCGCTACATCATCGATGAAGCCGTTAATGAGCGCGTAAAAGATCAGAATTTGATGTGCGACCGGCAATGGAGAATATTGATCTTGTTTTAAGACCTCGCTCAATCTTTTTCCTCGTTCCAATTTCGCTTTTGTTTCCACGTCGAGGTCGGACCCGAATTGGGCGAATGCGGCGAGCTCGCGGTATTGCGCCGCCTCGAGACGCATTTTTCCGGCAACTTTTTTCATCGCTTTGATCTGCGCGGAGCTTCCTACGCGAGATACCGAAAGGCCTGCGTTCACCGCGGGGCGATTTCCTTTATAGAACAGATCCGGTTCCAAATAGATCTGTCCATCGGTGATTGAAATAACATTGGTGGGGATGTATGCGGAAACATCGCCTGCCTGCGTTTCGATGATGGGTAATGCGGTGATCGAACCGCCCCCATGCTCTTTATTGAGACGGCATGCGCGCTCCAATAAACGGGAATGAAGATAAAAAACATCTCCGGGATATGCTTCGCGCCCCGGCGGTCTTCGCAAAAGGAGGGATATTTCACGATAGGCAACGGCGTGCTTTGAAAGATCGTCATACACGATCAAGACATCTTCTCCTTTATCCAGGAAGTACTCTGCCAGCGCGGTACCCGCGTATGGAGCAATGTAGAGCAGTGATGCGGGGTCGGAGGCGTTTGCCAAAACGACCGTCGTGTAGTCCATCGCGCCATGCTTGTGCAGCCGCGTGACGATATTTGCCACCTTTGATGCTTTTTGGCCGATCACGACGTACACGCATTTCATGTTTTGGCCTTTTTGATTGATGATCGTGTCGATGGCGATCGCGGTTTTGCCGATCTGTCTGTCGCCGATGATCAATTCGCGCTGGCCGCGTCCGATGGGGATCATGGCGTCGATCGCTTTAATGCCTGTTTGCACCGGCTGGTTCACTGATTGGCGGGCGATAACTCCCGGAGCGATCTTTTCGATCGGATAGAATGTGTCCGCCTCAATTTTCCCTTTGCCATCGAGCGCTTCGCCAAGCGGATTGATCACTCTTCCGATCATGGCTTTACCCACAGGGACCTCCAAGATCCTTCCCGATGCGGTTGCTTCGTCTCCTTCTTTAATTTCGGAATAATCGCCCAAAATAATGGCGCCTACCCCGTCTTCTTCCAAGTTCAGTACGACGCCATAGATAGCGCCATTCTTATTTTTAAATTCGATCATTTCCGACATTGCGACTTGGGAAAGGCCGGAAAGTTTCACGATCCCGTCCCCGACGGAAATGACCCTTCCTACGTTTTTTACCGGAGCGCTTGTTTCATGAGCGGCAATGCTTCTTTTGATCTGTTCAATAATGAAATCTTTGGTAGTCGCCATACTTATTTTTTAATTGCACTGATTAAATCGCTTATTTTTGTTTTTATGCTGTAGTCCATCACCGTATCTTCATATCTGATGACCGTCCCGCCCAAAAGAGTACCATCGATCTTCTCGCTCTCTTCCACCACGCTTGCTCCCGATGTCCGCAACACAAAGGCGCGGATCGCATCACGGGTTTCTTTGTCGAGATCCTTTGTCGCGGTTATCTCCGATGTAATGATCCCATGTTCTGTATTCCAGAGCGCTGAAAATGCCGCAATGATCTTATCTACCTTTACTATGTCGTTGTTTTTGGCGAGCATGGCGACAAAGGAGTCGATGATCGTTGCGGTCTCCGAGGCCTGTTTATTGCGTATGGCCTGGAACAATCCTGTCGCGTATTGTTTCGGAGTTATTTTCATGCGTTTATTTGCGGAGCATCATCTCTTTGATCATCGCTTTGTCTTTTTCGGCATCGATCTTTTCTCCCAATATCTTTTCAAGCGCGCTTGCGATCATATCGGCAACATCGGCTTTGATCTCCTTTGTCATTTGCTCTTTTTCCGCGAGTATTTTTTCTTTTTCCTTCGCGATGATCGATGCGATCTCTTCTTTGGCTTGTTTGATCTTTTCTTCTTTCCCAAGCTCTGCCAGCGCATAGGCATTCGCCACGATGGCGCTTGCTTCTTTTTTTGCCTCGATAACGATCGCATTTTTTTCTTCCTGTGCCGCACGGAGCTTTGCTTCCGCTTTTTCCGCCATTACTACGCCGCTTCGGATCCTTTCTCTCCGCTCCTCAAGAAATGCGAAGATCGGCTTGTATCCAAACCTGTAGAGAACGAAAAACAATATCGCGAAGTTCAGAGCTTGCGCGATAAGTATTTTGTAGTCGATGCCGAATGCATGTATAAGTTCCATAAATACCGAAAAGAAAGATCGCCCGACCCCACGAAAAGAATTGTATGAAAACGGGCGGTTATGATTTCTAGCCGAACAAAATGATCAAGGTGATCACCAACGCGTAAATGCCCGTTGATTCGGTGATCGCCATGGTTACGAACATAAGCGGCGTGATCTTGCTGCTTACCTCGGGATTTCTCCCGATTGCCTCCATCGCTTTTGATGCGATGATTCCTTCACCGATCGCCGGCCCGATTGCTCCCAGACCGATCGCCAAACCCGCCGCTATCGCTTTCACTGCTTCTGTTTCCATATTTTTTTATTACTTATTAATTATTTTTTTACATCGATGCCTGCTCCACCAATTCGTCCTCTTCTATTTCTGATGCCAGCGTTATAAATACCAGCGTTAATGTGGCAAATACGAACGCTTGAACGACGGCTGTCAGCACCCCTAAAAACATGAAGGGGAGCGGCACTATGAAGGGAATAAGAAAAAGCATGACCATACCCAGCACTTCGCCGGCAAATATGTTGCCAAACAAGCGGAAGGAAAGCGAAAGCACTTTTGCCAGTTCACCGACAATATCCATAAGACCGAGAAAAAATTTCAAGGGGCTTTGGAAATTGAAGAATTTTCCCAGATATCCGAAAGGGCCGTGTACGGCTATGGCAACGATCTGAACGGTGAGCACCGAGATCATTGTTAAGACAAGCACCATGCCGTAGTCAGCCATCGCCGCCCGAAAGACAGGCAATGGCCCATTTCCGCCTCGGAGTGATAATGCCGCCTGTCCGGGGATAAAGGTGAAAACATTTGCAGTGAGAATAAAGAGAAATAGCGTACAAAACAAAGGAAATACTTTTTTCGCTTTTTCTTCACTTCCAATGACCGATCGAACGAATGAAAAACTCTCCTCGATTATTATTTCCGTTATATTTTGCAGCTTGCCGGGGACTGTTTTGAGCGAAAAACGTATGACGAAAGTGATGGCGATCAAAAATCCGCTGATAGCAAGCGACCAGATCAAGGAATTGGTTACGGGGAACGAGCGTATATAAAATAGTATATCGGGGGCTATTGAGATATTCAGTTCCATGTATTTATTGGTTGCCGGCATTTTTGCCTGACTCCCGATCCATTTTTCTTAATAATGCCCTGATCTTAAAAAATTGCAGGGTGTTGGTAGCGATAAAAGCGATCCCTATTCCCACAAATAAAAAAACTTTCCCGCCGCCAAAATATGTTCCTATATAATAACCGCCTCCGCCAAAAACGATCAGCGGCCCGAGAATGGAAGCGGCGGTGTATGCCGTTATCGATACCGCCATTTGTCTTATGTTGTTTTTTTGTGACATATTTTTGGCAAATATACAAAAGCGCGAAAATAAACCGCTTTTTGCACTTTTTACCCATTAAGACGCAAACATAGTACACCGTACTTACATAAAGCACAAGACCCCCGCTTTTTTGGTGAAAGGAGTTTTTGAGAAAAACAACAAAATACGAGCGTATATATAAGGAAGCCCCGTTAGAGGGGAATCAGGAATCAGGAATGCTTTTCCTTTTCCTCCGAATGGGTGACGTCCGACGTCACCCATGGTGTCTTTCGGGAAAAAGGTACCTGACCCCCTTTTCTGCTTTCCCCTTCCCCA
>MEYI01000036.1:0-5027 GCA_001773975.1 Candidatus Azambacteria bacterium RBG_16_47_10
AAAGTTATTTGATCGCCAGGCTATAAAGCTCCCCATTCTCTCTGTTTACAAACAGCACAACATCTTCTTGAGGAGAAAGTATAAGCTCTGATGCATTGAAAAGCGAGGTTCCAAATTCATACAGCAGATCCTGTTTTCCGGACACAAGGTCGATGCGCCAGATCTGTTCCGAGGCGATGTATAGTTTTTTATAGTAATCATCGGGCCAGATAATGTCCGGTAGTACTTGAGGAACTGCACATACAATGCTCTTTTCATCGTGAGCAAAAACACATTTTTCCGGGAGCGTAGTGATAGAAAGAGGTTTTATTGTTGTTCCGTTCTTATTTGAGATCGAGAGTGATAACCCCTTCCCTTGCGTGTTTGTTTGGCCAAAGAGAAATGCCTCTCCCGACGGCGCCCAGCGAACGGTGAGCCCGTATATATCTGAAAGAACGGAGGAAAGTTTTGAAGATGCTGTATTGAGCAGCCATAACATATTCGGCGCAAGCCCGGACGGTATGGTGGATACCGCGATCTCGTTTTCAGAAACCCACGCAAGATCAACGCCGCGCATACGGGCCTGCAGGACCGTTTTTGCGTTATTGCCGTCGGGATCTGCGACTGCGATAAGCGGGGTATCGGCTAATCCGGCAGTTGAGTGGTATGCAAGCTTATTTTCCATTTCTGAAAGGGCAAGAGCGGTAACGGTGCTTGCATAGGGTGTCATCTGTTTTTTATCAAGATCATAGAAGAAAAATTTCTTTTTTTCCGTTCCCCCATACAGCGCGGCAAATGTTTCCCTGTCTTTCGTCCACACCACCTTCACCAGATCCTGAAGCAGCGTGAAGGGGACTCTTTGCACCAGAGAGCCGTCAAACCTCACTTCAAAGATATCCCCCTTTCCCCCGATATAACGAACACGGGAGTTGTCTGCCGCAATAATAGGAGATATGGCGCCTTCTGTACTGATCCGTTTTAATTTTTCATCGGAGATGACCTCTGTGATGGATGATGGAATTTTCTGCTCCTCTTCACCGCCAGTCAATCCAAACGGAAGCGCGGGCAGTTTTTTAAAGTAGAAAAGATAAAAAGCGGTTCCCCCGATAATGAGAGCAACAATAAGAAGAATGATAATTATTTTTTTTCTTTGCATGGTGGTTTGTTTATTATTTGCAGGGACTTTTGGAACAAAAATTTAAATATATAGAGCCGCCGGATCCTGTTTCATCAATGATTGGTTCTTGCCAACAACAACCGCTGATTTTTTTACACTGTAATTTATCGGCTTCCGATCTGTTCCCGGTAAGAGAGAAACAGAAATCTGAAAGTACCATTGGGAGGGTGGGAGAGGTGACAGAAGAGGGTGTCGTGGGTTCAATTGGCGTTGCTGAAGGCAACGATAATTTTACAAGATCCGGATTAATAGTGTTGAGAATGACGTATGCGGTCAGTGCGATACCAATCCCGATAAATGTGTTTTTAATTGATTCAAGCGCCATTGCTTTTTTATCAACAATGCCTGTCGCAACCCACACTGTCCCCCAGATAACAAGAGATATAAATCCCGCGATGCCGACCATGCCAAACACAAACACATACAAAAAGCTTACATATTTTACCAGCGATGGAACGTCCGCTCCAGCCGCACCCCCCTGACCAACTCCAGGAATGCCGGATTCAAAAACAACCGCATGAGTTGAAGAAGCTGTCAAAACAAAAAACAAGAAGAAAGATAAGAAAAAGAGCGTGAGCTTATGTGGTGTGAAAGACGGATATTTCATGGTTATAGGATGATTATTTCAAGATTGTTGTACGCATTCTCGCCGAGAATAATATTGCTACGTGCTTCAATGCGGAGATATTGTGTCCCGTTTTTCGAATCCTGAGGAATAATAAGCGTAAGCTCATTGGGATTTGGAGGAACTCCCATGATGCTTTTTCCTCCAAAAAACCACTCATACGAAAGATCATGCATGCTTGCTATGTGGAAGTAAAAAGGACGAGCATTAATAGCGGCTTTCCCCCCGGGAATAAAAGAAAGAGAGCGAGGGGGGCTTATGATGACCATGGGCTTTGCAAGCGGAATGACGATCGCTTTGCTTACCATAATGGATTGGCTTAAATTGCTGACCTCAACAATAACTGATATAAAAGAGGTGTTTTTTGATGCGATAAAAGAAAACTCTTGTTCAGCGAGGATGTTGCGCACCTGCGATTCGGCATCAAGATACCATGTGTAGAGCAACCCCTCCGGAGCTTCCCCGCGGATATCAGGAAATGCGGTGACCGTTATTCTGCTTCCCACCGAGGGGAGTGGCTTTCCTTCATAATCGGCGGGCACGAATGTATTTGTGTTCCATAGTAATGAGACGGCAAAAGAGCTTACGGACACAGTGTTTTCTGTGATGCGCTTTCCTTCTGCAGAAACAACAACGCGGACAACATGGAACGGCTTTGATGTTTGGAAAGAAAAATCCGTTTTTGCTCTTCCCGACACAAGAAGCATCGGCTGATCATCGAGGTACCAGTCAAAGAATGATGTATAGTCATCGATATTTGTCGTTTGAGCCTTGATGATCGCGGTACTTCCCGGTGTTCCGCTCGAAGAAACATTGAGATCAACCGCGGGGGCGGAAAGATCATCAAAGCCAAGCGCCGCTGCCTGTCCCATGACATCGACATCGGGAATCTCTTGAGCGTATGAGAGGGAGCTTATTAAAAAAGAAGAACAAAGCAGAATGAAAAAGATGCCGCCTAAAGCAAAATAAATACGGTTTTTATGATTTTGTGTGTGTGATAATCCCATATCATTAGTCTTCTGCCCGATTTTCTTTTGTTACCATATACCACGTGTATATAACCTCAAGTGTAAATGTTGGCATTATGTCGGTGATGCCAAAGGGAAGAAATTCAAAGAGCGTTGCGCCAATAAGGGGTATCATTCTTTTCATTGTGCGGCGCCCGCCGATAGACAAAAAAAGTGCTGCTAATATCGCGCCGGTCGCCGCATCGAGCGCGTCGCCAACGATCGGAATTGCTCCGATAACAAAAATATCGGCGAGGTCAGAAAATACCGCTACAAGAAACGCAAGAACAAAAGTGACTGTATGATCCTTTGTCGAGGCACTTGACCCAGCTTCCCTTTCTAATACTAAAGGATCATCATTTTCTTCATCATCTAACCGCGCTTTTCGTAATGCCGCTGCGTTCATGTCGTCTTCTTGTGCCATAATTATAACATAAATACTACACCTATTCCATTTCCTTTTTTGCCTTTTCTATTGCAAGCAATTGCTCGGGATTTGAGGTGATAATCTGATCTTCGGTGTATGAAGCTATTACTTTAATAGCGGCATGTTTTAAACCTGCAAAGAAGATACCCTCCCCTACATCGCATTCAAGGAGGAGATATTTTTCCTCATCGGTGAGATTAAATGTTTCTTTTACCACTTCAATGGTTGCCGGTGATTGCTTCAGTAAAAGCTGAATGGATGAGTTGGTGATGACCGCTTTGCCGTATTTTGATTGCATAAAGTCGGCAACGTCCTGCGTGATGGTGGTGAGCCCGAGATAATATTTTCGACAGCGTTTTGCGATGCCATACACGAATGATGCCGCATCCTCGTGTTGCATCATCACCCACGCTTCGTCGATCACGAGAATCCGTTTTTTTAGTTCCGCGCGGATGAGGTTCCAGATGTGGCGCGTAATAAGATAGGTGGCGATGGGGCGCAGCTCGGTTTCCATGTCACGGATGGAAAAGATGACAAGCTTGTTTTTTACATCGATATTTGTCTGATTGTTTAAAAAGCCCGCATAGGTGCCGGAAATATATTTTTCCAAGCGCGTGGCGAGACTGGCGCCACCTGCGATGCTTGCGAGAATATCGCGGAAATCAGACATGGTCGGCGGGATCGCTTTTGAAAAATCCACTTCCGGCGTGATATCGCGCGATGCGTATGTTTCTGCGATCGCGCGGTCGATGATCGCGTCTTCTTCGGGGGTAAGACCGCCGAGCATAAGACGGACGAGCCCGACCATATTGATGATGTTTGAGCGCAGAACGTCCGCCGGCGATTCGTCTTTTAGAGGCATCGGAAGGTCGAACGGATTGATATGGTGTGGGGAATTGAGCGAGATTTTAAAGAATGATCCTCCAACTGTTTCAGCAAGATACTGATATTCGTTTTCCGGGTCGATTACGATTACGTCAGCGCCCGTCATCATTGAGCGGAGAATTTCCAGTTTTGCGGTATAACTTTTTCCGGAGCCGGATTTTGCAAATACCACCATATTCGCATTTTCCAGACTGAAGCGGTCGAATAGAATAAGTGAGTTGTTATGCCGATTGATGCCATACAATATTCCCTTATTTGAAGTAAGGTCTGCCGACACAAAAGGAAATAATGTGGATGCAGGGCCCGTGTTGAGGTTTGCGTGGATCTCCAGGCGGTCTTGCCCGAGTGGGAGCGTGGACATAAAGCCGATTTCCTGTTGGAAGCTCGCTGCTTTGGTCAGCACCATGCGGGCATCAAGAATGCCCTTGATCTCATTTTCCGCTTTATCAAGCTGTTCAACGCTGTTTTCAATGAGCGTGACATACACGCCGAGACGGAATAATTTTTGTGTCGCTTGTTGGAGCGAATTACGCAGGTCCTCAAGGTCGTGGATCGCTGTTTCTAAAATGGGGTCGCGGATCAACCCTTTTTCTTCTCGCTCGGCAAGCTGTGCCTCCACCGCTGTTACTTTTCTGTTCAGCCGCTTCATAATGGTCGCTGTGTCCACCGGATGAAAATGGATGGCAACATCAAAGAAACGGTCGAGGTTGATGACCGGAGAAAACCAATTAGTGTTCAAGTAGCGCGGATATGAATAGAGGAAGATGGTGCGCAAAAACTTATCTCCCAATTGCAGATATCGGCTGTCGATGAGCACCGCCGATGGAGCGACGATGTCTTTAAACCCCGCCGCTGTTGATGCGGAAGGAAGGCGTATGTCTTTTTCTTGGCGGTCAAATAGTGCCATATTATTGGATGTTGCCGGTA
>MEYI01000036.1:5039-5293 GCA_001773975.1 Candidatus Azambacteria bacterium RBG_16_47_10
TTTCCTGTTTCCCCCGGATTATACAGGTCAAAGAATAATTCCACGAGCTCGCTGTTATCAAGCGGTAAGGCGCGGACACCGAATGAGCGAAGTCCGGACATTACGTTTTCCACGCGCTGCCACAACTGATTCTTGTATTTAAGGAATTCTTCATCGGACATGTGGACAAATGACGATGATTTTTTTCCGAATATGCGGTCGGCGAACGATTGTTTTGCATCTTCCCCGATACTGTATGGAATGATGACCGAAAA
>MEYI01000036.1:5533-9241 GCA_001773975.1 Candidatus Azambacteria bacterium RBG_16_47_10
TGACCGATGAGCACATAAGCACCGCGCGCATCGTCCCGCTTTTTAAAACAACAACACCCTCACGGATCGCCTCAATGTCGACAAGTTGCTGTGTTGATTGTGCCTGCAGTTTTTGGACCATATGATCGTATTATGCTTTTTCTTCCTCGCGATAAACACTTCCTGTTTCTACATCACTTTTTTTAGAATGCAGTCCCCTGGCGCGCAACAATGCCTTCTTGGTTGTTTCCGGTGCCTCAGCGGAAGTTACGTTTGTTTCAAACATAGATTGCTCATTTTCTTCATGCTTCCATATAAACATACGCGGTTTTAGAGAATAACTCAAAAAAGCGGAAAAGAATTTTGAAAAGCGCATACCGTACGGGCGATAAAAAGCAAACACCGCGCAACCGATGGTAATGGGTATCTCTATGATAATCATGAGCCAGAATTTGAGCAAAAAATACAGTAAAATGCCAGTGCCCAACGGAATGATCATGATGAAAAATTGCCGCATGGTGATCGGCCCCAATATCTTATCTTCAACATCGATAAATTGTGGAACCTGGAATTGTTTCATGGAACTAGCTTTTAGGCGTTAGCTTATAGCTTTTAACATTAGTTTTTAGAGCCAATCCTTCCCGTCATTGTGTTGAGCATTTTCATTATTTCTTCAAGCAGCGCATCAATTTTTTCATAAGGAAGATGCTTGGTTTTCGGTAATCTTTTTGCTATTTCGATTTGTGTTTCTAATTCTGCGCCAGAAGAGAAGGAGATTCGTAAGAAATGAGCATAATCATTTCGCGTTGCTCTATATCTTCCTTCTGCAATGTTTGAGGGGATGGACACAGCGGACCTTTTCATTTGTGAAACCAATCCGTATATTTCTTCTTTTGGAAATCGTTCAACCAAATCATAAATCATCACAGCCAACTCGACCGATTTTTGCCACACAATTAAATCCTTATATGAATGTACAGGCATGTAATGTAAAACTATAAGCTAATTTCTATAAGCTAAAGCCCTGATAGATCAACCACTTTTCCTTCCGCTCTCTGTTGTCCTTCACTAGCCGGCTGACCTCCTTGTGGTTTTTGCGATTCTGTTATCGGTTCCCGATACACGCTTTCTTTCGGCTGTTCTCCTGCGGGTCTTGCCGCGGTATGCGGCGCCGTGAAATGAGTGAACGCGCTTTTCAATGCCGGGTTTTCTTGCGTTGTCTGCTTTTCTCCCGTCGTCTGTTTTAAGGTTTCTTTGAATTTTGACTGGATGAATGTGGGGAGGGGAACGATCGGCTTGATGTCGGATAACGGGGTACTTGTTGGTTTTGGTTCTTGCTGAGCGGGAGTTTGTGGAGCGGGCGCTGCCGGCTTTTCTTGAATTATGAATTTCGAATCATGAATCACGGATGGTTTTGTTGGTTCTTCTTTCTGATTTTCTTCCCCACTCTTTATTCCTGATTCCCCATTCCTGATTCCTTCCCCCTGCTCCCTATTCCCTAATTCCTGCCCCTGCGGCCATGCAGACTTTGTGCGGAACTTTTCCGGAATAGGCACCACATACGGGCGCGCGGGCTCCGGCGTGTGACGAACTGCCGCCGCGGGCGGTTGCGGTGCTTGGTACGCGAATCCCTGTGATTGTACTGTGGGGGTTTGAATAGTGGGCGGATACAATTTTTTCAACTCAAGACGAACGGAAGAAAAAATTTCTCCATCAATGTCGTGCGCAACTTCCACCGCTTTTACCCCATCGACCCCCGTTTCTTTTTGTACTTCAGAAGCAAAATTTTCCGGGCGAAGAAAACCAAGAAGAACGCGGCTGGTGAGCTGGCCAACAAGAAAAGCTTCCTCATCCGGCACGTCGCGCAAGGCGCAAATTTTTAATACCGCATCGGCGCTCGCCTGTGAAAATATTGCATCCTGGAGGGTCACAGGGAGAAACTGGAATCGTTTCATTACTTGTTCGCGGGGGATTTCTTGCATGGTTGTTATTTATACTCTAAAGCCTATTGGTGGTTTTGGAGGAGTATTCGAGGTATTACCACTCTTTGCGCCGCCTGCGCCACCCGCTGTTTTTTTGTTTCTTATCGCATCTATTTTTTCTCTTAGTGTTTGCGTGGCAACAATATCAGTTATATTGCCGGTTTTTTCCAGGGAATTTATAAGAGAAGGGTTCTTATTTATTAAGAATTCAATTTCGTTATCGGTTAAATCGTTAAGGTTTGATGAAAGATTATTGAGGAAGGAGTTGTCGTTTGCTCCAGCCGCCATTTTTATATGATTGGTTCCCATAACGCCACTCATAAGAAACACCTTTGTTGTTTTTTTATCCCACATTCCCTTAAGATTTTCAAAGTCTGTGCCGCTCATTTTCTCAAACGCTTTATTTCTTGCATCTTCAAATGTTTCCCCTGAGTCCCTTCTTCTTCCCTGTATGAGTTGTCGGGTTTTTATGTCGTAAGCATCACCCGCCAGTTTTCCTTCGCGAGCCATGCCTTCCCATTCTTCTTGCGCAATTTCTTGATAAACAACCGGATTTGCCTTCATAATAGCTTCCATAGCTGGTTTATTTCCATGCTTCTTTGAAATGGAATAGGCTCGTTTCACAAGTTCATTTGTTTTTGCCTCATCCAGAGTGCCATCTTCCTTCAGTATTTTCAGCTTTCCTTTATTTGCCGCCATTTCATAGAGAGCTGCGGATTTTGCTTTGCTTGCCGCAGATTTATCATTCATAAAGCTCTCCGCCTCCCTCAAAAGATCTGTGCCGGTATATGTCGCGTATTTTGTTTTTTCCTCATTCGTAAGCTGAGCAGGTTTTTTTATCATTGCTCCCTCGGCTTTCATCCCGAGACCGCGCACTCCCCGAGATGCCATTCCCCCAACGAGAGGAATGCCAGCAACAATGTCCGCAGCCCTTCCACCAAGTTTTTCAGGCTGGATGATTTGTCCGGCGCGCGTAGATACTTCCCTTCCCGCCCATCGTGCCGCCACTGCTCCTCCCGCGGATGCCTTTCCTTTTGCCCAACGCGAACCCCTGTTGTATGTATTGATTGCAACGCTTGCGCCGGCGATGCCCATTTTGTTTGCGGTAGTGAGACTCATGAATATAAGCATCCATGCGAAAATAAAGGTCGTTGCTTGTGTGGCGATTCCCGAAGCCCAGCCTTTTTCTGTTAGGACAGCATTAATATCGTTTATTTGCGTATCGAGAAATACCATGCTGAGATATAAAAAGAACGATGCCGCGGGTGCAAACATGGTCCAGCTTATAAATTTATCCATCCATTTTCTATAATGGGAGCCCATTTGGGGCAATATAGATGTGACCAATACAAGCGGAAGCACGATAAGGAGCACGGAGAGATAAAAATAGCGGATAAAAAACATGATTGCGAGAGCAACGAACACAAAAAGAGTTCCGCTCACATAAAAAATAGAGAATATAGTTGTGGTTATCGCCCCGTCTATTGCTTGTGCACCTGTGGCCAAAGTGAAGTCCTCCTTCATGTTGAATATCGATGCAAGGCCAAATTTCGTTGCCATTGTTTCAGTAAAGTTGGCTCCTCCCGCACGGCTCATGAAGAAATCGGTAAAAACATTTGCAAAATCGATCACGACGCCGGCAATAGGCAAACTAAAATTGATTAGAAGAGCTACAAGAAGAAGGCGCGGCAAGGCACGTTTTACGCCGACCGAGTTAAAGAGAATGTAATCAAGTGCGATACCAAGC
>MEYI01000036.1:9247-11118 GCA_001773975.1 Candidatus Azambacteria bacterium RBG_16_47_10
AGAATAAAGAGCATGTTGGTGAGATCGCGCATGATTTCCCACCCCTTAAGAACAAATGCAGATGTGGTTATGGGAAGATTGTCCGGTTGCAGCGCGTAATTTACCAATGTGCCCGCCAAGGAAAGGAACCAAACAAGAGGCATGAGCACAATATTATAGAGCAATCCGGCAATTCCCTGTTTTATGCTGTCATATGCAAAACCAACCAAGCTCCATGCCGCGTGTGTCGGGTGAGGGTACAGAAAAACAGCTAATGCGATAAGCGGAAGAAACAGAAGGATCGATTTTTTCTTCAGTATATTCATGATTAGTCTTGGTATTTTGGGTTTACCTTGCCGCAAATGAATTGATCGGCAAGCTGACCAAGATGTTTATTGAAGCCGGTGATGCCTGCTTTGCAGTCGTTCAGCGTGTTCTGGCGTTCTCGTTCGCGTCGTTCCGCTTCCTCTTTCGCTTTTTTCTTTGCCTTTCTGCCGCTAAACCATCCCCAAATTGCCCCGATAAATGTTCCAATAACAGGAAGGACGGAAAATTTTATTGCCGTGGAAATGATCGCAGAAGTGATCATGCCATCAAAGGACCCCCCGATGGCGGCATTCAGTTTTGCAGAAGTGCCGCTCGGTATTTTCCAGAGCTCTGTTGTTGAAAGGCCGATACAGGTATTTGCGCGGTCATAATCGGCTTCCATGGTGCTTAACAGTTTTACAAGATCTTCCATGTCCATTTTTTGCGATGCAACGTCTGAAATGAGTGTTTGAAATTCTTCCGTGACCGACGACACTTCCGCGACCATAAGTGAAAAGTCGTTTTTCAATTCTTCCAATTTCGTTTTTACGTCTTTGTATATGCGCACCGATCCTCCGTTTTCCATGACGACGGTAAGAGCGCAATACCGCTGAGCCCGCGCGGTATCATAGGCGCACGTGGGCACAATATTTTGTTTTGCGAGCGGGAGAGATTGATCCGTTTGATTGAAGATGCCGGCATGGTACATAAATACATCTTTCAACACCATGCGGACATTCTCATCGAGATTTGCGTTATATTCATCGACCGTTTTTCCATCCACATCGGTGTATTGTGAAATTTGTGCGGCAAATGATGGCGTCGTGATATCGATGCCGAGGAATTTGTTCAGTGTCTTTATTTTGTAGATCGCCGAGCCGATAATGCCTTTACGTTCTTCGTTCGTAAGGCGAAGCGGCGAGCGAGAAAGAAGCGCATTGATCTCTCTCCCGTTGTCGGTGAACATTTGTTCCGCATCGATCTGGATCAAAGAGGTATCTGAAGATATCTGCTGTACATGCGATCCGGCAAACCCGGTCAATTGATCACCGCGTTGTTTCTGCACTTCTATTTTTACGATCGGATTAATGTCTCGGATGTATTCGATGAATCTCCCAAGGCGATGCTGTGCGTTGATCTTCGCCTCCTCAAGGCGCTCATCGATCCGTTTTAAGAACACTTCTTTAAGGTCGTCGGTCACCTGATTGGTGATGTCATCAAATATATCGTCTAGTTGCTTTGATATTTCCGGATATGCGTCTTTTGCGTTCGTGTATCCGTACGCAGTGATAAGCGTTTGAATATCAAGGTTCTTTGTGGTCGTATCATTGAGATACGCCTGAATGTGTTCATATCCGGGTACTGAAATCTGAATAAGATCAACACCGGAAAGCGGTTTTGGATCAAGTGTTGCGCCGGTTTTTCCGGGGATAGGAATGGGATTTGGAGAGATTTGCAATTGTTCCAATAATTGGCGGAGGCGGATGAGTTTGATGATGTTCTTGTCCGGCGGCAATACCTGCAGTTGCGATGTCATTTCATCGAGATTGAGTATGCCGGCAAGTGCGGAGCTTTTTTCGTTGGTA
>MEYI01000036.1:11143-12374 GCA_001773975.1 Candidatus Azambacteria bacterium RBG_16_47_10
TCAGCCCTGTCGGATTTGCACGAACATCATCCGGTTCGAATATGAAGCGGCGCGCCATGTTGTATTCCGATCCGAATTTTGGACAGTTTGCGATAAGATCGGGGCTTGATGTGGCGGATGGTGCGAGTGTCGGGCATCGTTTGCCGATCATCGCAAATTTTATATTCGCTTCTTCCGGACTGAGTATGGTGAAATCCTTATCCACGCCTTCAAGCGCATTTTCATCGGCAAGACCGGCAAAGAGCGTTTGATATACCTGGGTCAGATTATTGTACGTGGTCAGCACATCGGTGATCGATCCTTTGTATCCTTCGCTGACAAGGTTTCCGCTTGTGTCGTATCGGTCATTGTATGCGGGGTTGTTCGGGTTGTTGTCGTACGGATCCTCATCGGGCGATGCGCCAAGTTGATCCGCGAGCGGTGCGGTGTAATTTTTCACTCCGGACGCGGGATAGTTATACCCTTTAATGATGCGGATCTTTTCTTGCAATTCTTGCATTTTTTCATACAGCTCCGGGTATGGCTGGGAGAGCCATACTAAATGACCGTCGGTATTGGTTTTATTGGTGATCGTGGTATCGGCAATGGTTGCGGTAAAATCCGTATACGAGAAATACGTTTTCGTATTAAGCAGCGAGACGGTTCCTTTGTCGAATGTCGGACTGAAATATTTTTGCCAGAACGGCGTAGTAACGGAAACACTTTCAATGCGTGCAGGGATGTAATAGATATCTCCCTGCGGAAATATCTTTGTGCTTTCAGGATCAGTCGTTCCATCGGCGGGAATGATGCCGCCTGCAAGTATGGGACCGCTTGCGGTGATCCCGTATCCTGATTTACTGGTTGGTGTGGAGAGGAGGGAGAGAGGGGCAAGCGAATCCGTTTGCGTATTGTAGCGTTCGGTGGCGACTAGGTAGCCATATTCATTTTGACCGCCATACACATTGATATAGTTTAAGTCAGTGCTATCCCGTACCGCGGAAAGGAATCCGCGTGCGTCGATGTCCGTTGCTTGCCGAGCAAGCGCGGAGGAGTCGTCTGCTGCGGTTGGATTGTATTTAAGGATCGCAGGGGAAGAGAAGCCCGAATCATTAAACCCGCCGAAAATATAGATGCGCTGTGCGCTTCCCAAGCCGGCGGTCGCCGCGGCGGTGAATGCGAGCGGCGCCGTGAGCGGCGCATTCTTTTTTATGAGCGTGTCGGTTGCCTGATTATATTCCAATATTTGATT
>MEYI01000036.1:12396-13625 GCA_001773975.1 Candidatus Azambacteria bacterium RBG_16_47_10
CCCCCGAACAGATAGATGCGTCCCGTTGGCGGAAAATATGCCGCTGAGATGCCGGTTGCCGGAGATGGAAGACGTGCGGACATCGTGCGCACGGTGTTATTGACCGGATTAAATTCCCAAATGGTGCTATATGCCGCACTATCATCGAATCCGCCGAAAATATAAATGCGTCCATTCGGCGGATAATACATCGCCGCAGATCCTGCGACGGCAATGGGGAGGTTTGCAAGGAAAGATCCGTCCGAAAGACGAAGGATGCGGTGTGAAAACCCGAATTGATTGTATCCCCCGATAATCCAGCCATCTCCCGAGGGAGTGCCCGCAACTGACGCCTGTGCGATCCCGGGGGAAAAGGGCACGATAGTTCCGCTGATGGGATTGAGTATTTGTTGCGAATAATGAGGGCGCATTTCAAACAATCCTCTGCTTCCGGCAGGCGCGGTTGCGGTGGTCGTTGTCGCGATATCACTGACAAAAGAATCATGGTTTTCATCCCCTCTCTTGTTTGCCAGTGTTTCTTCAAAGGTAACAGGGTCTGTGAGCGCGATGTTTCCATCAGGGATGCCGTCGTTGTTGGTGTCTGCTCCTATGATGTTTTGGCGGATGAAGCGATCTTCATTATCCGTTTGTTTGTCATCGTATGCGAGTATGTGCGTTGCTATTTCAGGCGCTCCGTCGCCATCAATATCATAGTGTACCCAATTAGCATCACTGCAGTCGCCTGCGTATGTATTTGTGCCGACGCGAAGCGTCGGGCAGATCGATGTCGATACTTGAACAGAAGAAACTGGAGCGGTTGTGATCGTTGTCAGGTCATCGACGGGAATCGCCACTTCTTGGGAAAATGCGCCGCACCATCGCGCTTCATCGAAAAATACTTTTCCCGGAGTGTTGGTGTATACCGCGGAAGCGCCCGGATCTACATCATTGCAGGGGTGGATCGTGCCGTCAGCCGCCAGTACGCCGGTTCCTTGGTATCCCGGAGGACAATCTGCGGTCGTGCTTGGCGGGCGAGAATTATTCCATGTCAGATACCATGTCGCACCGCGAACTTCCGCTTCCACTTTGTTGAGCGGCACTCTCCCAAGCACATCCATGCGCGTGATCGCTTCTTCTGCGGTGTCGGCGAAAATACTGAAGTCGATCATCGCTTTTAACAAGAATGAACGGAAGCCGGTGACCGAGCCGGCCAGCGCCCCCGCTGATTGTGCGAGCATGGTGTGTTCCTG
>MEYI01000036.1:13749-37927 GCA_001773975.1 Candidatus Azambacteria bacterium RBG_16_47_10
TAGGGCTTGATCACACTTCCCGCGCCGGTGCCAAGTTTGCTGGTAAGACCGGTGATCGAATCTTCCAGGCGCTTCATCGGCGCTTTAAGCGCGTCAGTGGAAAGTTGAGCTATCTGTTCCGCAGGCGTGACAATTTTGCATTTAATTTCACCTCCTAGTCTTTGCCAATATCCCTTAAAGTCATCTACGGTCATTGGTGATAGAGAAAGCCCTTCTATTGCTTCTTCAGCTGATTTTCCAACATAAGGGCGGTATTTTTGATTTTCAAACTCTCTTTCTTCTGCAAATAAACCAGCATCTTCTTCGGTGAATTCTGGAAGAGGAGATGAGGATGCTTCTATTTGACTGACGATTGAGCGCGCTTGAACAGAGCCCCAGTCCGGAGGTTTCGTAATCGTGCATTTTTCTTGCGAGAGAAAGCCTTTGCCTATGGCCATCTTTGTTGTTGCCTCCGCGCTTTTTTCTGCTTTTATGGCATCCATTTCATCCGCAGTAGTAAGCAGTATGCCGACATCATTGTTTTCTTTCCTTGAAAGTTCAATGAAAGATTGCCATCCTCCCTGAGTGAAGTCCTCTTTAAATTTCTGCAGTCCTGCTGCCATGCCGGTAAATGTACATGCCACTTTTTCATCAAATTTTTGCTGTGCATATGGCCCGGTAAACGCCACCTTAAGCTTAAACTTAAGGAAATTTGCATTACATAGCGTAGTGGGGTCTACATTTAAAATAGCCCCCGCAAGCACCCCGCCCGCTTCATCAAGCGCGTCGGTAAGGAATTTTCCAGGGTCTTGGAGAACTCGTATCTTTCCCTTCCCTCCGCCGTTGATCCACGCAACGATGTCGTTGGTAATCTTGGCGAGAACCTGATGCATCATGACAAGGAGTAGGGAGGAAACAAGTTCTGCAACGACGCCGTCATTTTTTTTGAATTGCTCCCATATCTGGAACAACCAGTTTTTTTGAGTATCAGCTACTTCCAACGCCGCTATTTTTGCCTGTAGCACATTGGACTGTGTTTTTAAAACATTATTCTGAAGTTGCAGGATAGAGCCAGCAGGCCACTCAATAACAAACTGGGCATTGGCTTCGTGTGGCGCCATTAAAACGGCAAAAAATGCCAGATTTGCTATCAGCACGAAAACAAGCAGAGAACAAATACCTTTTCGTATAATTAAAAAATTTAAGAAAGACATTTAATACGACGCTATCTTTGTTAGGAGTTGTTCATCCCATAAACGAACCATATCAAGCGCTTGAGGGTATGTTTCTATGGCAGCTGCAGCTTTTGCGGGGTCTTCCGAAGCATTTTTCACACTATCGAGAACAGTGGTCAACAATGAAAAAATAGCAATATAATTTTTGTGCATTTCAGCAAACTCTGAAGGGGCAACAACTTCTTTTAGTGCCACCACTGTTTTTTTATAATCATTTATTAATAAAGTGATTTTTTCTGTGTTTTTTGTTTCAACTGTTTCTTTTATGATGTTTCCCTCGGATGCATTAAGCCCTCCGCTTTCTTCAAAAAGCATTGCTTGTGAAAGTTGAAAAACATATAAAACAACCGATTCTTTTGTGGCGGGAACCAAAGATATTTTAATTTCAGTGTCTTTTACTTCTGGGAGCGCAAAATATTCCTTCGCGCGAAGACCGATCTGCGCAAGCGCTTCATCCATAAGGTCTTGGTTGTACGGGAGATTCGGATCGTTCGAGATATCTTCAAGCGAAGATCCTTGTGCGGGCGCGATCTCACCCGATGATATCTTTTGTGTGAGTATTTGTGCGAGATAGGTGGTTAAATTTTTCGGCAAAGGACGCGGCGTATTCGTATCGGTTCCTTCAAGCGCATCATTAGGCGCCGGGATAAGAGGGTCATAGCCGGAGGCAACCTCTTCGCCGTCCAAATAGCCGTCGCCGTCCGTATCCGGATTGCGAGGATCTGTTTTATATGTTTCTTCCTGCCAGTTTTTCAGACCGTCGCCGTCCGGATCGGCATCCGGTTCAGAAGCAATAGGAAATAACACCTTTTTTCCTTCAGTGAGTACCTGTGCGCCGATGCCTTGAGTACGCAAAACGATGACTCCGCCAATAAAAATCCCCAGCAACAAAACCACGGGGATGACGAGTTTTTTTCGCCGTTCTTTATCCATAGATATAATGTGTGTATTATACCAGACCGCATAGGAAATACCTATACTTTTTACTTGTGTATATCTAAAAAAGCGGAAAAAGAAAAAGCGCCGACCGCAAGTATATGCGATCGGCGCCAATTTTTTACTTTCCCCACCGGAATTTTATATCCGGGAGGATCTTGCTCCCGCAAGGGCCCACGTAAAATGGAATATGGGTTTTCTCTGCCCCAAATGGCAGGTTTGAAGATTTGTAGAACGAGGATATGACGACAACGGCGTCATATGACTCCCCGTAATAGGTATTGTTGTACCCATCTGTGCGGAACGAGAACGTTCTCTCGCCCATGTAGAAACCGGCATCTTCCCCGGTATCAGCGGTGCCTATGATCTTGTAGGCATGAGCGACGCCGTCGAACTTTCCGGCGCACTCAGTGTTGAAGATAATCGCCTCACGGGGTCCTAACCACCCCGTTTTCACTCCTTCAAGCCGTACCCGATACGGAGATTCGTTCCAAAGCAGGACGCGCAGATGCGATGAGTCCGTGATCGTGATCCGCGTCGTTTCGATGGCGGTGCATCCGGTGAGCGAGCCTGCCAGGATAAAAAGCAGGATGACAATCCACGGCAAAACAATGTCTTTAAGCATCCTTTTCAGAATTTCCATAATTCCCTCCTCGTATGAAGACGATGTCTTCGGTTTATGCGATTTTAAAAGGTCACTCTAGATCGCTATTGTATCAGAAAATACATATTTTGTCAATAATAAAAGCCAAAAAACGCTTAGTTTAAAGCGTTTTTTGTAAATACCAGTCGTTTTTACCCGGTCTAGTGACCCGAGAGCTTGTATTGGAAGATAAACGGAGTATCCTTTCCTGATGTTGGGTCGCTATAGAGACCTCCAAACTGCACCATGCCTTTATCAACGAACACCTTGCTCCATACTTTGTTAGGTGTCATATCGACGATCGTTTGGAGTTTTGCGCGTTCGCTTGGATCTGTTTCATTCGGGAGAAGGGTATCGCGGATATGATCGATCGCTTTTTCAGCCATGCTCTCCCCTTCATCAATGGTTTCAAACGCTTCCTGCGCTTTATGATGCGTCGTTTTTTTCTCGGGTGAGCTTTTTTGCACATGCTCTGTGGCGTTATCAAGCTCATCGAACATATTTTTGTTCCCCGCATATGCTTCTGTTCCCGCGGCAAATGTGCCGGCAAGCGCAGCGGCGGCAATAGCCGCTTTTCCCCATGATGGGCTGGTTTTTTCTTCCGTTTTCTCCTCGGGAGACGGCCAAAGTTCTTCAAGAAGTTCCTCCCCTGTTTTTTCTTCCGATTCCGGGGCGTCCCCTTCTGTTTCCACTGATATCTCTTCGGGAGATTCCAATGTGTTCATTTTTTCCTCGATATTTTCCTCCCCCTTCTCTTCGTTTGGTTCAAAATTTTCAAATCCCATAGATATTGCGCTAATTGTATACGGCTATTATAGCATGGTGCGTAGATTTTCGGCGAGCGCGGTCCATTGTGCGAGCGTAAGCTGTTCCGGGCGGGTGTTTTGGTCGATGGTGAGAGCTGTAAATGCCTCGGTGAGAACCTCTTTAGATATTTTGAGTTTTGTAGCAAGATTGCCGACTAGTTTTTTTCGAGGCGCTGAAAAGCCTGCTTTCATCACGGTAAAGAAGGTGTCGGGCGCAAGCGAAGGCGGCTTTGTATGAGGAATGATCTCAATAATTGCCGAATCTACCTTCGGTGCCGGAGAAAACGACCCACGGGACACAAAAAACAGTATTTTCGGCTCCGCATAGAATTTTACCGCGAGCGAAAGAATACTTTCTTTCCCATCGCGCGCGGTAATGCGCTGTGCCACCTCCTTTTGGATCATCAGGAGTATGCGCTGGGGCTTTTCTTCTCGTTCAAGAAGTGTGCGGATCAGGGCAGATGTCAGATAATAGGGGATATTTGCGACAACGCTATAATTTTCCGGCAACGAAAGTTCATCTTCTTTAAGTAGGCGCATGATGTCGCCATCAATAACATCGACATTGGCGATATGCTTTTCTGCGAGCGTTGTTTGGAGCGCCTCAATGAGCCGTTTGTCTTTTTCTACGGCAATGACGCGCTGTGCGTGTGCGGCAAGCGGGAGTGTGATCGCGCCAAGCCCCGGGCCGATCTCAAGGATCGTATCCTGCGGTGTGAGCGCGGCAGCTGCAATTATTTTTTCTATAACTCCTTTATTTGCAAGGAAATTCTGTCCCAGCCGTTTGTTTGCGGCTATTTTCATTTATTTTCCGCTTGCGATCACCTGTGCGATCGGAGATGAGTTCTGGAGATTTTGCCAGAAAAGAATGTTTTTATGAGAGATATACATCGCGTCTTCCGGCATATGCATGTCCTGTGTCAGTTTTTTGACCGTCGTCTGCGTTTTCATTTCCGCAGACCCCTCTGCTGCCGGCACTTGTGATTTTTCAAGGTAGTGAGCGTTTGTCAGGCGCCATGCGTCAAAGCCGTTTCGTGAAAGCGTGCCGAAATATACTTGGCCATTCGTGAGAAAAACCGCCTGCACCTTATTCTTCATTGATTTTTCCGTGTATGAAGAGTTAGACAGGTGGAGCGACCTGTCGCACCATGCGAGTATGGTGAGCACGAATACGAATGCGATTATTGCCGCAACAATACGGAGCGGTCTGCGCCCGAAGCAATGGGTACGGCATATGCCCCTCCCTGTTGTACATGTATTTTTATCTGCACATACGCATTTGTCTGCGCATACACATGATGACGATGATTGCGGTGTTGTTTCTTCCATAAAAATAAAAAGAGATTACTTGGTATGAAATCAGTATAGCATATTTTTTCCTTGCAAGAGCAAGGGCAAAACGGAATCGTTCAGGTGAGGTGCTATCATGCTCATCTTTTCTTTTATCTTAACCTGCCCGCCATATGCCTAACACCTTATTCCCCTGATATTCCATATGTCTCTCATTATGCCGTGGTTCACGAATTTCCAAATGACAGGCAATTGGCAGGCGGGCGGAAGCGCAGCCTGCCTGTTTTGATATGATGGGGGGCGTGAGTGGATTAAAGAAAAGATGAGCATGATAGCACTAGCCATGAGAAGAGCGAAATGCAGCTACCACTCGATGTCGATGATGCCACTCTCAAAATCATCGCGGCTGACGGACGGGCCGCCTTCATACACGGAGAATGAAACAAGACGCTCCGGAATGTCGAATAAGAAGCGCGATGGGGGATTTGATTGCGTTTGTCCGTACACCGTTCGCGCGCGCGCATAGGAAAGCCACAGGTTTTTTTTCGCGCGCGTGATCGCCACATAACAGAGTCGCCGCTCCTCTTCCATTTCCGCCGGTGATTGTTTACTGCGCGAATGCGGGAAAATATTGTCTTCCATGCCGATGATAAACACCGAACTGAATTCAAGCCCCTTTGCCGCATGCATGGTCAAAACATGCACCGCTCCGCCACTTCCCTCTTCGTTTTCGCGCGCGACAAGCGCCGCATTATCAAGAAATGTCGTGAGTGCGACCTCGGGTTTCTCTTCATCATGATATGACGCGGCAGAAATAAGTTCGTGGATATTTTCAATGCGCGACGCGCCTTCTTTCTTGTCCTTCGCAAGATATTCTTCAAGTCCCGAGCGCTTCAATATCATCTTGATGAATTTAGAAAGCGGCATTGTTGCGCGTTCTTCTTTTAGGGCATCGATGAGCGTGAAAAATTCTTCGATATGCGCGGTGCGTTCCCCGCGGGCAAAAAAACGATCAAGCGATACTTTGCCGATGCCCCGCGGAGGCAGATTGATGATGCGCTTTAAGCTCACCGTGTCGCGCGGATTTGCGATGACGCGCAGATACGCAAGCACATCTTTAATTTCCTTTCGTTCATAGAATTTCAAGCCCCCGATGACTTTGTATGGAATGCGATAGCGCAAAAATGTTTCTTCAATAGCGCGTGACTGCGCATTCGTGCGATACAAGACTGCGACATCAGAAAACGATTCGGCGCGACGCGTGCGTCCGAGTTCCATGATCGTGCGCGCGACAAATTCCGCCTCTTTTCGTTCATTGTCTGTGACGACAACGCTGATCTTTTCGCCCGCATCGTTGCGCGTGAAAAGATTTTTTTCTTTCCGCATTTTATTTTTACTGATCACTGTGTTTGCTGCCGATAGTATGGTTTGCGTGGAACGATAATTTTCTTCAAGCACCACTACTTTCGCATCGGGATATTCTTTTTCGAAATTAAGAATGTTCGTGATGTCCGCCTGGCGCCATCCGTAGATCGCCTGGTCGAGGTCGCCGACCGCGCAGATGTTGCGATATTTTTTTGCAAGCAATGTTACGAACTGATATTGCGCATAGTTGGTGTCCTGGTATTCATCGATGAGAATATAGCGAAATTTTTCCTGATACTGCGCCAGGATGTCGTCATGTTTTTGCAGGAGCTGTACGCACATCATGATCATGTCGTCGAAGTCGACAGCATTGTGTTCGCGCAAGCCGTCTTGATACGCGAGATACACGCGCGCCGCCATGCGGTCGAATGGTTCTGTTGATTCGTCGGCAAATGTTTCCGGAGCGACAAGCCGGCTTTTCAGCGTTGAGATGGTGTGTAAAAAAGAACCCGGAGTGAACTTTTCCGTATTGATCTCCATTTTTTCACAGATCTCTTTAATAAGCGATTCCTGGTCCCGGGTGTCAAAGATGACGAACCCGTCTTCCAGACCGCACTCTTTCGCGTGGGCGCGCAAGATGACGAGACATATGGAATGAAAGGTGCCTATGGAAAGCGCGGCGGAAGAGAGCGGAGAGTCTCTAAGAAGGCGATGCACGCGTTCTTTCATCTCCCCCGCCGCTTTGTTGGTGAATGTCACGGCAAGGATGCGGTCGGGCGTGGCTATGCCGCGCGCGATGATGTGCGCGATGCGGTGCGTGAGTACCATGGTTTTACCTGATCCCGCTCCCGCGATCACGAGTACCGGCCCTTGTATCGCGGTTACCGCCTCGCACTGTTTTTCATTAAGATTTTTAAGTAGATCGATCATTATGTGTTGGTTTTTACGGAAAAAATAGGATTAAAGACCTTGTGGATAACTTTGCTGGATTCGTTGACTTTTAGCCCCCCCGGTGGTATTATAGATACGGTTTTGACATCCTATGATTTGGCAAGAGTGGCCGCAGAGAAGCAGTATTTCTACGCTTATTTTTACTCAGATCAAAAATTTTTTCTCCGCTCTGTGGAGAAAAATCAATAGTACTCGATCCAAATTCCCTGTACTCTCTACCGGGAATAGCTTTTTTTATGTGTTATCGCGCCTGAAAAACAATGTTTTTACGGCGTTTTTTGTTATTATGGTGCTTTTTGCATCATTTTTCAATATCGGCGATATGGGAGGCGCTCTTTCTGAAGCAACGATCTCCGTATTACGATCACATGAGGCATATGCGTATAAAGAGGTGGCGCAAAGGGCGGTTCAGGTTCGCGCCGCGACAGCCGATGCTCTGTATGATGCATCATTTAACGACGCCGAAGGAGGACGAGGCGGTCTGGATGATGAGGAAACGAGCGAGTATGCGTATCCCACAACAAAAGATGATGCGCTTGTTGCCGATTTTTCACCCCTGACCATCGATCAAAACCAGACATCACGCGATCAGATCATATATTACGTTGTTGAAAGCGGTGATACGGTATCGGATATCGCGACGCGGTTTGGCATCGAATCCCCGACATTATTGTGGGCGAATGATCTTTCTGGCGTGGACTATATTCGTGCGGGCCAGCGGCTGGAGGTTTTGCCTATTGATGGCGTGAAATATGAGGTGAAGAAAGGAGACACGATCGGTGCGCTCGCGCAAAAATTCAGCGCGCAAGAAGATGAGATTATCACATATAATCATTTGCCCGCGGATGGCGCGCTCCGCCCCGGAGATGCATTGATCATCCCGGATGGGCGGATGCCGCAGCCAAAACCAGCGCCTCGTCCGACCGCTATCGCGCGCGCATCGACCCCTTCACAGTCGGCGGCACAGACCGCTTCGAATAAATATTTTATCTTCCCGACGTCGGGAAGGAAATCGCAAGGGTATCACGGGAACAATGGTGTGGATATCGCAAATCAGTGCGGAACGCCGATCTATGCGGCGGCGGACGGTATAGTGACCGCTGTATTAACAACAACATCGCGCGCGCGCACCGGGTCTGCGGTATATGGCGGGTTTGGCAATCATGTCCGCATCAAGCATGCGAACGGTTCGGAAACGCTGTATGCGCATCTTGAAAATATTTATGTTTTCAAAGGGCAGGAAGTGAAACAGGGATCAATGATCGCATTAATGGGCGGCGGATTTGAAGCAGTGAACGGACGATGGGTGCGCATGGAAGGTGCGGGTAAATCGACCGGATGTCATTTGCATTTTGAAGTGCATGGTGCGAAAAATCCGTATTTGGTTAGGTAGAATCTAGAATACAGAATACAGAATCTGGAAGCGGGTACCCCCCCCCGCTTCTTTTAGTTTCCCGTTTCTTATTTCTAGATTCTATCCTGGTCCCGCTGTTGGTATTGCAGTGCTTCTGCAATGTGATGAGAAAGGATCGCAGACGATCCTTCAAGATCGGCGATCGTTCGCGCAAGCTTGATGATCTTGTGATATACGCGCGCAGAAAAGCGAAGTTTGTCCATCGCCGCTTTTAATACCGCGAGCGATGCGGGATCAAGCGGGCAATATGCTGTGATATGGCGAGGAGACATATCGGCGTTAAGAGAAATGGTATCGTGTGAAAACCGTTCCATCTGGATGTGCCGTGCGGCGGCGACATTTTCCCGCACCCGTGCGCTTTCACTTTCCCCCGTTTTTCCGGAAAGCTCTTTATGTGTGACGGGAGGAACATCGACATGAATATCGATGCGATCTGCGATGGGGCCTGATATTTTTTTCTGGTATGCGATGACGGAGTGCATGGAGCAGGTGCACTCGCGCTGAGCGGAGCGATAGTATCCGCACGGGCATGGGTTTTTTGTGGCAATGAGGATGATGCGCGCGGGGTATGTGAATGTTCCGTGCGCGCGGGATATCGTGATCGTTTTTTCTTCCAAGGGCTGGCGAAGCGCTTCAATGACATTGCGTTGAAATTCCGGGAATTCATCGAGAAATAATATGCCGTTGTGTGCAAGCGTTATTTCCCCGAGTTGTGCGTGCTTTCCTCCGCCGATCAGCGCGACATCCGATGCGGAATGATGCGGGGAGCGAAACGGTCGGCGCATAATAACGGCATTTTCTTCTCCAAGCGCGCCGGCAACGCTGTACACCTTTGTGGTCTCTATCGCTTCTTCTTCCGTCATGTCGGGTAAAATGGAAACCAGTGCTTTTGCCAGCATGGTCTTTCCCGATCCGGGCGGTCCGGATAAAAGGACATTGTGTCCACCTGCGGCCGCAATGGCAAGTGCGCGTTTTGCATGCTCCTGACCTTTGATATGGGAAAAATCATATGCGTCATCGTGTTCATGCACGGGTGCCGGAGGTCGTACGTGAGCGATCTTTGGAATTGTTCCTTCTGTGAGGTATGCGATGCACTCGGCGATCGTGGCGACAGGAACAAGCGTGATGCCCGATATCAGTGCCGCTTCCGGCGCGTTATGCGCGGGAAGGATGACCGTGGAAAATCCTTTTTGCTTTGCATGCGCGACAATGGTAAGTGCGCCGCGTATCGGCCTGACAGTTCCGTCGAGCGCGAGCTCGCCGACCGCAAGCGTCCCGGACGCGTTGCACTGTAATTGATCCGATGCGCACAGATAGCTCAGCGCGATCGGGAGGTCATATGCCGCCCCCTCTTTTTTAATATCTGCCGGCGCGAGATTAACAACGATCTTTTGGTTCGTTTTTTTCGGATAGGCAAATCCGGAATTTTTCAGCGCGGCATTGATGCGGTCTTTTGATTCATCGACCGATTTGTCGGGAAGACCGACGATGGTAAAACAATGGAGACCGTGCGTAATGTCGGTCTCCACGGTTATGATGCGGGCGTCTATGCCATGTACTGTCGCAGAAAAGATGTGCGCGGGCATTTGTCGGGCAGAAGTGGAAAGGTGAAAGTTAAAAGTGGAAAGTTAGAATCTGAAAGCAAAATCAGTGATCCCTGCATTCTTCTAGATTCTGACTTCTAGATTCTGCCCCCTTAGCATTGCGTATGCGTGCGCGCCGCAGGGTTTGCTTCAAGCCGAGCTTCATCGATCGCCTGCCCGCATGCTTCACAGGTGCCATATGTTCCTTTTTCTATGCGTTCAAGTGCCGCGTCGATATCTTCAAGGCTGTTTCCGATCGTGCGATCCATCGATAACTCGATATCGTGCGCCTCCACCTGATCTGCTTCTTCTTCAGGAAAGAAGTGATCTGCATTATCGAATTCGTCTTCCTTGGCGTTTTCTTTTTGTTCCGCTCCAAGCTTTGTTTTTTCGTCACGAAGCAGTTTTTCAAATCGAGATGTGTCCATAGTGAATGATATTAGATTCTTTTTAGCACGCTTGTAGTATACCGTAAAAAAATAAGAAGTTCCATTATGTGCCCGTATCAGCATGACGGATGCGTAATGCCGAGCGCGCGAATACGGCGCTCGTAACGGTCCATCACCGCCTTGTTTTTACTGTGCGGATAATGAAGGAGTATGGCGTCGTCGCGTAAAATGAAATGCGCTGTGTCGCCTCCCCCCTTTATTTTTTGTTTAAGGCGGCGCATTTGCCATGCCTTGAGCCACTGTTCAATACGGTCGCCAAACGCTCCGGATAACGGCGCTGCGATTATTTTTGAGATCATCCGTAATATCGCGACGCGCGGAAAGCGCGATTGTTTTTCCGGATAGCGAAGATGACGAGCGATCCATTTGTTCTGAGTAAAAAAGCGCGCAAATGCATCATGGTCAAACAACGGCAATGCGCGCGCGAACATGTGTGCCGACGCTATATTTTGCACGGGCGCTTCCGCATCATGCGCGAGAAAATAATTAAAGCACAGCTTTTCTCCGGTGATCGCATTGTCGCGGCGGCGCAAAAAAAGTGCGGCAAGCGCAAGCGACAGTGCGCGCACGGTCCATAGTCTCCCATGGCGCGCGATGCAAAAAATGTCGACATCGCTTTTGGATGTTGCATTATTCATGGCAACAGAGCCGGTGATCGCCATGGTGTGCGCAAACGGGATCGTTTGTAAAAGGAGCAGCGGGATAGTATTGCAAGCGATCTTTTTTACCGATGCGGCTTCCCGCTCCGGGATCATATGAAACGCATGCGCATGTGAGACAAGCGCGTAACGGTCTTGTTTTGCGCGAATAAGATTATTTTTAAGAAGATACGTATATGCACTCGGAAAAGCATCGGCTTCATGGAGCGCTGATCCCACGTGTACATACGCGGCAATATCATTGTGAGGAAATGCGGGACACGCCTCCGCTTCAGCGAGCGCCAATGTTGAAAGAATGGATGTGTGCAGTGCATCTCTTGTCATAGGAGTACGAGATCACTGAAAAATTATTTTTTCGACTGTCCCGCTTTATCAAGAAGCGCGAAGATCATGTCTTTTGATGTCGCGACAATGAAGTGTGTATTCGATACCGCCCAATCAAGCGAGATATCGGGGCTCGGCATATTTACATAGCGTTTATAGAATGAGCCGTATGTGTTTGTTGAAAAAGAGGTATCCGCCGGTTTTTCATACATTTTTTCTATATACAATCCGGTAAGATCGGTGAGCATTGCCGGTTCCCATGCGAGTGCCGCCGATTTCACTGTTGTTTTGTTGGAGATCGCGGATGCAAAGCCGTAGCGCATTGTCTCCGCGCTCTTGTATCCGATAAGATCGGTGCGCTGTGCGAGTGATTGCAGTGATTGCGGCACGGCAAACCCGAGCAGATCGCCAATTTCAGCGCCGGAAAGATAGCGCGATTCTGTTGGCGTTGCAAACGTGAATATATAGCGGATCGTTGTCGTGCTATCGGTTATCTTCGCGTTCTCCGCCGTTAATTTCTCAAGCGCTTCATTTTTATTGATCTCTGATAATGCGATCGTTACCGTGTGGTCAAGTGAAAGGACTGCCTCTGGAGCAATGGATTGTTCAACGGGTGCTGGCGGAGGAACAGGGGCCGGTGGAGGAGGAATGACCGGTTCCACGACAGGAGGGGTGGTTGTTGCCGCGGGCTCTATTGCCGGCGTGGTTGTTGCGGGTTCTTCGATCGGCTGCGGCTTCGGTTCTGTGACCGGGAGCGGTTCCGGTACCGGAACAGGAATGGGTTGCGGCTCTATTGGCTGTGGTGCCGCCACCGGTTTTTCCGGTATTTGAACGATTACCTCAGATTGTGTGGCGCGCATAAAAAACCACCAATATCCCGCCGCTCCCCCACCGATGAGAAGCAGAAGGACAATAGAAAGGATGATCGTTGTTGTGCCCAATCTGCTTCCTTGCGTTGGGATGCGCACCTGAAATTGCGGTGTTGCAGCAGGAGTTTCCATTTGGGTTTCCGGAAGAGAAAACGGCTGATCGCGATCAGGAATGGTTTCAACCACCTCCCTGAATTTGTCAGGAGATGCTCCGTCGTTTGGCAATGATGTCGACCCGCCTTGGCTCGGCGAGACAGGTGGGATGAATTGAGAAAAAGGTCTTCGTGCTTCTTGCTCTTTAATAAATGATGCCGGATCCATCTTTGATCGTGCGACATCTTCCTGCATAGTATGGGTAAAAAGTTTCTTGTCGCCGACGATCGGCAATTCTCCCGGCGGTGTATTATGTGTTGGTGTTTGCCCCCCTGTGTTTTCCTGCGCCATAGAAAAATAATAAATAGTAACCCTGTATTCTTATTCTACTCTTTTTCAGAAAATAGAAAAAGACCCTAGGTCTCGTTTGATTGTTGTTTGAAATGTTTGGAGACTTTTGGGTCTTTTGGTTTTGCTGGATTTTTTAGAGATCCATTACTCTTATTTTGTTTGTAATGTGCATGTGTCGTCCGTTCGGATTGTGAGAGAAATATATATCCTTGGAACTTCACCGAATTCATTATACCGCGTTTGGTGAATAGGGGTCAAAACACTACCTGTGGATAACAGGGGGACTAAAATAAAATGCTCTCCGTTGTGGTGAAGAGCATTTGGGATGGAAGGTATAGCCTCCCACTCCATTTTCAAGAGGCTTTTGGCCTCCGAATATATGTATGGTATAAGCGACAAAAAGAGAAGTCAATATAGTTAGGACTTACGCACATGGCGAACTTCTTTGTTACACTTCAGAAAAAAACGCTCACCGTATAGCACATACGTCTCGCATTATTTTCCTCGTGCGCCGCGAATTTCATCCATGTGCGTAAGTCCTAATAATATGTGGATATCGGCATGGTTATTTATGAAAAAAACTGGGATACTATATGTAAGGGTGCGCGCGATGATGCGTGTGCCGAGCACGATACTCAAACACCAACGGGGGTGTGTAATGAAGAAAACGTGCCGTATCAGCTGTACCGCCTGCGGATGCGCAGGTACCTGTCCTCTCTGCGCAGCGAAATAAGCAGGGAAAAGAAAAAGGCCGCGGAATAATCCGGGGCCTTTTTGCTTTCACAGAGAAAGTGATTATGCGGCAGGGGTTTCTTTTTGCATCGTTGCTTTGCGGGAGAGATTTAAGCGTCCCTGCGAATCGATTTCTACGAGCTTGACCGGAATGACATCACCGATCTTCACCGCTTCATCAGGATGGTTCAAGTATTTATCGGATAACTGCGATACGTGCACCAGTCCTTCGGTTCCGGGGAAAATCTCCACAAAAGCGCCGAAATCCATGATTTTTTTCACTGTTGCTTGGAATACCTCCCCTACTTTCGCCTCACGGGTGATATTGTTGACCCATTCAACCGCTTTTTTCGCGGATTCCTGGTCTACCGATGTGATGAATACCGAGCCATCATCCTCAATGTCGATAGCCACGCCGGTCGATTTAATGATCTCATTGATCACCTTACCGCCGGGGCCGATGACATCCCTGATCTTATCGGGATTGATCTGAAGCGTGATGATGCGCGGCGCGTATTGGGACATCTCTTTGCGCGGCTCGCTGATAGTGGTAAGCATAACATCCAAGATCTCAAGACGTGCCTTTTTTGCTTGGATAAATGCATCTTTAAGCATCTCGCCGGTGACGCCATCAACCTTTACATCCATTTGCAGGCCGGTAACGCCCTGTGCGGTTCCCGCGATCTTTAAGTCCATGTCGCCATGGTGATCTTCCGGCCCCTGAATATCGGTGAGCACCTTGTAATTTCCTTTCGCGTCTGACATAAGCCCCATCGCGATGCCCGCGGCGATGCCTTTGATCGGCACCCCGCCGTCCATAAGCGCGAGTGATGAACCGCACACGGATGCCATCGATGATGAGCCGTTTGACGACAATGTCTCGGATACGAGCCGTATCGTGTACGGGAAGTCTTTTTGTTCCGGGATCAAACGGGCAAGTGATCGTTCTGCGAGCGCGCCGTGGCCGATATCGCGTCGTGATGGACCGCGCATCGGGCCGGTCTCCCCTACGGAATATGACGGGAAGTTGTAATGATGCATGAATCGTTTCATGCCATCTTTCGTTTCCATCGTGTCGATGATCTGCTGGTCGCTCGGCGAGCCAAGCGTCAGCACGGACAATACCTGCGTTTCTCCGCGCATGAATATGCCGGAGCCGTGCGTGCGGGGTAAAAATCCGACGATGCTCGACAATGCGCGTAACTCATCCAGTTTTCTGCCGTCCGGTCGTTTCTCGTGATTGATAATATTGTCATGAACGATCACATCGACTTGTTCGTCGAATATCTTCATTCCCGCCTTTATTTTTCCGGCATCATCAGGATGTTCTGTAGCGATATATTCTTTCAATACGCTTTGTACGGCGGCGATATCATGCGCTCGCTGTTGTTTATTTTCCTGATAGAGCGCGGCATTGAGTTTATCATGAAGAAATGCGACGACCGCGTCGTGAAACGACGGATCGATCTCCGCGACCGGCGCGGCAACCTTGGCAACACCGATCTCTTGTACGATAGAAGTTTGGAATGCCACCAATTTTTCAATATATGACTGCGCAAGCGCGAGTGCTTCCATGAGCGCGTCCTCCGATATCTGATCGGCATCGCCTTCAAGCATGTTTATTTTTCCATCTACGCCCGCAACGACGATATCGCAATCTGCTTTTGCGCGCTCTTCGTAGGTCGGATTCAGTTCGAAAACACCGTTCACGCGCGCAACGCGTACTGCGCCGAGTGGCCCGCTCCATGGAATATTTGACGTTGCGAGCGCTGTTGATGCGGCGATCATCGCGATAACATCCGCGTCATTTTCTTGATCAAAAGAAAGCACGGTCGCCACCACTTGCACCTCATTGCGGATGCCATGATTAAAGAGCGGACGGAGACAGCGATCAATAAGTCGCGCGGTGAGTATCGCTTCCTGCGATGCTTTTGCTTCTCGCTTAATAAAGCGCGATCCGGGGAGTCTGCCCGCCGCGTAAAATCGTTCTTCGTATTCTACGGAAAGAGGGAAATAATCAATGCCTTCACGCGGATTTTTGCCCATGACCGCTGTTGCGAGCACGACCGTATCGCCGCATGAAACCAATACTGAACCATTCGCTTGTCCTGCAAGCGCAGTTTTTCTCACGACAACTGTTTTGTTGCCAAGAGACAAGGAAAACTCTTTTGTTTCCATTTATTTTTGAGAAGGATGAGCGAAGCTCGAAATCCAAAACCGTAACGAAAAAAACAGTGTTCGCGCTATGGTTTTGTATTTTGAGTGCCCGCCGCTTCCCCGCTATTTAATAATTATTTTCTATTACTTGTACGAATAAGATATTTCTGCGGGTCGGCGCACAGATCGATGAAATCATCCGCCGCTTCCTGCAGTTTGCCCGATGCGCTTTTGCCGAATGCAACCACCTCCACCTGCTTTCCCATGCTTTGCAATTGCTCAACGAGCGGAAGAAAATCCCCGTCTCCGGAACACAACACGATAGCATCCATGCCGGGCGCGAGGCGCAACGCGTCTACGGCGATGCCGACATCCCAATCCCCTTTCTTTGCGCCGCCGTAAAACGTCTGGAGTTCTTTTTCTTTTGTTTCGATGCCGAGTTTTGTGAGTGCTTCAAAGAATGTTTTTTCTTCGCCCGTTTCAGTGCTGATGACGTACGCGATCGCCCGCACCAGCTGGCGCTGTGCGAGCGCGTTTTTTACCACCTCCTTGAAATTCACTCGGGCATGATAGAGATTCTTTGCCGAGTAATAAAGGTTTTGAACATCAATGAAGATGCTGACTCGCTGTTGTTTGTGTTTGATGACAGGCATTCCCTGTTTATTTTCTGAGACCGAGTTTTTTTATGATCGCGTTGTAGCGCTTCGTATCGGTGTGATTGAGGTAGTCCAAAAGCGCTTTTCGTTTCGAAACCATTTTCAAGAGCCCTCGTCGTGAATGATTATCTTTCTGGTGCGTCTTGAGGTGGCTGGTCAATTGGGAAATTTCTTCCGTAAGCAAACTGACCTGGACCTCAGGGGATCCGGTATCGGTTTCGTGCGTCTGCACATCCTTGATGATCTTTACTTTTTCTTTAGTAGATATCATATATATAGCGATATAACAACGAGAGCTACTATATCATATCCCCTTTCAAATTGCAAGTATTTGGCGCGGAGACGGGTTTCTTGACATAAAAGGAGTTTTTATTGCCCCCCTCATTTTTTGTCTATGATTAAAGGGGGTATAATGATGCCATGAAGAAATTCATTGATGATTTTTTGGAATATTGCGAGATCGAAAAGAACCGTTCGCCAAAAACGTTGGAAAATTACCGCCGGTATCTGGTTCATTTTGCCGATTTTGCGCATATCACGCATCCATCGGAGATCACGGCGGAGATGGTGCGGCAGTATCGTCTCGCGCTCCATCGTTTTACTGACGCGCGCGGCGCGCGTCTGAAAATGAATACGCAGATGTATTATCTGATCGCATTGCGCTCATTTTTGAAGTTTTTGCATAAGCGCGACATACAAACGCTCGCGCCGGAAAAAATAGAGCTCGGCAAGGTGCGCGAGCGGGAGATCGATTTTCTTGATCCTGATGAAATGAACCGGTTGCTTGGCGCGCCCGATGGCGGTGATATTTCCGCAGTACGCGACAGAGCGATGCTGGAAACATTGTTTTCCACGGGGCTGCGCGTGTCGGAGCTGTGCGCGCTTAATCGCTCCAGCATCAATCTGAAAACGGGCGAATTCGGCATTATCGGGAAGGGCGGGAAATTACGTATCGTATTTCTTTCCGATCGCGCAAAAGATGTACTTGAGAGATATGTGAAAGAGCGAACGGATATTGATGATGCGTTGTTCGTGTCACATGGAAACGGTGCAGAGCGCAACACGTCCGTGACACGGCTGACACCGCGCTCGGTCCAGCGCATGATAAAAAAACATGCCGCAAAAGCGGGCATCATAAAAAAAGTGACACCGCATCAGCTGAGGCATTTCTTTGCGACCGATCTCTTGCAGGGCGGAGCGGATATTCGTTCGGTGCAGGCGATGCTCGGACATGCAAGTATTACGACGACACAGATCTATACGCACTATACCGACAGCCGTCTCAAAGAGATACACAAAAAATTTCACGACACGAAGCGAGCCGGCGAGCGCAACAATTAAGCGTATAAAAGAAGAGAACCGAGGTTGAGATACGGGGCAATAGTGCCAGCGTACAGAAGCGTTATTGGAATTGCATATAACAGCGCATCGGTAAGCACGATGCGCGTGTCGGCACCATGGCGAAGCGACGCGATGCCGGAAAGAAAGACCGTCAGGATAACCGCGGTTCCAAGATATACGATAAAGTATGGCCATCCGGTGGCAAGTGCCGCAAATACAAAGATATATTTATCTTCTTCCGCAAATAGCTCTCCCGCAAACGATTTATTTGTCCATAGAGCGGCATAATACATGCCTACGCCGGCAATCACCGACACGGCGAAAGGAAACGCATAGTGCAAAAACATAAGGCGTATAAACCAGTCCCATGATTGGTTTGGTGGCAGAAGAAGGCTTCCCATCGGATCAGCGCGAAGTAGAAAATATCCCGCTATGATCTTAAGCGCGAGCATCCCTGCAAGAAACAGAGCAAACCAAAGAACGATCTTTTTAAGCGCCTGCGCGGTAAGCGCTCCGCGTATGTGCTTTCCATACATGAACGCGAGAACTCCCACGCTTATGATAAGCTCTCCATAGGGGATGATAGTGGTAAGAATTGTCGATATCATATCGAAAGTATATCAGAAAATAATATTATATGCGATCAAGATCTCTTTCTTTCAGTGCGTGCGTAATGATCCGCGATGCTTTGCCGGCAAATGATGCATACGTATTTTCGAGTTCGGCGTTCACAATGGCGGGGTCTCCGGTCACATGAAGCACATCGCCATTTTCCGCTACGGTAAGACCGGGTATTGTGCGTGCGCGCGAAAGTGCGGCAGTGGCACCCAGGAGCGCCATGTGTTTTTGTACGAGCAATGTGATGAAACGAGTATTTGCGGGGATCATTATTGTTTTTTATCAAGCGCTTGTGCTATTTTTTGCGCGATGTCATGAAGTGACATTTTTGTTTTTTCAAAAAATGCATGCGCTCCCAGCTCCAGTGCGCGGCCTTTATGTTCTGCGCCACTGAGGTTTGTAAACACAAAGACCGTTGCGCGTGCGCAGTGCGGCTCGCGCCGCACTTCTTCGAGGACGGTAAACCCGTTTTGTTTCGGGAGAAGAATATCAACAACAATGACATCCCATGGTTGTTGATGTATTTGCTGGATCGCCTCTTCCCCATCTTTTGCCGCCGCCGCCCTAATATCCATGCTGGCGAGTTTTAGCATGAGCGCATCACGCGTTGGTTCGTCGTCTTCGACAATGAGAACGCGTGCGCTGGATGTTTTTATGGAAGGTGATCGTTTTTGCGGCATATTACGCAAGTGGCTTTCCTCTTCTTTTTTCTTGAATTCCTTGATACGGGATAGTGAAATAAAATGTAGACCCCTCTCCCTCTTTTGAAGTAAACCACAGTTTTCCGTTCCAAAGGGAAACGAGTGAATTGGCGAGCGAGAGTCCGAGCCCTGTTCCTTCAGGAACTTTTTTCACGGCGTTGTCGGCGCGGAAAAATTTTTCAAACACCCGCGCGTGTGCCGAAGCGGGAATACCGATGCCGGTATCTGTCACTGATACGGTTGCTTCTTTCTCTCCGGCGGCAAGTGAAATGGTTGCCGTTCCTTTTTCCCGTGAGTACCGGATCGCATTGCCGACGATATTTGTCATAACTTCGCGAAGCATTGCGGGATCAATAGAAATGGAGGGAATGGATGGCACGGGTTCATTGAGGATAAGCGCCACCTTGTCTTTTTTCGCGATCGGAGCGAGTTCCTCAATGATGGTTTTTGTAAAATCGTCGATGGTAATAGGCTGGGGATTTATCTCAAGCGCTCCTCCTTCGACACGTGCAATTGATAAAAGCAGATTAATGGTGTCGCCGAGACGACTTGCTCCTCCGGCGATCTGCTGTACGAATTTTGTCTGGGCTTCGTTGAGCGTACCCATCCCCTTTTCCATAAGTAATTCCGTGTACCATCGTACCGCGGTAAGCGGGGTGCGCAGCTGGTGCGATGCGAGCGACATGAAATTCCTCCGCGCTTCATCAAGCACTTTTTCTTCCGTGGCGTCGCGGAAAACAATGATCACGCTTTTTACCCCCTTTTCTTGCACAAGCGGAGAAATGGTGAATGAGACGGGAAATTTTTCCCGCCCGGAAGTTTGGTAATAGAAATTGTCGGTAACTGATGCGGTGGTTGTCTTTCCCAACGCGAACGCACGTGTTGCAGGACGGTTTTTGTCAGCAATGAGCTCATCTCCCTGCCATACCATGACGACAGTCCGCATATCTTTTCCTTTCGCGTCTTCAGCGCGAAGCCCAAGCAGTGCCGCCGCTTTTGCATTGATCAGCGTGATACGGAATATTTCATCGATAAGCAAAAGGCCTTCGCCCATTGATGCGATAATAAGGTCAAGGTGACTTCGCTGTTTTTCAAGTTCTTCTTCAAGAGCGCGCGCATCCTCAAGGATATTGAGCATTGCAATCTCATTTTCATGCAGCTCCGATTCTTTCGTGTGCCATTGCAGTTCACGCTCGCGCATTTTCTGCTCTAGCAAGCGGTTCTTTACATAGTTGGTCGCTTTAAGAAGAGTGAGTTTTTCTTCATACGAAAGCACCAACCGTTGTTTTTCGATATCGGTGACCGGTGTTTCCATGGCATGTGGATTTAGATGATCTTGCATTCAATGAGACACACTTCGTCCCCAAGTCCCCCAATGCATTTTATTTCATCCCCGATTATTTTTTTACCCGGATACAGGTTTTCCAAGGCGCCGGCAACGATACCTGCCTCGAGTTGGCAAATAGGTTTGCCCAATGGAGGCGTGATGCCGTCGCATGTCATGCATTCGGCGATCGCAAGATGCGCGACATTCGGCGAGGTTACGGAAAAATTCAGCTTGCCGATCTTGAGCGCAGTGAGTTGACGATGGATATCTTCATGGGTTTTTATCGGAAGCATATTGCCGATATTTTTTCCTAAGAAATACGAGATGGTCGGCGTTTCATCACCCAAGATCTTATAGAGACTTACCACACGCAACAAGCGCCACAGCACCACGGGGACATCCGGCCCCACGGTAGGACGCCGAGGGAGAAGACTGCTGATATCAAGATCTGCCGGATTGCGAGCGAATTCTTTGAAATTATTATTTTCTGGAGGCATAAGAAATGGTTAGTGTTTCTGATCGAGCTTCCCGATCTCTTTTTTTAATTCCACCATTTTCAATTCCCGTCCGACGGTCAGTCGTTTGAATTTCTCCAGCTCTTCTATTTTTTTCTGCAATTCGACCGTGCGTTCGGTGGCTGCTTTCTCAAGCGTTTCTTTTATCTTTTCAAGTTCCGCGGTGCGCTCTTTTACCCGCTTTTCAAGTGTTATGTTTACACCTTTTAATTCCATCTGCGCTTTTTTCAATTCCGTTTCCGATTTTTCAATGCTACTGATCATTGCGTTGAATGTTTCAGCGATCTTCCCGATCTCATCATGTGACGAAATAGTCGCGCGAGCGGTGAGGTCGTGCTCTGTGATCTTTTTTGCCGCCTCGCCGATGCTTTCAAAATTTCGTAAAAGCATAGAATTTAGAAGAAGTGTTCCGAGCGCGCCCACGATGATCGCAATAATGCTGCTGATAAAAAAGCGGAATTCAAACTGTTTAAGCGGCATCATGATCTCATCTCGTTCCGCTTCCACGATCAAAATGGCATTATCGCGGTGGAGGCACATGGAAGCGCCGATCACCGGGATGTTTCGATAATTGAGATATGTTCCGGAGATCTCCCTGTTTTCATCAAAACACTTTTTGATCGGATCGGTATCGATGTGCAGCTTTAAAATCGCATCAGAAACAAAGCGTGATGGCGTAATACGAAGACGATCTTTATTTACCACATACACCTCCGCGGTTTTATAATGTTCAAATAGCGCTCGGCCCGAGGGAGCTCCCTCACCCAGTTGCAGTGAGCCGTTAAGGAGATTGCCAAGGTCGTTCGTGTTTGTGAAGTGCAAAAGCATGACAGCATCCAACGGCGTTGTCTTTTTTGTTTTCTCATCCTGAATAAAAAGCCGGGATACCACATGGATCATAGGATCCATACCCTCGTCCTCTTCAAATACAAGATTAGTAAGAAATGCCGTGGGAGAAAGAGATGTGATCGCCTCGCTGAATCGATGCGCTTGAAATTCCTCTTCCTCCTCCTTTTCATTGAGCCCCAATCTGTTTTCTTGGGACGATGCGACGATGATGCCGTTGCGATCGAGGATATCAATAATGCTTATCGTCGGATCGTACGGTAATTTTTTATGAACAAAATAATCGGTGAGCTGGTTGCGCAGCGCAGTGCGTTCTTCTCCTTCGGGAAGCGCGATGAGCCGAGCTGTTGTTGTGCGAATATATCCGTCTGAGCTCCAGTCAACGGTGCGCGTTTGCATTGAATTAAAAAACGAGTAGTATGCTCCTTCGCTTGTTTCCGCGATGTCGCGGAAATTGTCGGCCGCCTGTTTTTCAAAATACGCGCCAAAATAACTATGGAAATAAAACAAAACGCTTCCCATCAGCGCAATGATGATGCCGATAAAAAGAAACGAAAACTTTGTTTTGAATTTCATACGCTATTATTGTATCACGGGCTCTGATGTTTGCACACTTTTTGGATGAGCTGCCGATGCAAGCGGAAGAGAGAAATAAAAGGTCGTTCCCCTTCCCTCTGCCGATTCGAAACGGAGCTTACCGCCGGATGCTTCCGCGAGCTCTTTGGAAATATACAGGCCGAGACCGGTACCCTCCATTTTTGTGATATTGTCGGCGCGGAAGAATTTTTCAAATATCCTGTTTTTTTGAAATTCAGGAATGCCGTAGCCGTTGTCTGCAATGGTAAGAAGAGCGTTCTCGTTTGCAAGCGAAAGCGTCAGTGTGATCTTCCCTTCCTCCGGCGTGTATTTTGATGCGTTTGTCAGCAGGTTTTGAAGCACCTGCCAAATAAGTTTCGGGTCGGCACTGACGCGCGGGAATGAATCGGGTCTTATAAATTCAAATTTTTGCTTTCGTTTTACGAAATTTTGCTCCACTTCAGGAAGCATGCTCTTAATAAATTCGATGATGTTCGTCGGTGTCGGTTGGTTCTGCATCTTCCCCGCCTCAATGCGCGATACGTCCAGAAGGTCGTTGACCAACGTGATGATGCGTTCGTTGGAATTGTAAACATCAAGTAAAACGCCGCGTTGTTTTTCCGGCAGTTCCCCGAGATCGTTATTAAGCAGCATTTCCATAAACCACTTCATGGATGATAGCGGCGTGCGCAATTGATGCGACGTGATGGAAATGAATTCCGTTTTCATGCGGTCAACTTCTTTTTCTTGTGTGATATCGGAGAATACGAATGTGGTGCCGATGACAGCTCCCTGTCCGTCATGGACAGGGTTCCCCATGATCTTGTAAATTCCGCCGTGTGTTTCCAATTCGGATAAGAGTTGTGGTTTTTGTGAACGGATGATCTGTTCCGCGGCGCTGCGGAAATCAAGCTTGCCGTAGAGCGCTTGTACGATGTCGAGCATCGATACGGTTTCTTTTCCCGTGAGCCCGAGAATTTCGCGCGCTTTCTTGTTTATGATCATGATCTCCTGTTTTGCGTTCACCATGATCAGTCCTTCGCTGATCGACGCGAGCATGGAATTCGTTTTATTTTTCTCTTCTAAAAAAAGGCGTTGTATGCGAGAAACAACTTCCCCCGCTTCTTCGGCGACCGCATACAATACGCCGATCGCCGCCTCAGTGTAATAGTGCGGTTTTGTCGAGGCGGCCGTAATAAGTCCCGCTAATTTTTTATCGACAAATACCGGAACACTAAAAAACGAGCGTACCGGCTCCCGAGCATCTTCATCGTATGCAAGACCGAAGCACAGCGAACGCATCTGCTCCTCGCGTATCGGCGCGCCGGTAAGTGTGGCAAGGGCATCCATCATTTTTTTCTTCGCATTCTCCGCGAACGCCTTGTTTGCCGCGGCGCCGAGATGACATCGAAAGAATACTTCGCCATTTTCCCCGAAGGTAATATATGAAAGAGCGTTATATGCAACTATGCGATTGAGCGATTCCGCGATGATCTGCACCGCCTCTTGTTCATCAAGCGACACACTGATGCGTTCAAAAATTTCTTTGAGCACCGCGGCGCGATATGTTTTGTGCGCGATCTGCCGGTCATCGGATGAAAGACGATGCGCTATCTCGGTGAGAGCACTGCTTTCGTTGTCTGCCGATGCAAGTACCGCGGCATATTTTTTTCGTACCAAGCCATCGGCCATCGTTTCAAAAGAGTGTGCCCGCTGGAGTATGGCAAACAGCGTGCGGAAGGAAAGCGTAAACATAACAAGG
>MEYI01000037.1:0-186 GCA_001773975.1 Candidatus Azambacteria bacterium RBG_16_47_10
TTGGCGATCCTCCGTGAAAACCGTTCTTCGCCGTACCGGTAGAAAATATCTGCGAGATCTTGCTCGGGAAATTCATTCACTACATCTCGCGCAGTCACCCCTTCCGTTGCATTCGGTTCGTATCGCATGATAAGCGGCTCATCCTTTTGAAACGAAAATCCTCTGCCGGATCCCTCGATGTGATAA
>MEYI01000037.1:364-9705 GCA_001773975.1 Candidatus Azambacteria bacterium RBG_16_47_10
TCCCATAATGCGAATGCATGTCCGCCGCCGTTTGCAGTTCCATCTACAAAACACTGTCCCGGCAGGGGCTGAAAAATATCTATGATCTCATGTAAAAGAACAGGAATGTGGATTGTGTCGTTCATCATATGCCAAGTTCACCCATTCGTTCTGCTATTGCGTTACTTTCGCTTTCTGTCACTTTCTTATACTGCTCCCATTTCTCCTCGTCCCATATTTCGATCTTATCATACAGGCCGGTAACCACCGCTTTTTTCCCGATTCCCGCAAACTTCCGCAGATAATCGGGAATGATCACACGCCCCTGCTTATCCATATCGATATCCATCGCGCCGGAAAGCATGTGACGATTAAATGCTCTGCTGTCTGCCTTTGCAATGGAGAGTTTGGCAATCTTTGCCGCTTCAACTTCCCATTCCTTCATCGGATACAGCAAAAGACATTCATCCAATCCCTTCGTTACCACCGCTCCATTTTCAAGTTGCTTGCGAAACTTCACCGGAACAGCGATCCTTCCTTTTTCATCTAGCGTATGGCGATATTCTCCGATGAACATGATTTCTGTGTTTCCAGTGATAATAAGGAAAGAAGTGAGTTATCCACAATATGCATAGATTATCCCCACTTTTATCCACCTTTCTCCATTATATACCACTTTTATACAAAACAAAACCACTTACACCCAATTTTCTTCTCCAGCACAAAGAAACAGAAAAACCCCTTTAAATAAGGGTTTTTCATATACATACCATATTCATTAAGAAGTTATGCACAACTGCCCTGGTGCGCAAATAAAAAACAGCGCCCACAATGCGCTGTTTTTTACCTTAGGGGGTGCGGGATCAAAGAAGATAGTCGGCGGGATTCACCGTACCACCGACAGGGATCAAAAGCCCGGGAACAGAAGCGCTCTTGAGCAACGAATAGGTCGATGATGCAAATATGGTGAAATGAAGATGCGGGCCCGTCGAATATCCTGTTGATCCGACATATCCTATGAGATCGCCGGTCGCAACCTCTTGCCCCACTTTCACCTTCTGAAGCGACATATGACCATAGAGCGTCGTAATACTCTTATCCCCGTGATCGATCGCAACCCACTTACCGTATGCATACCTGCCATTATCTCCTACTCCTATGACACGCCCGGAAAGCGCGGCCTTTATCGGTGTTCCCGTCGGCGCTCCAATATCAATGCCGTTGTGAAAATCATATGCCGCTTTCCAATTCGGCTTCCCATACCCTTGTGTGATCCGGGGATTATCGATAGGCCATCGGAGTAATCCGACTCCCGCCGTGAGTTTCTCCTTATCGATAGCGAGACGCATTTTCGCTTCAAGCGTATTGATCTCTTTTTCGATATTCGCACTTTTTTTCGCAATATCGGCAAGCAAGCGCTGATATTCTTTCTCCTTGTTATTGGTCTGTACGAGCAATGTTTGCTTCCCCGCCTTTTGATCGTTCACGATCTCACGCTGATTCTCATATTCATTATGCAAGTCATTAAGTCCGCTCTTCTCTTTTTCCTGCGATTGTTTAAATAAGGTCAACTCATCCTTGAATGTCTTGAGATCCGTAATATTCTTCTCTATTTCCCGTTGGAGTCCGATGAGGTATTGTTGTTGGCTGAATATATCGGAAAAACTGCCACCGGCTAGCACAACCGCAAGCACATTTTTCTCGTCGTTCATCGATATAAGACGCAACGTATGCGCGATCTGCGCCTTTGCGCGCTCGATCTCCTCCCCTTTTACCGTAATCTGTTCTTTCAATTCCTCGATGCGAATACCTGTCTCGTATATCCTCTCCTGCGTCTTGGTCAAAGAGATCGTGAGCGTTGTGATCTCTTTGTTGATCTTCGCTATTTCACCGCGAAGCGATGTGCCCGTTTCCTTTGTTTGATCAAGCTGCGCCTGATACTCGGCATTTTTTTTCTGCAATTCTTGTATCTCACTCTCTTTATCCGCGATCTGCTTTTTCAAATCATCAATGATCGATGCATGCGACGGCGATGGCACAAGCGCAAAAAACACAAGACCTACCAGGAACGTATAAAAACAATACTGGTATAATTTCTTAAGCATGATTTATATCATTGCGATCGCTTCACGTATGCGCCGAAGTGATTCTTCTTTTCCCAGCACATCGGCGATCTCCACCGGCCCCGGAGATGCCTCAAGACCTGATAGCGCGACTCGCAAAGGCCAGTATGTCTCGCCGTTCCCAAACTGCGCAGCAACGACACCAAGCGCCTCCTTTATCTTTTCTCCGGCAAATTCCGCATCGCTCAATTTCTCAAACTCATCCACTGACGCCGATAAACTCTCTTTTGCGCGCGCTGCGTCACTTTTTTTCCATACCAGTATTTCCTTCGCATATGCCGGCACAGCGAAGAAAAATCCGGCGAGCACAACGATATCCGAAAGTTTTTTCAAACGATCCTTTTCGATCGCGATGATCTTCATGACGCGCTCACGGGACATATGCGCATCCGCAAGACCCGCCCGCTCAAGGTATGGAAGACATAGTGCATATAATTCTGCATCGCTTTTCTGCCGGATATAATGCGTATTGAACCAATCAAGTTTCTGCATATTAAATACCGCATTTGATCGTTGCACCTGCGAAAGATCAAAACATTGTTCAAGCTCGGAAAGCGAGTACAACTCCCGTTCGGTGCCCGGATTCCACCCCAAGAACATCAAAAAATTGATGAGTGCTTCCGGCAAATACCCCTCCTCCTTGTATTCCAAAATTGATTTTGCACCGTGCCGTTTTGAAAGTTTGCTTTTATCTTGTCCAAGAAGAAGCGGAAGATGCCCGTACACCGGGGATTGAAATCCGAACGCCTCCGCTAAGAGAATCTGTTTTGGCGTGTTTGAAATATGATCCTCCCCGCGAATAACGTGCGATATCCGCATGCGCTCGTCATCAACCACCGCGGCGAAATTATAGAGTGGCTCATCAAAGCTCTTTGCGATGGTAAAATCGCCGATAAGCTCCGTATCGACCTCGATCTTCCCCTTCACTGCATCGATAAAAGCCAACTTCCTTGCCGGCGTTCGAAACCTGATGACCGATGACATTCCCTCTTTTTTCTTTTGATCTGTTTCCGCACGCGGCAAACCGGCGCATCGCCCGGAATATTTTGGCGGAAAACCGCTTGCCATCATATAGTTTTTCTGCGCTTCAAGCTCTTCTTTCGTACAGAAACAATGATATGCAAGATCTTTTTCAAACAGGATATCAAGATGCTTCTTATACAGATCGATCCGTTCGCTTTGATGATATGGGCCATATCCCCCATCTTTATGCGGCCCTTCGTCCCAGGTAAGCCCCAGCCACGTAAGCCCGGCGAGAATATCTTCCTCGTACTTTTTTTCCGATCGCGCGGTATCGGTATCTTCAATGCGTACGATAAATACCCCTCCGTGCTTTTTAGCAAACAAATAGTTAAACAACGCGGTACGCGCAGTTCCCACATGAAAAAGCCCCGTCGGACTTGGAGCAATGCGCACCCTTATGTTGTGTGAAATGTTTTTTGCTTCCATTTTTTCGTCTCTACTTTCTGATTTCTAGATTTTATTTTCTAGATTCTGTCCCTTACACCACTCCTCGCAATTCCAAAATTTCTTTTGCAATAAGTTCCGCGGCATTCGGCGTGGCAAATGTTGCGGCTCCGGATGCCATGCGCACGATCGCGACCGGATCATCTGCAATCGCGATAATATTGGACAATAAAAGATTTGGAGTGAGATTATCTTCTTCGATCACGATCGTGCCTCCTGATTTCGCATATTCGTACGCATTGATGCGCTGGTGATCTTGCGCCGCACTTTTTAAAGGAATAAGAATGCTCGGCTTACCGCATGCCGCCAATTCAAAAATACTTGTCGCACCCGCGCGCGATATCACAATGTCTGCAAGTGTGAATGCGAATTTCATCTCTTCGGTAAGAAACGGATACAGGTGATAATACCCTCCCGGATTATCTCCTATCATTGCATGCGCGTCCCCTTTTACTGATCCGTACTGCTCGGGTCCGCATAAGTGAATCACTTCATATTTCGCCAATAATTTTGGCAGGATCTGGACAATGGTCTCATTTATGATCTTTGACCCCTGGGACCCACCCACAATAAGCACTACTTTTCGATTTGAAACGATCTCAAAGAATAGGCGCGCCTTTTTCTGATCCTGATTGCACAGATCTTCTCGTACCGGCATGCCGACCACCGCCGTCTTTTCCACCGGAAATCGCAATGCTGCATTTTGAAACGCGGTGCCGATGCGCTTGGCAAATTTCGCGCCAATACGATTGGAAATACCCGGCACCGTATCCGATTCATGAATAACGCGGGATGGAATGAAAAACAACCAACTCGCAAACACAACAGGAAAACTGCCGTATCCTCCTTTAGAAAACACCGCATCGGGCATATTCCAAAAAAGGATCCATATCGCCTGCATGATCACAAACGGGAATTTTATCATATCCACGATCGTCAAGGGACTGATATATCTGCGGAGCTTACTGGACATGATATATCGCTGATCGACCCCTTCACGCCGCAATACCTCTTCAGAAACACGGCCAAACCGGGCACCGACATAAAGAAAGCGGATGTCTTCGATCCCCCGCTCCTTCGCAAGCGTCTTTACTTTTCTCGCAACAGCGATCAATGGAAAAATATGCCCCCCTGTTCCTCCTCCGGTAAGAATTATAAGCATAAATGCCGGTTAAAAATTACACACGCCCTTCCTCTGAAGTTCTCTGTATATTATATACTACTCCACAGGCGGTCAATAAAACAACATACGACGTACTCCCGTAGCTGATGAACGGCAATGGGATGCCGGTCAATGGGATCATGCCGGATATGGCGCTGATATTGATCGTTGCCTGAATAAGGATCCATGATACAATGCCTCCCGCAAGGATGCTCCCAAATACAGTGGGCGCGGCGCGCGCGATCGCATACCCATACCACCCCAACATGCCAAAAAGTGCGATCACCGCCGCAATACCCAGAAAGCCAAGCTCTTGTCCTACCACCGCAACGATGGAATCGCCCATCGGTTCCGGAAGATATACGGTTGATTTCTGCTGTGATTGCCCATACCCCAATCCGAACACCCCGCTTTCCCCTATCATACGAAGCGCCGTATTGATCTGATACGCTTTATCGGCAATGTCGCTTCGCATCCCTAAAAACACTTCAACGCGATCACGCTCATATCCGAGCCCGAACACGAAGATCCCAAGCACCATGAAGCCGAGTAAAATAACCGCGCCAACATGTGCCATCTTCGCGCCGGCGAGGAAATAAACAAACAAAGCGGTAGACATCACGACACTCAGCGTTCCCAGATCGGGCTGAGCAATCAGCAAAAGCCCGACTACGCCGCTAATGCATAAAAAAGGAATAAAGCTTTCCTTCATATGTGTAATGTCGCGCTTTCGCGACTCAAAAAGCGCCGCGAGATACACGACGGAAGCAAACTTCAGTAATTCCGACGGCTGAAAAGAGAAAAATCCAAAATCGACCCATCGCGTCGCCTTTCCTATCTGTATGCCAAGCTGCGGCACGAACACGAGCATCATCAAAACAATAGAAAAAAGCATCATGGGTAGCGCGAGCTTTTTCAATCGCTGATGTGGAAATCTGCTTGCGAAAAAAAAGAGTGCGATACCGGGGATCACACCGCTGAAGACCTGATGCTTCAGATAATAATAATTATCTCCGGTATGACGAAATGCAAGCACTGCAGATGCTGTTGCGAGTATCGTTAATCCGAACAACACAAGGCCTCCCACGCTAAATAAAAAACCATTGTTTTGCGAAGCATTTCTCATAACGATCGAATATCAAAAATAGAGCGGGGATCCGGAAAAATACTTGGTATATGCGCCATGCATACATGCCTTTTTCCCATTTACGATGACCCCAACAACACCCTCGCTGTATTGATACGGATCTTTGAATGTCGCTTTGTCGCGTATCGTCTCCGGAGAAAAAAGCGTGATATCGGCATGATATCCTTCACGCAACTCTCCGCGACCGGCAATGCCGAAACGGCGCGCAGGAACGCTTGTTATCTTTGCGACCGCCTGCTCCCATGTAAGAACTTTCTTTTCGATGACATATTTCCTGAATAATCGAGGAAACGTACCGAATGATCGCGGGTGAGGAAGATCGGCACGGGATGTCGCCGGATGCATCTCATATCCGACGCCCGATGACGCAATAAGAGAAAGCGGATGTCCGACCCCCATACCTACATTCACTTCATCAAGCACATGCGCGAACGCGATCACCTGGAATCGGGAACCGATCAATAACTCCACGATAACATCTTCCGGAGACATACCCATATTCTGCGCGATCTCCGCAATCGTTTTCCCGATATATACGGCATCGGGGGCACGCGATGCGATAGTTATTTTATCGTACTCGATCGCCTGTGCGCGCAGGTCCTTTATGATCTGTGCACGCTCAAATGTATTATGTAAACGCTTCCCCATCATCTCGGGACCACCAACCTTTACCCACGCCGGCAACAACAGATACAACATAAGCCCGCTTGATGCGTACGGAAACACATCAAGGGTCACCGACACCCCTTGTTCCGCCGCGCGTTCTATTGCCTCGATCGCTTTTTTAAAATTAGGCCAGAATTTTCGATTCACCACCTTCAGATGAGAAATATGCAGAGAAAACCCAAATTCACGGGCGTGATCGATCGCCGCATGGAGTGAATCGAGAAATTTATCCGACTCATCTTTGAGATGAATGGTAACGATCTTGTTATGTTTTTTTACCGCCGCATACACGCTTTCCAAATGATCGGAAAAATGCCTGTCTTGGGATAAATACGCAAATCCGATGGAGAGTCCACACGATCCCTCCATCAAAGATTGTTCAAGCAAGAAAGCAGCGATCTCATTTTCCTGCGGAGATGGTTGGCGATACTCCCCTTTCAATATTCCTTTTATCAGCGTATTGTATCCGGTCAGTGTCCCAAAATTGACCGCAAGTTTTTTTTCTTTCAGTTTATCGAGAAATTCCGATGTTCGGAGCCAGTCAACATTGATCTGCGAAGGATTTGTCCATCGTTGTTCGCTATCGATCACATTCCCCGAAACCAGCGGTGCAAGCGAATACCCGCAATTGCCGCCGATGATCGTTGTGATTCCCTGACTCAGTAAGCTTTCCTGTCCGGGTTCGGTGAACAATGTAAGATATGTGTCGGAATGATTCAGCACATCGATAAAACCGGGAGTGATATACAGTCCGGTCGCATCGATAACGGTTTTTGCCTGCGCATCTTTCAGGTCGCCAATGCGTACGATCACGTCTTTTTCCACGGCGACATCCGCCACAAACTTTTCTTTTATGCCGCTGCCGTCAATGACCGTGCCGTTTTTAATAATGATGTCGTACATATCATCATTATACTACAATCAATCGCTTCCGGCACAGATGGTGCTGGCTACAAACTCCGATCGAGCACGAACAATGCGATGCCGAGAAACGCCGCGATGGCGGAGATGATCCAAAAGCGCATCGTTACTTTTGTTTCCGGCCAGCCGATCGCCTCGAAATGATGGTGGATAGGCGTAGAAAGAAATATCTTTTTCCCGCCGCGCAGTTTTTTCGACGACAACTGAACCAATACCGAGAGCGATTCCATCACCATAATGAGCGCAAACAATGGAAGAAAGAACATCGTGTTGGTGAGCATCGCAATAACGCCAAGCGACACGCCAAGCGCCATAGCCCCCGTATCCCCCATAAAAAACCGAGCGGGGTTTATGTTAAACCACAGAAACGCAAGGAGCGCTCCCACCACGACCGCACAAAACACCGCGAGCTCCGGCTTCCCGAGCGCCGCCGCAACGAATATGTATGATGCAAATGCGATCGCGGTCACGCCGCCCGCAAGGCCATCGAGACCATCGGTGATGTTGGTCGAGTGCGCCGTTGCCGTAATGATGAATACAAAAATAGGAATATACCACAGCCCTATCTCAAAATCGCCAATAAATGGCACATGAATAAAACTCCAATCAAGCTTGAAATAAAACCACCACGCCCCGATGAACGCAACGGCAAGATAAAACAAAAGTCGTTCCCGCATACGCAAGCCACCCCCATTCTTGCCGATCTTTAAAATACCCAACAGATCATCAAATAATCCGATGATCGCGGCAACGACCATGATGCCAAGCGGCAAATAGGTCTGTTCGCGTGTAAGAAAATTCAGCTTTGCAAATATCGTGTCCGGCGTAAGCGCGGCAAGCGCGGAGAAAACCAGCGCAATCATAAGCACCGTTCCCCATATCAGAATACCTCCCATCGTCGGTGTCCCCTCTTTTCCCGCATGCATACTCGCAAATATCGGCGCGCTTTCCGCGGAGCGTATCTGTTTTCCTAAACGATATTTATATAAAAAATGCGTCAGCAACGGCGTGGCAAGCAGTGCCACCGCAAACGAAAGCGCTGAAAATCCTAAAATTTTTATAACAAGAAACGGATCGATCATGAAAATATCATTATTTATTGCGCACCTCGCCGATAAGCCGATTGGTGTCTTGCGCCCTGTTTTTCGAACCAAGCACCACGATAACGACACCATCATCCATTGCTGTGATCATAGACTCTCCTGCCTGCTCCGTGAATCCGGTTTTACTCCCTTTTACCCCGCTTATTTTTTTCTGCACGATAGGATTATTCGAAAAAAGGTGATGCGGCGTATTTTCACCTACAGCATACACGGTATCCGCTTTTTTCAAAAGTGCTTCCCATATTTTTTCATGGCGCAAAGAATATGACGCAAGCAAAGAAAGGTCGAATGCAGTGGAATAATGTCCATTGTGATCAAGCCCTGAGGGATTTTCAAAATGCGTTTCATTCATGCCGAGTTCGCGCGCCTTTTCATTCATGCGTACGATAAGATCGTCTCCTTTTTCTTTAACGTGATCCTCAAACGCGACCGCCGCATCATTACTTGAAACAATAAGCATCATTTTCATGAGATCAGCCGCGCGAAATCGCTCTCCTGTACGCATATACCCGGCAACACCCTCTGTCGCAACCGCATTTTCCGTGATCGTAACGATCTCATCATCGGGAATCATCTCTGCTACAATGGTCGCCGTCATAAGCTTTGTTAAGCTTGCCGGCGCTCGCCGCACGCGACTGTTCTTTTCATGGGTAACTTCAACCGGTATCGTCCCGCGCGCAACGATATATGCCTCCGCGGAAAGCGAGGGTATATGAGAATCAGAAACAGGCGGTTGTGCTGAAACAATGATCGGTATATTGTCCGCATCTCCT
>MEYI01000037.1:9798-10002 GCA_001773975.1 Candidatus Azambacteria bacterium RBG_16_47_10
GTCTCCGCGGAAATGAGCTCTCCTGCGGCAATTACCTCCGCAGTGCGTGCTACGCCCGGTTGTGCCGCGGCGAGCATGGCAGTTTTTGCCTCGGAAGAAAACATGACGCCACGGAGCGTGATGCCGAAAACAAGCACTCCTAAAACGATAGCGGCGAAGCGCATGCGTTCTATAGAGAACATATCGGCCCTTTCTATTATCTCA
>MEYI01000037.1:10067-10189 GCA_001773975.1 Candidatus Azambacteria bacterium RBG_16_47_10
ACCCGATAGTGATCATCATGCTTTTCAATAAGCCCGCGCATCATCAAAGCGCGCAGTGAAAAAACGGAATTCACCCCGCGCAATTCATCGATCACCGCTTTTGTGATCGGCTCGCGGTATGC
>MEYI01000037.1:10229-11275 GCA_001773975.1 Candidatus Azambacteria bacterium RBG_16_47_10
TCATCGAGCTGCGACTTTACCAATGCTTGAATGATGTCGGCATTTTCCGGCGCGCTCACTATTTGTATCGTGTCATCTTTCATGACAATACGAATACCTTTTTCCCGATATTCATCCCGCAATGCCTCAATACCTGCCTGAATATCTTCCGGGGATACGTTTTCACCCAGCGCCTTCTGTATTTTTGCGACAGTTGTTTCTTCGCCGATAACGAACAGCAATGATTCAATTTTTGATTTTATCGTGTTCATGTTTTTACAATATCAATTTCTCCGAATAATGCGTCCTGCTCAACTTCGATGAACCGCTGCTTCACCAGCTCAAGGATCGCAAGGAACGACATGATGACATTCACCTTTGAACCGGCATCGGTAAGCGCGGAAAAACCGAGCCTCACGCTTTGTTCAAGACGGGAACGGATATCCTGCATTCGTTCTTCAAATGACACAATGTACTCCAGCTTCCGTTCTTCAAGCTCCTGCTTCTGCATGCCCGCCTGCCACAGGGAGAAAAAATGCCCATGGAGCGTTTCGGGGGTCACTCCGACAGGAAAAAGGAATACACGCACATGGCGAAGTTCTGAATGTTTATGATACGCGCTCATGTGCTTCCGTTCAAGAACACCGATCAAACGCGCACCTTCTCTGATGCGCTGGTAATCCGCAAGCCGCTCCTTCAGCTCCGTTATCTCGCGATCTTCGTCTTCAGTTACCGCAAATGACGGCAACAATGTTTTTGACTTGATCAGGATCATCTTTGCCGCGATCACCAAAAAGTCGGCAAGATACGAAGGACTTTTTTCCTGAAAATGTACGAGATACGTGAGAAACTCATCCGTGATCGCAGACAGCGACACATCGGAAATATCCATCTTATCCTTTTCAATGAGATCAAGGAGAAGATCAAGCGGTCCTTCGAATTTTTCCAGTTTGACGGTATACATAAAAGATCAGCGTAAAAAAAATGGCTGGGGAATTTCCGGCGTGGAATAACGCTGTTCATATTCATCGAGCGTCATCGGCTTCATCATGTGCGAAAGTCTGCTT
>MEYI01000037.1:11314-12038 GCA_001773975.1 Candidatus Azambacteria bacterium RBG_16_47_10
GGAATGATTATTTTATTCTTATTAAATTCTTTATGCTGTAGATCCATAATGACGCTCTCCCCGCTCCTTGATATATTAATGAAGATATGGTATGATAACGTAACACATGAAGCGGATCATCACTCAATCGAAACGAGCGGCGCTTGTTATCGGAGACATTATATTGCTCTACCTCTCGCTCTATGCGGCGCTCGCTATCCGCTACGGAAACTCATTTACTCCCGATATTTGGAACTATCACCTCTTTCCGTTTACCGTATCGTTTGCGGTGTGGATCGCGGTGTTTTATATCGGCGGCCTCTATGAACCGAGCGGCGCAAAGAACAGTTATTCTTTTTACTCTCTTGCAATAAAAACGGTCCTTACCGCGCTTGCAGCGACCGTTATTTTGTTCTATCTGATCCCCTCATTCGGCATCGCCCCAAAAACAAACTTACTTCTTATGGGAGCGATATTTTTCGCCTTATTCCTGCTCTGGCGGCATTTTTACAACATAGTTATCCGCTCAAGCCGTTTCTCACATCCTACCATATTCATTGGCTCCAACAAAGAGATGCGGGCGGTCATTGATATCATCGCCTCACACCCCCAGCTTGGCTATCATAGCGTTGCGATCATTGAGACCGCAGACCACGCTCAGGCGGCAGAGCTGAGAAAGATCGTACAAGAACACCAGGTGGACACGGTGGTCTATGCAAAAAACTTGAACGGCGAACACCAGGAG
>MEYI01000038.1:0-4623 GCA_001773975.1 Candidatus Azambacteria bacterium RBG_16_47_10
AAAATACGGGCGAAAGTGAAGGGAGTCGCGGCAATGCCACGGCTTGCAGTGTTTCGCTCAAGTAAATATATTTATGCGCAGATCATTGACGATGAAAAAGCGGCGACGATATGTGCGGCATCCGATGCGGCGCAGGTAAAGGCAAAAAAGACAAAAGCGGAGCGTGCGCGCGAGGTAGGTATTGAGATCGCAAAGCAGGCGAAGAAAGCGGGTATCGAGAAGGTGGTATTTGACCGCGGAGGATTTCAGTATCACGGAAGAATTAAAGAGGTTGCCGAAGGAGCTCGCGAGGGCGGCTTGGTACTGTAATTTCATCATATGGAACGGAAAAAAATGGAACGACCAAAATCGGAATACGAGCAGAAGATCCTGGACATCAGGCGTGTTGCGCGTACGGTTTCCGGAGGGCGCCGATTCAGCTTTCGTGTGACGGTAGTATTGGGAGATAGGAAGGGGAAGGTTGGTATCGGTACCGCGAAAGGACAGGATGTGTCTGCATCGGTTGAAAAAGCGGTGCAGCAGGCGCGGAAAAATATGGTAAAGATACATATGCATAACGGCACCATCCCGCACACGATAGAAAAGAAAGTAAAAAGCGCAAAGATCACTTTACGGCCGGCAAAGGAAGGAACAGGTATCATTGCGGGTGGCGCGGTACGCGCGATCTGCGATGTCGTCGGACTTAAGAATATTACCGGAAAGATCACAGGAAAAAGCACGAATAAGATCAATATTGCTATCGCAACGGTAGAAGCACTAATGGAAATGAAGCAGCGGCCACAAAAACAGCAGAGCGCAGAAATCAGTGAGAGCGCAGCACAATAAACATATGCAACTCAACAGCATACAACCAAGTACTCCAAAAAAATCGCGAAAACGAATCGCGCGCGGGGGAAAGCGCGGAAAGACAGCGGGACGGGGAACAAAAGGGCAGAAATCACGTGCAGGACGGAAGATCCGCCCGGCGGAACGCGACCTCATCAAGAAACTCCCGAAATTACGCGGATATCGTTTTAAAAGTCTGAAAAATAAGCGCGCAGTGGTGTCTGTGTCCGCGATCGATCATGCGTTTCAATCAGGCGATGTGGTAAATCCCGCATCATTGGTGGTGCATAAGCTCATTGAGAAGAAGGGGAAGATCATTCCGGCAGTGAAAATAGTGAGCGACGGCACGATCACTAAAAAAGTAACTGTAGAAGGATGCGCGGTATCCGTCGTAGCTCGGGAGAAGATCGAGAAAGCGGGAGGCGCAGTAAAAGAATAATCCATGCTTGAGACCGTCCTCCATATCTTTAAAACGAAAGATCTCCGCAAGAAGATCTTTTTCGTGCTCGGGATGTTGGTGGTATTTCGTCTTGCGGCGATCATTCCGGTTCCCGGCGTCGACCTCGAACGATTAAAGACGTTTTTTGAAGGAAATCAATTTTTCGGACTTCTCAATATTTTTTCCGGAGGCGCATTGAACAATCTTTCCATTGTGATGCTTGGCGTGGGCCCGTATATTACCGCACTTATCATTATGCAGCTTTTAACGATGGTGTTTCCGCGGTTAAAGGAATTATATCAAGGCGAGGGAGAACAGGGGCGCCAGAAATTCAACCAATATATCCGAATAATCACCATACCACTTGCGGCTTTACAGGGGTATGGGCTGCTTGCGTTGCTCCAGAGTCAGAATGTTATCGATCGTCTCGGTATTTTTTCTTTGATCACTAATCTTTCGGTCATTATCGCGGGAACAATGTTTTTGATGTGGATCGGCGAGCTCATCTCGGAGAAAAAGATCGGCAATGGCGTGTCGCTTATCATCTTTGCGGGTATTATCGCAGGCATTCCAACCGCACTCAAGCAGTTCTTTTTCAATTATGATCCATCAATGATCCCGATGCTTGTGGTATTTCTTATCGTTACCGTTATTGTCATTGGGGGCGTTGTCTTTATCAATGACAGTCAACGCAATATTCCCGTTTCATATGCGAAACGGGTGCGAGGATCAAAGATGTATGGCGGCGTTTCGACCTATCTGCCGCTGAAGGTGAATCAGGCTGGCGTGATCCCCATCATTTTTGCAATTTCCATTTTGTTGTTCCCTCAGATGATCGGTAATTTCATGCAGATGTCAGCCAATGATACGATGCGCAACATCGGTATCTCACTGGCGTCATTCTTTCAGGCGGGAGGATTCATGTACGGGGCATTATATTTCTTGTTGGTCGTGATATTCACGTATTTTTACACCGCAGTGACATTTGATACCAAGCAGATCGCGGAAAACGTGCAGAAGCAGGGAGGATTCATTCCCGGCATTCGCCCCGGAAATTCCACCGCGGAATTTTTACACAGGGTTATGAATAGGATCACGCTTGCGGGCGCGCTTTCACTCGGCTTGATCGCGATATTGCCATTCATTATTCAGTATTTCACGGGTATGACCACGCTTACCATCGGCGGCACCGCATTGTTGATTGTGGTATCGGTTGCCTTGGATACGATGAAGCAGATCAAAGCACAGTTGGTCATGCATGAATACGAAAGATTTTAATGATGTGAGGCAAGATAAGCGCGTGACAGAATAGAACAGTCCTCATGGAAAAAAAACCATTGAACATTATCATGCTGGGGAGATCGGGAAGCGGAAAGGGAACCCAGGCGCAGATGCTCGTCCAAGATCTCTCGTTGGAGTATATTGGCACCGGCGATCTATTGCGAAAATTCTCTGAACGCGACAATGCGGCGGCTCGGCGCATGAAAGAGACAATGACTCAGGGAAAATTGGCACCATCATGGATGCCTTTTTTCATTTGGATGGAAAAGCTTGCGTACACGGATATCAATAAAGGAGTGTTGTTTGATGGTAGTCCGCGCATGCTTCAAGAGGCTAAAACACTTGATGAAGTGCTTGAGTGGTTTGAGCGCGATAACATAAAGGTAATACTGATCGATATTCCGCGGGAAGTTGCGTATGAGCGCCTCATGAAGCGGCGCGTATGCGACGCATGTAAAAAAGGCGCGTACGTAGAGAAGGGGAGGGAGATGGCTCCGCATTGTCTCTATTGCGGAGGAGAGCTCACGATCCGTTCCGAGGATTATCCCGAGGCGATCGCCTCGCGCCTTGATTGGTATGATACTGAGGTGGTGAAGGTGGTTGAATATTATCACAACAAAGGAAAACTTATCACGATCAGCGGTGAAAAAGCGCCGGAAGAGATACATGAGGAATTGCTAGCGGCGTTAAAAGAAAGCGGTGCTATCGCGTAATGTATGGTAACTATAAAAACAGCCGATGAGATCGTGCGCATGCGGCGCGGCGGTAAAATTTTAGCTGATGTTCTTGCATCTGTAGCAGGTCTTGTCGCGCCCGGAGTGAGCGCGGCTTTTTTAAATGCAGAGGCGGAAAAAATGATCGCCGCACGCGGTGCGGAGTCGTTGTTTCTTGGGTATAAGCCGGAGGGCGCTTTATCAGCATACCCCGCGGCACTGTGCGTAAGTGTAAATGATGAGGTGGTACACGGGATCCCGGGAAAAGACAAGATCATGCACGAGGGAGATATTGTGGGGCTTGATTGCGGATTGCGGTATGAAAAGATGTGTGTCGACAGCGCTATTACTGTCGGTGTGGGCGAGGTTTCCGCACAGGCAAAGAAATTAATCGCTGTGACACGTGACGCGCTTACCGAAGGTCTTAGAGTAGTGGGACCGAATGCGCGGATCGGGGATATCGGTCATGCGGTAGAGCAGTATGTAAAAAAAAACGGATTTACGGTGGTGCGCGATCTTGCGGGGCATGGCGTCGGGTATTCGATACATGAGGAGCCGATGATATTGAATTTCGGGAAAAAGGGTACCGGGATGCAGCTTGCACCCGGCATGACGATCGCGATCGAGCCGATGGTGGTTGCCGGCGATTTTCATATTATTATTGATGATGACGGGTGGGGTATTCGCACGGCAGACGCCGCTCTTGCCGCTCATTTTGAGCATACGGTCGTGGTGACGAAGGAGGGATGTGAAATACTTACAACACATGAAGCTTCTAGGCATTGATTATGGAGATAAGCGGATAGGGATCGCGGTGTCTGATGACAGCGGGATGCTCGCATTCCCGCACGCGACAGTAGAGAATACGCCCGCGGCGTTTTCTGAGATACACAGGATCGTTACTGAAGAAAAAGCCGAAGCGGTGGTTGTCGGGATGCCGATGTCGTTTTCGGGCGGTATGTCCGCGCAGGCGCAGACAGTGCGGCGATTTGGTGATGCGCTCAAAGGATCATTATCGTGTCCTATTTTTTATGAAAATGAATTATTTACGACCACGATGGCCCAGCGAAGCGGCGCATCAAAGGCAACGGTTGATAAAAGCGCCGCGGCAATTATCCTGCAAAGCTGGATTGACAGGAATAAGGAATTAGGAAGCAGGAATTAGGAATCTTGTTTGTTTTGTGTGGCGTTTTTTTGCATGGTATAATTGTATTACTATGGAAAAAGACATATTTCTTTCGGTTATCGTTCCCGCATATAACGAAGAGAAGCGCATTGGCCAAACACTCGAAGCGCTCAAGGCGTATTTTGCGCATAAAGATTTCCCGTATGAGGTTATCGTGGTCAGCGGCGCATCTTCGGATA
>MEYI01000038.1:4696-4987 GCA_001773975.1 Candidatus Azambacteria bacterium RBG_16_47_10
AGGAAAAGGAGACGCGGTGAAAGAAGGGATGCTCCACGCGCGGGGAAAATTTCGACTATTTATGGACGCAGATAATTCCGTGCCCGTTGAGTATTTTGATGAATTTCTCCCGTATTTTTCTCAAGAGTATGACGTGGTGATCGGCTCGATCGAAGTTGCGGGGGCAAAGATTGAAGAGCATGCCGCGTGGTATCGGCGTGCGTTGGGGCATTGGGCGAAACTGCTTATTCGCGCACTTGCCATTTGGGAGATCCACGATACCCAGCGCGGATTTAAAGTATTTTCAGCACA
>MEYI01000038.1:4995-5287 GCA_001773975.1 Candidatus Azambacteria bacterium RBG_16_47_10
TGCACAGACATTGAACAGGTGGGGGTTTGATATCGAGATCCTTGTCATTGCAAAAACGCGCGGATATAAAATAAAAGAAGTGCCGGTGATATGGACGAACGCGGGAGATTCGAAAGTAGGGCTTGATGCGTACATTACGACCATGAAAGATCTCCTTGTGGTGCGAAAGAACATGATACTCGGAAAATATAAAAAACAGAAATAGGGCAATAAAAATGAAAAAGAAAAAAAACGTATCAGAATTACGGCAGGATCTTGTATCGGGGGATTGGGTCGCTATTTCGTTATTACG
>MEYI01000038.1:5373-5686 GCA_001773975.1 Candidatus Azambacteria bacterium RBG_16_47_10
GAGAGAAACCGCTGGCCCAGTTTAATTATCAGAATACAAGAAAAGGATGGTCGGTGGTCGCCATACCCAATAAATTTCCCGCATTCGTGCACGGCGTGTGCGGTACGTTCGTACAGGAGGGATTATACCGATTGACTGCCGGGGTCGGGTTTCATGAAGTGTTCATATTCCGCGATCATAAACGATTTTTCCCCGATCTTACTCCGGAAGAAGTAGAGAATATTTTCCGCGCGTATCGGGAGAGATACCGTGCGGTATCTCAGGACAAATGCGTGGCATACGCATCAGTGTTTCACAATCACGGGAAAGAGGC
>MEYI01000038.1:5701-6501 GCA_001773975.1 Candidatus Azambacteria bacterium RBG_16_47_10
GCATCCGCATTCCCAGATGATCACATTGCCGGTTGTTCCACCTGATGTTTCGCGGAGCATTCACGGGTCCAAGCGTTATTTCCATGAACACGGGACCTGCGTGCATTGCGAGATAATCCAATATGAATTGCGGGTGAAGTCGCGCGTGGTGGCACAGAACGAACGATTCGTTTTGATCGTGCCGTTTGCATCGAAGATCGGATTTGAACTACGGATCCTGCCGAAGGTGCATCAATCAAACTTTGGCATGATGCAAGATGAGGATATTCCTATGGTTGCGGAGATGCTGAAAAAGGGACTTTCAAAATTGCGCGCGGGATTGAATGATCCGGCATATAACTTTTTTATTCACACGGCGCCCAATGGAGAAGAACACGCGCATTATCATTGGCATATTGAGATCGTGCCGAAAACATCGGTATGGGCGGGGTTTGAGATCGGGACCGGTATTGAAATATCATCGATCGCGCCGGAAGATGCCGCGGCGTTTTTACGAAAGATACAAGCATGAAAACGAAATATATTATAGGCAATTGGAAGGCATATGTGACCACGGCAAAAGAAGCGAAGGCTATTTGCGCGAAAACAAAAGTAAAGAAAAATACACGCATCGTTCTTGTCCCGCCGTTCGTGTTATTGCCGTTGGTAAAAAGCGCAAAAGGGCGCGGTGTTTTTTTAGGAGCGCAAGATCTGTTTTGGGAGACGGAGGGGGCATATACGGGGGAAGTGACCACGCTGATGCTGAAAGAAATGGGCGTGACCCATGGTATCATCGGGCATTCGGAGCGGCGCCAGCATAT
>MEYI01000038.1:6547-6650 GCA_001773975.1 Candidatus Azambacteria bacterium RBG_16_47_10
GGCTGGACTTACGGCTATCGTGTGCGTCGGGGAAAAAGAGCGCGATGATCCTAAGGCGGTCCCGGCGCTGGTTGGCGATCAGGTGCGCGCTGCGCTTGCAGGT
>MEYI01000038.1:6677-11194 GCA_001773975.1 Candidatus Azambacteria bacterium RBG_16_47_10
ATTATTGCATGCGAGCCGATCTGGGCGATCGGAACGGGTGTTTCAGATACGCCAAACGATGCGTTGTCTGCCGCACTGTATATCCGCCAAGCGGCGGCCGAATTGTTCGGCGCGCAGAATGCGCGAGAGCTCAAGGTGATCTACGGCGGGTCGGTGCATCCTGAAAATGTGGCAAGTTTCGTGCATCAGGAAGGGATAGACGGCGTACTAATAGGGAAGGCATCAGCTGATGGCGACACATTCGCAAAAATACTCAAAAACATTTAAAGCCGCTTTTTTTAAAATACCCTCTCTTTGATTAGAAATAGAGGGTATTTTTTATCTGGGATGAAAAAAGAGCTCTGTAGTAAAACATAGGAGGCGTGTGGTATGATACAGGGGATATGAGATTGCGAACCATCGAGAAAGTGAATGTGAAAAACAAACGCGTGCTTGTGCGCGCTGATTTTAATGTTGCCATAAAAAATGGCGTTATCGAGGACGATTTTCGCATCAAAAAAACAATCCCCACGCTCCGATTTCTTCTGAAACAAAGAGCAAAGATCATTATCATCACGCATTTGGGGAGACCGGAAGGCGATGGAATTCATGGTGATCCCTCAATGAGTCTTCGGAAGATCGCGCGCCGATTGAGCAAGGATATCGGCCGTCCGGTGCAATTCGTATCCGAATGCGTCGGGAAGAAGGCGGAGAGCGCCGCGGCAAAGCTGAAGCCCGGAGAAATTCTTATGCTGGAAAACCTTCGCTTCCATAAAGAGGAAGAAGAAAATGATCTTGCGTTCGCTCATTCGCTTGCGAAGCTTGCTGACGTATATGTGAACGAAGCGTTTTCAGTGTCGCATCGCGCGCACGCGTCCGTTGATGCGGTTACTGAATTTTTACCGTCGTATGCCGGTATTTTACTCGCAGAAGAAATAAAGGTGCTTCATCGGGCGTGTATGAAGCCGCGACTGCCGCTTGTGATGGTGATGGGCGGAGCGAAGATAGAGACAAAAATAAAACTCATTAAACGGTTTTTTGATACGGCAAATAATATTCTTCTTTGAGGCATGATCGCAAATCACGTGCTACAAGCGCAGGGGATCGCGATCGGCAAATCGAAGCTTGATGAAGAAATGATCGGGAAACTGAAGGGGCTTGAATTAACATCCTCGAAGCTGCATTTACCGGTTGATGTGGTGGTTGCGCGAAAGGCTTCAGAAGATGCGGTAGCAAAGGTTTCTGCGGTAGGTAATGTGGAAGATAACGAGATCATTCTCGATATCGGTCCTGATACGATCGAATTATTCTCGCATATCGTTGAAAAGGCGAGAACGATCATTTGGAACGGGCCGCTTGGATTTTCAGAGATCCCGCAATTTTCGCATGGAACATTTGAGTTTGCCAAGGTAGTCGCAAAAAGCAAGGCGTTCACGATCGTGGGAGGCGGCGAGTCCGTTGCCGCACTTGATGCGCTCGGCCTGTCAAAAAAGATCGGATTTATTTCTACGGGCGGCGGCGCAATGCTTGATCTGTTGGCAGGAGAGCCGATGCCGGGCATTGAAGCGTTGATGCGCAATAAAAAGAAATTGTAATTACCAATCTAGTCGTACACATATGGAGATTGTCGAAATATTCAATAATTATTTACGGATCGCGTTGAGCAAAAAAGCGTCGGATATTTATTTTATCGCGGGGCAGCCGCCGGTGGGGAAGGTTGAAGGAGTGCTCGAAGAGCTCGCGCGTGAAGATATCGATCCGCAAGGGCTCGCGGAATTCGTATTCGGGATCATTCCGACCGACGATGCGCGGGAGCGCGTGGCGCAAGGAAAGGAGATCGATATCATTTATTCATTCGAAGGGAGCAGGTTTCGTACCAATATCCATTTGCAACAAGGGATGTTCGCGCTTTCCATTCGCGTGGTCTCAAGCACTATCCCCACGCCGCAGTTTTTGAATTTTCATCCCACCATTTCCAAATTCACTCAGTTGAAGAAGGGTCTCGTATTGCTCACCGGTTCCACGGCATCCGGAAAGTCATCGGTGATCGCGGCGATCATCAACATGATCAATCAGGAGCGGCGGTCCCATGTGATCACCATTGAAGACCCGATCGAGTTCGTGTATCCTCGCAAGCTCGCGGTCATTGAACAGCGCCAGATCGGTCTCGATAGCCATTCATTTTCCGACGCGTTAAAGGCGGCATTCCGGCAAGACCCCGATATTATCATGGTGGGGGAAATGCGCGACCTGGAAACGATCGCGACAGCGTTGTCTGCGGCAGAAACAGGACATTTGGTATTCGGCACTATCCACAGCGCATCGACGGTGGAGGCCATCGAACGTATCGTGAATATTTTCCCTCCTAATCAGATCCAGCAGATCTTAAATCAGCTTTCCAATATTCTTGTTGCCGCGGTATCCCGTGAACTTTTGCCGAGAAAAGGGGGAGGGGCGCGTATCGCGTCGTGGGAGATCATGATCAATACACCGGCAATTTCAAATCTTATTCGGGAGAATCGCTTGGCGAGTATATTTTCAGCGATGCAGATCGGGGCAAAGGACGGCATGACCACCATGGAGCAGTCGAAATTCGATCTCCGAGGAAAAGGACTTATTGATTAATGACGCATATGAAAGATGTATCGATTCCCGCATCTTCACATGCGCAGATAGCAGCGTCAGAGACGGACGCTTTTTTTGCTTTTCGTCCGCATGACGGGCAGGGAAAGCAGTGGGCGGTCGCCGGCCTGATGCCTGATGAGTTTACCCTGCAATTTCCCGAATACTCGCGCGCGATACTCCAGCTTCTCTTTAACCGCGGTTTGCGTACTCAGCGGGAGATCGACGAATTCTTTGATGCGGAATACAGCGTTGATGTCCATGATCCGTATTTGTTCACGGACATGACGCGCGTGGTGGAGCGGATCTGGGGAGCTATCGAAAAAAAGGAAAAGATCATCGTGTATGGCGATTATGATGCCGACGGTATTTGCGGATCGGTGATCCTCCATACGACGCTTAAAAAACTCGGTGCCACAGTGGATGTATATATTCCCGATCGGTTTCATGAAGGGTATGGACTGCAGGAGAAAGCGATCGCCGAGATGGTAAAGGACAAGAAAGTGAAATTGGTCATCACTGTTGATTGCGGAATAACCGATGTGCATGAAGTTGAGCTTTTAAACAAGGCGGGACTTGATGTGATCATTACCGATCATCATCTGGTGCCGCCGCAACCGCCTGCGGCATACGCCATTATCAATCCGAAAAAAGAAGGTGAATCATATCCGTTCACAACATTATGCGGAGCGGGAGTCGCATTTAAGGTTGCGTGCGCCTTGTTGAAAAACGAACGCGCTCTTGCGTTTGATGCCGCAAAGGAAGGCATGGAGAAGTGGCTACTGGATATGGTCGCGATCGCGACCATTGCGGATATGGTTCCCTTGGTCGGAGAAAACCGCACATTCGTGAAATACGGTCTTATTGTGATCCGGAAAACACAACGCGTAGGATTGCGAACATTGTTTGCATTACGCCCGGCGCGCGCACTGGAGCATATACCGTTTCCTATACCTGCTGAGATGGTGACATCGGAAACGATCGCATTTATGATCGCGCCCCGCATCAATGCGACATCGCGGATGGATCGCGCGACCATATCATTTGAATTGCTTATCACAGAGAATGAAAATGAGGCGCAGACGCTCGCTGAGCATGTGGAGGGGTTAAACAACGATCGCCGGAAAGCGATCGATCAGATCATGAAGTCTGCGGAAGCGGCCCTTGCTGAAGAGATAACGACATTAGGAAAAGTACCCGATGTTATTTTTGCGGGAAAAGAGGATTGGGTGGTTGGCGTGGTAGGGCTTGTCGCCGGGCGGCTGACTGAAAAATACGGGCGCCCTTCGTTTATTTACGGCAAAGCGAACGGAAACATGAAAGGATCATGCCGGGGGATCGAGGGATTTCATGTCGTTGAAGCGATGCGCGCGTGCGCCGAGAAGGAAAAAGGATTGTTGGGCGAGTTCGGAGGTCATCCGATGGCGGGAGGATTTTCGATCCCGGAGGCGAATGTGGAGAAGTTTAAAACATGTTTGCGTGAGTATGCCATATCTGTTCTCCCGAAAGATATTCCTCCGCCGGTGCTTCCTGTTGAGATGGAGGTTGCGCCCGATGAGATCAACTGGGATCTGTGCGATCAGCTTGTACGTTTCGAGCCGCATGGCGTCGGCAATAAAAAACCGATGTTCCTGTTACGAAACGCCGTGGTCACGGCCGTGCGGGCGGTGGGGGAAAAAGAGGGGCATCTCAAGCTGAAGGTAAAGGCGGTGTGCGCAGATGGTTCAGTAAAATTCGTTGACTGCATCGGGTTCGGGCTTGCATCCCGCATGGAGTATTTCACGGTAGGGCAGGGCGTTGACATCGTTTTTGAGCTTGAGGCGAACGAATGGAACGGAACAAAAGAATTACAGATTAAAATAAAAGATATCAGAAAAACACTATGAAGCACTGTATCGTATACACTGATGGCGGTT
>MEYI01000038.1:11284-23176 GCA_001773975.1 Candidatus Azambacteria bacterium RBG_16_47_10
GCACGAATAACGAAGCGGAATATAAAGCGGTTATCTTTGCGCTGAGAAAAATAAAAGCCCTCTTCGGGAAAGAGAGGGTAAAAGCCATGACAGTTGAGGTGCGGGCAGATTCTGAATTATTGGTCCGCCAGTTAAACGGGATCTATAAGCTGTCTACCGAGCATATCCAAAAACTGTTTATCGAGATCTGGAATCTTAAGACGGACTTTGGCACAGTGACATTCACGCACGTCCCTCGCGAGCAGAATACGCTTGCTGATGCGGCGCTTAATGAAGCGCTCGACCGCTAGTCTTTCTATTAGCCGTTAATACGGATCTCGCAGTATGTTACGTATTTTCTGCATTTTTCCAGGACGTCATTGAGCAATGATTCCGGCGGAGCGGTTTTTTCTTTGAATGCCGGATCGATGAGTTTTTCCGTGGTGAGAAAACGCTGGAGATAATATTTGTCCGCGCCTTCAATAAGTCGCGCCATTTTTATGATGTCATCGAGTTCGTGTACGCCCGCAACGAGCGTTGAGCGGAATTCATAAGGGATCCCGGATTCCATAATAAGCTTGATGCTTTCTTTGATGCGTTCCGTTTGTACCTGAATATTGGTGACCATTGAGTACTTTTCAAGAGGCGCCTTGATGTCCATTGCCACGTAATCAACAAAACCGCTTTCCAGTGCCGTTTTAACGCGGTCAGGGAGGTATCCGCAGGTGTCGAGCTTCACTGCAAATCCCTTTGCTTTTATCTTTTCCATGAATGAGATGAGATCGCCTTGCATGGTTGGCTCTCCGCCGGTAATTACCACCCCCTCAAGCTTTCCTTTTCGTTTATCCAAGAATGCAAAGAATTCGTCTTCCGGCGTTGTTGCAGGGAAGGGACCGATGACCAGATCGGGATTATAGCAAAAACCGCAACGAAAAACGCAACCATTCGTAAAGACAATGGTTGCGATTTTTCCCGGAAAGTCTACCAGGGTTAGTTTTTGCCAGCCTCCGATATTCATATACTTTACATTATGAAACACTAGCTTCTTCGTTCCGCCTCCGCTTCTTGCCTCGTAGTACTGATAGTACAACTTCGGCTTCGCTGCTCGGCGCGTCTCGAACCTAGCGCTTCATAATGCAAAGTCGCATCAGAGGTTTTCATTAGCAAGCGCAATCGGTCACGGTGAGCTGCTTATCATATTCTTTGCGCTGTGCGTACTCTTCCTGCTTCCCTTCGTTCCACTGGGAAACCGGGCGGAGATAGCCGACGACGCGGGAATATACTTCGCATTTTTGTCTTTTTGTGTTGTCCATGGTGTTTTTTATTTATTTTACTTCGTTTTTGTTTCGACCTTTTGCGCAATTAAAGGCGCAGTATAACTAATTTCTTCATCGCATCGCGGGCAGTACTGATGTTCTCCCGGTAAGTATCCGTGTGTCGGGCAGACGCTGAATGTCGGAGTGATCGTGAAATAGGGGAGTCGGTATTTTGCAACGATGGTCTTTACCAGATTTTTTGTCGCTTCTTGAGAGGGCATATTCTCGCCGACGAATCCGTGCAATACCGTGCCTCCAGTATACCGCGTTTGCAAACTATCTTGAAGGTCTAGCGCCTCAAAAATATCATCGGTGTAGTTGACCGGTAAATGCGTGGAATTGGTGTAGAACGGTTTTGCGCCTTCCTGATACTGTTTTTCATTGGCACAGATAATATCCGGATACGTTGCTTTATCGATCTTTGCCATGCGATATGCCGTTCCTTCCGCCGGGGTTGCTTCAAGGTTGTAGTGATGTCCCGTCTCTTCCTGGAATTCGAGTAATCTATCACGCATGAAGTCAAGTACTGATTCCGCGAACGCATGTCCTTCTTCCTCGGCGATGGTTTTCCCGAGGAAATTAAGACATGCCTCGTTCATGCCGACAATGCCGATCGTGGAGAAATGGTTTGCCCAGTATTGATCAAAGCGCTGTTTCACGCTTGCAAGGTAGAATTTGGAATACGGATAGAGATCGCGATCAGTGAACCGTTCGAGCACCTTACGCTTAATCTCAAGACTTTCTTTAGAAAGGAGCATCAATTTTTCAAGACGTGCAAAGAATTCTTCTTTTGTCTTTGCAAGATAGCCGATACGGGGGAGATTGATCGTCACAACACCAATGGAGCCGGTCAACGGGTTTGAAGCGAAAAGTCCGCCACCGCGCTTTTCCAGTGACCTGAGGTCGAGACGGAGGCGACAGCACATGGAGCGAGAATCCTCCGGAGACATATCCGAGTTCACGAAGTTCGCAAAGTACGGGATGCCGTATTTTGCGGTCATTTCCCACAACAGGGCAAAGTTTGGATTATCCCAATCGAAATCATTAGTAATATTGTATGTCGGAATAGGGAAAGTGAACGCTCTTCCTTTCGCATCACCGGCGATCATCACCTCAAAAAACGCCTTATTCAGCATGTCCATTTCCTTTTGAAATTCCCCATACGTTTCCTTTTGCGGCTTCCCGCCGATGATAACAGGGAGCTTGGCGAATGTCGTTGGCGGGTGCAGGTCCATTGTGATGTTCGTGAACGGTGTCTGGAAGCCGACGCGAGTCGGTACGTTCATATTGAACATGAATTCCTGGATAGCCTGTTTTACTTCCGCATAGGTCAGATGGTCGTAGCGGATGAATGGCGCAAGGAGGGTGTCAAAATTAGAAAATGCCTGCGCCCCGGCACTTTCCCCTTGGAGAGTGTAAAAGAAGTTCACAGACTGTCCTAATGCGCTCCGGAGGTGTTTTGCCGGGCCACTCTCAACCTTACCCACAACGCCACGAAAGCCTTCCGCCAGGAGATATTGAAGATCCCAACCAACACAATATGCGGAAAGAATGTTCAGATCATGGATGTGCATATCTCCTGAGGTATGCGCTTTCCCGATTTCCGGGGGATAGATCTTGTTTACCCAATAGATCTTGCTTATTTCCGAGGAAAGATAATTGTTCAATCCCTGGAGCGAATAGCTCATATTGCTATTTTCCTTCACCTGCCAGTCTAATTTTTCCAGGTAGCTGTCTACGAGATCAACATTTGCGCCGGATACCAATTCGCGCATTTTTGCATGCTGATCCCGATAGATAATGTATGATCGAGCCGTTTTTTTATAGCGGGAAGCGAGCAATACCTCTTCCACGATGTCTTGGATCTCTTCCACCATAGGGGCTTTGCCACCGATCCGCTCATGCGCGACATCAATAACCCGTTCCATCAGATGTTCCGCAATGTCCCGGCCGAATTCCCCGGTTGCCGCCCCCGCTTTTTCGATCGCACCAATGATTTTATCTTTATCGAATACAACGATCCTTCCGTCTCTCTTTCGAATCTCTTTGAATTTGGTGTCGATGGTCATGGGGAGTGAAAATGAGTTACTTTTTATGATTGTGTTCACATCATACCATGGTCAATAAGAGGCAGGCAAAGGTGGTGGATAACGCTTGACTCAGGGCTTTTTTCCTTGTATATTATGCAGGTGCACATAGTCAATTTTCTTTGAAAATACGCGGATATTCGGAACAAACCGCATCATGATGAGATGAGTAGACGATCGCCCGCCCAAATTTTTGCATGGCGCAAAATCGGAGGAAAAAGGAAAAATTTTCTTGATCGAAAAATCAGTGAGAACGCCTTATGAAAAAAAGTCAATGAAATTTTTTCAATGCAAAAATTTGGGCGGGAGGAAAGTCCGGACACCCGCCCCTCACTTGGTTCATAGAAGATGGTTTTGTACATTGTTTTAAGAAAGCCATTTTTCGATGGTCCAAGTGAGGGGCAATTGTAGCGGCTAACGGCCGTCGAGGGCGACCTTAGAGGTGCGAGCAGAGACGCTTTCCAACGAAAGACGGAAGGCGCCCTTTTCACGAAGGGCGAGTCCTGATAGTAATATCGGGAGTGAAACGGCTAAATCCTTACCGGGTGCAAGACAAATGTATTTCCTCTTATAGGGAGATACGGTAGTCGCATGAGCATGTCAGTAATGGCATGCCAAGAGAAATGATCGTCACCCCCTCACTTGGACCATCGAACGGAGAATGTATTTACACGGTGCAAATCATGCGTTCGTTTGTCCAAGTGAGGGGGAACAGAATCCGGCTTACGCTCATCTCATCGCGGTTTGTTCCGAATGTCTGTGTGTGCACGCTATACGCTGATTGAAAAGCGGTATTTTTTTCGGTATCATAGGAGTATTCTATGAAGAAAACGGCATTATTGTTTGCGGTCATTCTCGTACCGCTTGATTTTCTCATGTTACTTGCCGCGGGCCTGTCCGCGTATTTTTTGCGTACGAGTACGCTTATCACGCAGTACCGTCCCGTATTGTTCCATCTCAATCTTCCGCTCGAGCGGTTCATATTTATTCTTCTGTTCTTGATCCCGTTCTGGATCGTGATATTCGCGCTCACCGGATTGTATCGGGTGAAAAAAGGAGATATCCTTCATGAATTTTTCCAGATCACCGCGGCGGTGTCGTTTGCGATGATGTCGGTCATTATCTATATATTCATCCAGCGCGAGTGGTTCGATTCGCGGTTCATTGTTCTTGCCGTGTGGGTGCTTTCGATAGGATATGTGTTTTTGGGGCGCTTGTTGCTGCGCGGGATCGAGCGCTATTGTATCGCGCGGTATCATTTCGGATCACAGCGCGTGCTTATCATCGGCAACAACGATGTGTCCAATATCCTCGCGAGGGAGATCGAGCGCAATCCGTCGCGCGGGTATCGCGTGGTCGAGCTGATCGCCACGCTTGATTTTGCCGCGATACGGAACGCGATAAAAACGAAGAGCATCGATACGGTGTTCGTGGGGCAGGCTGATTATGCGGAAGAAGGGATCGTCGAGCTTGCGGAATTTTGCCGCGACCAACATCTTAATTTCCATTTCGCGCCAACGCTGTTTCAGGCGCTGACGACCAATGTCGATGTGGACGTGATCGGCGGTATCCCGTTCATTGAGGTAAAGCACACCGCGCTTGACGGATGGGGGAGGGTGGTGAAGCGCGTGCTTGATTTCACCGGCGCAGGGATCGGGCTTGTCATAGTGGCGCCATTATTTGCGGTGATCGCCACATGCATCAAGATCGACTCATCGGGTCCGGTATTCGTGCGGCTCGACCGCATCACACTCGGGAGAAAATTTTCCATGTTCAAATTCCGTTCCATGGTGGATAACGCGCATGTCCTGAAAGCACAGCTCAGAGAGTATAATGAACGCAAGGACGGAGGCCCGTTGTTTAAAATGCACAATGATCCGCGGATAACGCGTCTCGGCCGTTTTTTGCGCAAAACACGCATCGACGAATTACCGCAATTAATGAATGTATTGCGAGGGGAAATGAGTCTGGTTGGTCCGCGGCCGCATGAGCCGGGGGAGATCGCCCAATATGAACGACATCATAAGAAATTGCTGGTCATGCGCGCAGGGATCACCGGCATGGCTCAGATCTCGGGTTCTTCGGAGTTGCCGTTTGAGGAAGAAGTAAAGCTGGATACGTATTATATAGAGAATTGGTCTCTGGTATTGGATATAAAGATATTATTTCGGACGATGGTGCTGGTGTTTTACGACCGGTCCGCGTGTTAAATAAACATATGGCAATGGACGATAATTATTTTTACGGAGCCGAACGCGATATTCCCATCGATATTTCGCATGACCCGAAAGAAGGAACGCAATTTGCGCGGTTTTATCTTGATCGCGCCAACCAGAACAGCAATATCTATTTTGTTGAACAGCAAGAGGAAATTGCTGCTTCCCGCGCACGCGCGCAGCATGAAGAAAAGAAACGAGAGCCGCAGGCATCTCCGCTCGGCATGATGTGGCGGCTTGCATGGTTGTTTGCAGGCGCCGGAGCGATCGCACTTGCGCTTTTTATTGTTCCGCACGTCATACCGGTTGGCCAGCAGGCACATCAGGCGGATTATACAGATGCATACGCGTATGTTCTTGCCGCGCAGAGATCGGTGTTTGCGTTAGATATCGGCGATGCGCTCAAAGGGTTTCATTCAGCGCGCGCACGCATCACGCCAAAATCCGATCAGACATCGGGCATGGCGTCCGTGATCGGCGCAATGCGCTCGTTTATCGCACAAAATATGACACCCGCATCGACACTCGATGCGGTACTTGCTGACGTCGTTGATCGCTCTGCCGCAAGCGCCGCTCCGCTCGCCGATCTTTCATTCGCGTCTTTTTTCCGCGCAGACAAAGGAGAGGCCGCAGGAGATATCATTGAGCGCGCATTCAGTGAAACGAAAAATGCGGAAGCGGCGATCGAGAATGCGGAACGGGCACTGATCATTGCGGAAGAAAATGGAGAAAGCACTGCGTTACGCGCAGAGCTCGGACCAAAGCTTTCTCTCATGAAAGCAAATTTGGAACGATACGCGGCTGATCTCACGCTTGCGTCATGGGCGTTGGGTGTCGAATACCCGCGTCGTTTTCTCATCATCGCGCAGGATTCTGCAACTGCGCGCGCAACAGGGGGTGTTATCCGGTCCCTGGGCGTGGTGACGGCGCAAAAAGGCGCTATCACGGATATTTTATTTGATGAGGTGTACAACATCGACGGGCAGCTGCAGACGAATGTGATCCCTCCCGAGCCGATCCAAAAGGTCGCGACCGCATGGGCGATCCATGATGCAAATTGGTTCTTTGATTTCCCTCTTTCGGCACGCAAGATCGCATATTTCTATGAAAAGGCGGGAGGGAAGCGCATTGATGGCGTTATCGCGATAAATGACCGCATGCTGAAAAATATACTTTCGGTCACCGGTCCCATTACCGGTAAAGATACTGCGCGAGTGAATGCGGAGAGTGGCACGATCGCGGGAGATCCGGCGGCGTTGTCCGCGCTTACAAATGTTTTGCGCGCGCTTGATGGAGAAAAGGCGGCCGAAGCAATGCATGTCATTATACGCGGATTACAAGAAAAGAATGCGATGGTGTGGGTTTCCGATCGTGATTATGGGGAAGCTGTTCGCAAGAAAGGGTGGGATGGCGCCATTGTGGAGCACAATAATGCTGATTATCTTGCGGTTGTGGCGAGCGATATACAGGGAGTGGGAAATGAAGAAATACAAGGAAATATTTTAAAGGAAACAATGATACATGAAAACGGGGAGATGACGCATACCGTTGTCGTGGAATTTCCTCGCGCGAAAAATATGCCCGATGAAAAATTACGGTATCTGCGTGTGTATGTTCCCCGGGGATCCGAGCTTCTTGAAGCGTCGCAAGGATCCATACAAAGGATCGTGCCGCAGATCGATTACGCACAAGAACGTTTTATTGCCGATGAAGATCTTGCGGTGTCTGTGCGGACGCTAGAGCGCGATGAGGAGAAAGGCGTTGATGTCTATGAAGAATCGGGCATGACGGTGTTTGCGCTGTGGATGCCGTTTGATGAAAAAGGAGCGCGCGCGGTGTTTCAGTATGCAACGCCGCCGCATCTTTCCGCCACCACTTCGCTATCTTCCGTATTTCAAAAACAGTCGGGATTGGATATGACGCTCCATTTTTCCGTTATTGCGCCGGAGGGGAAGACGGTGTCGTCTCAAAACGGTTTTAACGGCGAATTTCATGACACCCTTACCCGGGACACACCATTCGTAATGACCATCCAATGAGATTGCGCAATCTTTTCAATGCGGAGTCGGATGCTATTTTTTCAGCCGCGCTCATGATCGGCTTTTTTTCTTTTTTATCGAAGGGGCTTGGCGTGTTGCGTAATCGCATCTTTGCGGGAGAGTTCGGCGCCGGGGATACGATGGATGTGTATTTTGCGGCGTTTCTCATTCCCGATTTTCTCTACAACTTATTCATCATCGGCATTTTGAGTTCGGTGTTCATTCCGATATTTGCAGAATATCTCACGCGCAATAAAGAAGAGGCGTGGCGTCTGGCGAGCGTTGTCATCACGCTGTGTATTGCGGCGCTTGCGGTGTTTGCCGCGGTCGCGGCAATTTTTGCGCCATGGATCGTGACGCTTATTGCACCCGGGTTCACGCCGGAAAAACATGCGCAAACGGCGGCGCTTATGCGCATCATGTTTTTAAGCCCCATATTGCTCGGCACATCGAACATTATCGGCAATATCCTGCAGGTGCATAAGCGATTTTTCAGTTTTGCGCTCGCGCCGGTCATGTACAACATCGGCATCATCCTTGCCGCGTTGTTTTTGATAAAGCCCTTTGGCATCACGGGGCTTGCGATCGGTGTAGTGCTGGGCGCGCTGTTGCATTTGCTTATTCAATTGCCGTCCATTACACAGCTCGGGTTTTCATTTCGCCCCATTTTCGATATAGGGCATCCGGGACTCAGAAAGATCGTGTGGCTTTCACTGCCTCGCGCGGTGGGCATTGCGGCGCAACAGGTGAATTTTATTGTTATTACCGCGATCGCTTCAACAGTGGTATCGGGAAGCGTGGCGATCTTTTATTTCGCGAATGATCTGCAATTCGTTCCGATAGGCATCATCGCTTTTTCATTTATCGGCGCGGTGTTTCCGTTCCTTGCTTCAAGCTACGCACAGCGGGATATGGATGCGTTTCTCGATAAATTATATGGCGCCGTCAATCAGATATTGTTTTTCGTGATCCCGGTTTCATTATTCCTCATTTTGATGCGCGCACAGCTGGTCCGCGTATTTTTAGGATACGGCCAGTTCTCGTGGGAGGATACGCGGCTCACGGCGGCATGCGTTGGCGCGTTTGCACTATCTATCTTCGCGCAAAGTCTGGTGCCTCTCTTTGCGCGCGCGTTTTATGCTTTGCAGGATACAAAGACGCCGGTCATCATCAGCGTTGTGTCTGTCTTGGGTAATATCGGTTTCAGCTTTTATTTCTTGAGTCTCATGAAGGCGCAGGGTGCGTTTGCACATACCGTTGCTACGGTATTTAAAGTATCCGATCTTTCCGGCATAGAGATCCTTGCGTTGCCGCTCGCATTTTCTCTTACCAGCGTGCTGAATCTCATGTTGTTGTACTTTGCATTTCTGCGCAAAGTTGAATCATTCGACGGCGGGAAAGTTATCCCGTCTTTATTTAAGATCAATCTCGCGGCGTTCGTCATGGCGCTTGCTGTGTATCCGACGTTACGATTTATTGGGGACAGGGTGGATATGCATACATTTATGGGCGTATTCATACAAGGGGCGCTTGCTTTTATCGTCGGAAGCGCGGTATATATGGGTGTGACCTATCTCTTGAAGGTTTCTGAATTCTTCGCGATATGGCACGCATGCACGCTCCCTATCAGGAGGATCTTCCTTTCACGGATTTTCCCGATAGTGAACGATCACGAATAATAGCGAAACGAGTTCTAACGAGTTCCAATATATGGATCAGAAACACATCAGAAATTTTTGCATCATTGCGCACATCGATCACGGAAAGTCGACACTTGCCGATCGGCTTTTGGAATTGACGGCAACGGTAGAGAAGCGGAAGATGCAGGACCAGATGCTCGATACGATGAGTATCGAGCGAGAACGCGGCATCACGATCAAAATGCAGCCGGTCCGGATGGAGTGGGTGCACGAGGGTGCCGACTATTTGCTCAATCTCATTGATACGCCGGGACATGTCGATTTCGGGTATGAAGTATCTCGTTCTCTTGCCGCGGTGGAAGGAGCGATCTTGCTTGTCGATGCGACCAAGGGCGTGCAGGCGCAGACGCTCGCAAATCTGGAACAGGCGATCGCGCTTGGACTCACTATTGTTCCCGCGGTGAACAAGATCGATCTTCCGCATGCGCGTGTGGAAGAAACACGAGAGGAGATCGCAAAGCTTTTAGGAATTTCAGCAGGCGACATACTTTCCATTTCAGGGAAAACGGGAGCAGGTGTTCCTGAGTTGCTCGCAAGGGTGGTCAAAGAAGTTCCTCCGCCAAACGGCAATCCGCAGGCACCGCTGAAAGCGCTCATTTTTGATTCCGCGTATGATTCATATAAAGGAGTGGTTGCAAATGTGCGTATCGTGGACGGCGCAGTGAAAGCGCATGAGGTGGCCCGATTCATGATGGCGGGCTCATCATCGGAGATCATCGAGGTCGGCATTTTTAAACCGGCGCTTGTTACAGGAACGATACTCAACACCGGGGAGATCGGCTATCTCGCGACAGGTCTTAAAGAAATTAACAAAGTACGCGTGGGGGACACCGTAACGCTCGAACAAAACCAAGCGGCGCAGGCGCTTGCGGGCTATAAAGAGCCGTTGCGCGTCGTGTTCGCGAGCTTTTTCCCGCAAAGTGCCGACGGGTTTGATGTGTTGCGCGATGCGCTCGGTAAATTAAAACTCAACGACGCGTCGTTTTATTTCGAGCCGGAACAATCGGAAGCATTAGGGCGCGGATTCCGATGCGGGTTTCTCGGCGTGCTACACATGGATATTTTGCGCGAGCGTTTGCTCCGCGAATACGAAATAGTTCCGCTCATCACGGCGCCGTCGGTGTCATATCTGATCACACAGCGAGGCGGGGGAGAGTATATGATCTATTCACCGGGTCAGATCAAAGATCCGGGAGATGTCCTTTCTATCGCGGAGCCCTATGCGCGCGTGGAAATCCTTACGAACGCATTGTATCTCGGACAGGTCATGAAACTGCTTGATGAATCGCGCGGTGTTTCCAAAGAAACGCTGTACCTCACCGCGGAAAAAGTATTATTACGCTATGAAGTGCCGCTTGCCGAGGTCGTCGTTGATTTTTATGACCGCTTAAAATCGGCAACATCGGGATACGCGTCGCTGAGCTACGAAATGACCGGATATGTAAAAAACGATCTGGTAAAAATGGATATACTTATCGCCGGAGATCTCGTGGAGCCGTTCGCGCAGATCGTGCCGCGTTTTCAGGCGGAGCGCCGCGGACGTGCGCTGACGGAAAAATTAAAAGAGATCGTTCCTCGTCAGATGTTCGCGGTATCGGTGCAGGCGGCGATCGGCGGCAAGATCATTGCGCGGGAAGATATCCCCGCGATGCGCAAAGATGTCACCGGCTATCTCTATGGCGGCGATTATTCGCGAAAGAAAAAACTGCTTGAAAAGCAGAAAAAAGGAAAGCAGCGCATGAAGGCGTCCGGCAAGGTGAATATCCCTCCCGAAACATACTTTAAAATGCTACAGCGTTAGTAAAGGCAGGATCGTGAATGCGACCATCGAAATGATGATCAATCCCACGATAATGCTCCAGACAAATTGTATCTTTTTCTTGTGCTTTGACATAAAAACGTATTATGATATGGGCGAAATCCTTCATTGTTCGCCATGGCAGCACACCGTCGTAAAAAAGGAATGCTTAAAGGGAAAGCGATGCTCGTTGCGCTCGTTGCGCTCATGGGATTTTTGGGGTATAAAGTGCTTGTTGTCTCGTATGAAAAATATCAGATTACCGCGGAAATTTCAAATCTCGATGGCGAGCTTGCCGCACTGAATGCAAAAAACACAGACCTCCATGCGCTCATCGGCCGCTTACAGGATAAAGATTTTATAGAAAAAGAGGCGAGGAAAAAATTGAATTTGAGCAAGGCGGGGGAGAAGGCGGTGATCATCGTCAATCCGCAAAAAACCGCCGAGCAGAATAAAAAACAAACTGAGGTGCAGAAGAAAGAATCAAATCCGTATAAGTGGTTTCGCACGATGTTTAGCGAAAAAGCGAACGCAGAGGATACAGCACAGTGATATGCGAGTATAGTACAATGGTAGTATGCGACCTTCCCAAGGTTGAGACGCGGGTTCGATTCCCGCTACTCGCTCAGACAAAGATATTTTCCCGCAAGAAGCGCCGTCACGGCGCTTCTTGCTTTATTTTGTGGGTATGGTACATCAATAGGAAAAGCAGGTCTTTTACAACAAAATAAAAAAACTCTTCATACAGGAGGTGGGC
>MEYI01000038.1:23315-23839 GCA_001773975.1 Candidatus Azambacteria bacterium RBG_16_47_10
GTATCAGGCGAAAAAGTTTTACGATTTCGACATCAGGGACAAGATAAAAAGCGCGCGTTCGGCGCAGGAAGCAAAACAGATCGCGAAGGTGTTTGAGCACGAGATACGGGATGACTGGGAGGAAGTGAAGCTGAGAGCCATGGAGGAGATCATATGGGCAAAGCTTTCTCAGCACCCCTATATTCAAGAGAAGCTTCTCCAAACAGGAGAAAGGGATATCATCGAAGATTCTCATAAGGATGCTTTTTGGGGGTGGGGTCCGGACAAAGACGGAGAAAATCATCTCGGAAAAATATGGATGCATGTCCGCAAAGAGATGAGGACTGTACACGGCGAACCGAAGTTTTTTGAAGGCACGCCGTTTAAGGTGTAACAACAGGATTAGATCAAAAAAAACCCGGGCGACAAAAAGTCGTCCGGGTTTTATTTTTAAGCGGTTTCCACGGTACTGGAAATTTGCTATCATGCAGGACATATATTACTTATTATGGCGCGACGCGTTATTAAAACAGCAAAAGGTCCGT
>MEYI01000039.1:0-3536 GCA_001773975.1 Candidatus Azambacteria bacterium RBG_16_47_10
GGAAGCGAAGGCGATACTTGGCGATATTAAGCAACTGAACGAAGAGCTTCCTGAGATCCAGGAAGTCGACGCGAAAAAGATTATAAAGGCAAAATTGGATGCGGCGATGCAAATGAGGGAGGGGGAGCTCATCGTGGAAGACACATCGCTCTATTTTGATTGCTTGTGCGGATTGCCCGGGCCATTGATCAAGTGGTTTTTTCTTTCAATGGGGAATGAAGGATTGTGGAGTATTGCAGAGAAGATGGGAAATACAAAAGCGGAGGCACGGACACTCATCGGGTATGCCGACAAAGAGGGGAATATGCATTTTTTTGAGGGTTCAATGAAGGGAACGATCGTTGCTCCGCGCGGTGATCGTGACTTCGGATGGAGCCCTATTTTTCAGCCGGAAGGACATGAAAAGACATTCGGCGAGATGAACCAGGAAGAGAAAAATGGAATAAGTATGCGCCGTATTGCACTTGAGCAGTTACAGGAGTTTTTGGAAAGATAGCGAGGGATCAGCGATTGGCGATACACAGCAATCCAGCAAGTTCCAACCCTTCCCATGCTTTCTTTAATCCGTTCACGCCTTCCCTTATATTAAAACAGGATGGCTCCACTTCGGTTAAGATTAAAGAAAGCATGGGAAGGGTTGGAACGAGTCGTGGCTTGTGTATACTCTCCGAGGTCGCATCTCGATAGCGAGGTCATTGTTGCAGACAAGAGGAGTTTTAAAAATATGAAAAAAGATACGAAGAAAAAAATAGTGGTCGCGGTGAGCGGAGGATTTGACCCTATTCATGTCGGACATGTGCGGATGTTCGAGGAAGCGAAAAAACTCGGGGATGAGCTAGTGGTTATCTTAAATAATGATAATTGGCTCCGGAAGAAAAAGCATGTGATATTCATGGAGCAGGAAGAGCGCGCAGAGATCATCAAGGCGTTAAAACCGGTTGATCATGTGGTGCTGACCTCGCACACAGAAGATCCGACCGACATGAGCGTGTGCGCGGAGCTGAAGAAAATAAAGCCGGATATATTTGCGAACGGAGGCGACCGAAAACACGATAATATCCCTGAAGTGCCGGTGTGTCAGGAGATCGGATGCGATATGGTGTTTAACATCGGCCACGGCGGAAAGGTGCAATCAAGCTCGTGGCTTCTTGCCAAGTATCATGAGAAAGTGAGTGGGGCGAAGAAGAAATAAACAAAAACACCCTCGTCATCGAGGGTGTTTTTGTTCTCTGCAGCTTCTTGATTTGCCACGGATTGCGTGGTAGATTTTGCACGCACAATAGGTGTGCGCGTACTTTTACAATCTAGTCTTATAACAACTAATTCCATCATAAAAAAGGGAGGAGACATGAAACTGAGAGGAATTAACTTCGGTCCCGTATGGGATGCATCTGGTACCCAGGGTTTTTTCGGCGAAGGGTATCCGTATCACAAGGTTTTTCGCTGTATCGGACTCGATTTCACAGGCTCTACGTTTGTGGCAAAAACCATGACACTTGAGCCGAGAAAGGGGAATATGCGTTTGCGAAGCGACGGAACATTCCCGTGGTGGGAAGGAAAGCCGAAGTGCATCGTGGTAAGGCCATTACAAGGCGTAGTGCTTAATGCTGTGGGATTAAGCAATCCGGGAGCTGAGGCGCTTTTCAGGCAGAAGAAATGGCAGAAGCGATGGAAACCGTTTTTTCTTTCGTTTATGGCGGTAAAGGAAAAGAAAGAAGAGCGGTTGCGGGAACTGCGTGAGTTCGTATATGTCTTTCGCAGGTATATGCCTGAATTCTCAGCGCCTGTCGGTCTGCAGCTGAACTATTCCTGTCCGAACGTCGGATTACATGTCGACGAGCTCATTGAGGAAGTTTATGAAGGGCTTTCCATTGCGGGAAAACTAAATATCCCGCTTGTGCCGAAATTCAACGCATTGCTTCCTGTTTCTGCGGCGGTGAAAATCGCAAAACACCCGTCATGCGATGCGTTGTGCGTATCGAACACCATTCCTTGGGGGAAGCTTCCTGAGAGAATAGACTGGCAAGGTATTTTTGGAACCGCAGCTTCACCGCTTGCGGAATTTGGCGGCGGAGGACTTTCCGGCGCCCCGCTTTTACCGATCGTAATACAGTGGGTAAAAGATGCGTGCGCAAGTAGCGTTGAAAAACCAATCAATGCAGGAGGAGGGATCCTGAGGTCCCATGACATTGATGCCCTATTTAGCGCGGGATCGTCGTCGGTTTCCATCGGTTCCATTGTGATGCTACGTCCGTGGCGCGTTCAAAAAACCATCAGACATGCGCGCGGTGCTTTCAGATAGGCCTCGCGCACAAAGGAGAGTGTTGGAATGGAAGAAACGATCACTATTCGCAGGCCGGACGATTTTCATGTGCATTTCAGAGAGGGAGGTATTTTAAGCGCCGTGGCGCCGCTTACCGCGGATCACTTCAATCGCGCGCTTGCGATGCCAAACACTACTGATCCGATTCGAACAGGAGAGGATGCGGTGCAGTATCGCGACCAGATACGAAAAGCAGCGCGCAACGAATTATTTGAGCCGCTCATGACCATCAAGATAACGGACGGCACGACGCCGGCAGTCATCGTGAAAGCGAAAGAATGCGGCGTTATAGCGGGGAAGGCGTATCCCGTGGGTGTAACGACGAACGCTCAGGAAGGGGTAAGCGACTTTAAAAAGCTCGCCCCGATCTTTTCCATGATGCAGGATGTCGGTATGGTGCTTTCCTTGCACGGGGAAATTTCGAACCGATTTGTGTCAGTATTTAAGAAGGAAGTTAAATTTCTTCCGACGCTCAAATGGCTTGTTGATACGTTTCCGACGTTAAAGATCGTATTCGAGCATGTGAGCACAAAAGAAGCGGTATATGAGGTAAGCATGATGCCGGATACTGTTGCGGCAACCGTGACGGTACATCATCTTTTTCTTACCACCGATGATGTGCTCGGGAGTTATATTTTACCGCATAACTTCTGCAAGCCGATCCCAAAAACCGCCGAAGACAGGGAAGTTATCCGCGATGCGGTCATTCAGGGCAGCGGAAAATTCTTTTTTGGATCGGACAGCGCTCCGCATGTGAAAATGAGAAAGGAATGCGGAAGTGGAGCCGCCGGAATCTTTAGCGCGCCGGTCGTGCTTGCGTCGCTCGCGCAGTTTTTTGACGAGCATAACCACATGGAGCGATTTGAAGATTTCGTTTCCCGGTTCGGCGCCGAGTTTTACGGATTGCCGCTCAATACCGAAACGGTAGCTCTCTCAAAAAGCAAATGGGTGATTCCTGAGGAGTACGACAGTATCGTGCCGTTCATGGCGAACGAAAAACTTCTATGGAAAGTTGTTAAGCAATAATAAAAAAGCCCCGGAAAATCCGGGGCTTTTTTATTTGTATTGTTCGATGAATGCAATGAGATCGCGTACTGCCTTTTCTTTTCCTCCCGGTTCAAATGAATTAATGATCCCTCCGGAAAATTGTACAGGAATTTTTGCGCGTTCCGCATCCGCATTTTCCCGTTCCGTGTGTTGCGCATAAAACGCG
>MEYI01000039.1:3546-9468 GCA_001773975.1 Candidatus Azambacteria bacterium RBG_16_47_10
CTTCAGAGTTGATCGGGGTGATCTTTATGGGTGCGACGGAATATCCCGCCCGCACGAGATCAGGGAGCGCATATTCCACTACTGCACAGATGCCATGTTTATGTGCAAGTACTGCGTCGATCGTCGCGTATTCGTAGCCGTAAAAGTTCCCAGCATGCTCAATGCATTCGGCGAACGCATTATCAGCCTTTTTTTGTTCGAATTCAGCAAGCGAAAGAAAGTCATAAAAGAGATCATCTTCTTCGGTGTTTCGTTTTGCCCGCGTGGTGAATGATTTAATAATGCCGACGCGATCGGGGATGAGCCCCAGCACTTCTTTCATAAGCGTGCTTTTCCCGGAGCGCGAACTGCCGACAAGTGCAAAAATGGTATTCATATAAGCAGTATATATCATTGTGCGCGTGTATTTACAGAGTGCATATTTTATATCAAAAAATAGTGATTGACACCAGCCCGCTATTGTCGTTACTGTATAAGCACATAGCTCTTTATAACCTAAAGGAGGTGTCGAATGTTCTATGCCGAGGATAGAAGGAAATGGAACGCGCTTTTTCGCAGGATCGGTGCACAAGGGGACAGCGAGATGATATTTGCCATGCTTAAAAGGAAATATAAGGAGCCGCATAGGGCGTATCATACCGCGGCACATATCCGCCATTGCCTTGTGGAATTCAGGCAGGTGAGAGATATGCCGAGGAATCCAAATGCGGTTGAATTGGCGCTTTGGTTTCATGATGCCGTGTATGCTCCTTTCAGGAAGGATAACGAACATCGGAGCGCACGATTTGCCGAAGAGGTGCTTTTTCAGATCGGGGGTGTTTCCGATGACATTATTGCGCGCGTGACAACGCTCATTATGGCGACGCAGCACAATGTTCCTTTGTCTCCCCATGATCCCGATGCGATCATGATGGCGGACATCGATCTGTCTCCGCTTGGGGTGCATCCCCAGTTGTTCGACGAGAATTCACAGCGCATCAGGAGGGAATTTAAGATGGGGGATAATAAAAAGTCCCTCGAGAAACAGGCATGGTTCCTTGTAAAGCTTCTCAGGAAGAAGCAGAATATTTACGGCACTGATTATTTTTACGAGAAATATGAAAAGCAGGCGCGGAGAAATATTGAGCGCCTGGCGGTGAGAGCGGGAGTCATGTAACTTCCGCTCACATGAGGGGGAAAGCATACTTTCCCCCTCATTTTTATTTATTCTCCGGGGGCAAGCCTCATAGAAGCTCTTCGGCTGCCGCGAAGCGACAAAAAGGCGCAGCCAGCCAAAGTCCTCTATCGGGGCTTGCCTAATTTTTTTTTATACGCTATAGTGCATCAGTAAATAGTACGACTATGGGATTACCGGCCAAACGAACAACCAGTACGAAACGGGACATGCGGCGCTCACACCACGCATTGTCTTCCACACAGGCGGCACGATGCTCGCGCTGTGGCAATGCAGTATTATCACATCGCGCATGCGGAAATTGCGGTTTTTATAAAGGCAAGGAAGTGATCAATGTATTGGCAAAATTAGACAAGAAAGAACGAAAGAAGAAAGAAAAAGAGTTGGCAAGCCAGCAAAAAGAAAAAGAGCAGAAAAAAGCAGAATAATAATGAGGTTCTTTCGCAATGGCGAATAGACATTTATCACGAAGCATCGTCCTTCAGTCGCTGTATGAATGGGATTTTCTCGGAAAGAAAGGTGAGAAGCTCGAGGGCATTTTACAGCGGAACATTGATGAGTTTGCACCCGGGCTCCCGGATGTTGTTTTTATTTTTGACCTTGCAAAAAAGGTGACTGCAAGGCTCGATGCGATCGATGCTATTATTGAAAAGTGCGCGCCGGAGTGGCCGATCAATCAGATCACGATCGTTGATCGGAATGTGCTACGCATCGGCATTGCCGAACTTTTGTTCGGCGATAAGAAAGAGGTTCCTCCAAAAGTTGCGATCAATGAGGCGATCGAGCTTGCAAAGACATTTGGCGGAGAATCGTCAGGACGGTTTATTAATGGAGTATTGGGTACATTGTACAAAGAGATGGCGCAGGCGCAGGAATCATCTTCCGCCGCGACCGCATAATAACCGCAAAACGGAAAGCAAAACATATAACACGGCAGTCATCAAAGACCCGGCTTGTATTTTTCGCTTTTTGGTTTGCTTCTTCAATGGATGCTGCAAAACTGGAGTCAACACTAGGCGTTACGTTTACGAACAAAGATCTTCTGATTCAGGCGTTCGTGCATCGTTCCTATCTGAACGAGAATCCGCGCTTTTATTTGGATCACAATGAACGGCTCGAATTTTTAGGTGATGCCGTGCTTGAGCTTATCGTCACGGATTATCTATACGCCAATTATCCGAACCCCGAAGGAGATCTGACGGCGTGGCGCGCCGCATTGGTAAATGCGAAAATGCTTGCCAAGATCGCGGAGCGTCTGCGCATGAATGACTTTCTGCTTCTTTCAAAAGGGGAGGCAAAGGACAAAGGAAAGGCGCGGCAGGTTATTTTGGCAAATGCCATCGAGGCATTTATCGGCGCGATGTACCTTGATCAAGGATACGGAGCGGTGACGCCATTTGTCCATGCGCATATTATTCCTGAGCTGGCGCATATTATTGCATTGCAGTCATACAAGGATGCAAAAAGCACGTTTCAGGAGTTGGCGCAGGAAAAGAGGGGTGTCACGCCCCGCTATATCGTATTGAAAGAATGGGGGCCCGACCACGCAAAGAATTTTTCAATCGGGGTATTTTTAGACGATGAGCAAGTAGGTGTCGGCGAAGGGGTTTCAAAACAGGATGCCCAGCAGAGTGCGGCCGACGATGCGCTTACAAAACTTGGCTGGAGGCAATAACCTATGTATTTACAAAAGCTCGAAGTTCACGGATTTAAATCATTTGCGCAAAGCGCAACTCTTGAATTTCAGCGCGGGATCTCTGCGGTCGTAGGACCGAACGGTTCGGGAAAGTCTAATATTGCTGATGCCTTGCGATTTGTGCTGGGCGAGCAAAGCATGAAAAGTATTCGCTCAAAAAAGAGCGAGGATCTCATTTTTTCCGGATCCACAAAGCGCGCGCGTATGAATATGGCGTCCGTTGCCTTGCATTTTGATAATCATGATCATATGTTCCCGATCGATTTCACAACAGTAGTGATCCAGCGAAAGATATTCCGCGACGGCGAGAATCAGTATTATATCAACGGAGCGCAGGTGCGCTTGAAGGATCTTACGGAGCTTATCGCGAAAGCGAAGCTCGGCCTGAAAGGATATACGATCATCAACCAAGGCATGGGGGATGCGATCCTTGAATCATCGCCCAAAGAAAGAAAGGAGATCATATTTGAAGCGCTCGGATTGAAGGAATTTCAGCTGAAGCGCGCAGATGCCATTGCGAAGCTTTCGCATACGCATGTGAATTTGGAAAAGGCGGAAGGGATCACGCGGGAGATCGAGCCGCATTTAAAATTTTTGAAACGACAGGCGGAGAAGATCGAGGAGCGGCAGGAATTGGAAGAGAAATTACGCACGCTTGAGCGTATGTATATGCATACGCGGTTACGTGCTGTTGATGCGGCGCTTGATCAGCGAAAGCAACAGGCCGGGGCGCATGAGCGGCGCATCGTTGAACTTCGTGAGGCTATCGACGCGATCTCTCTAAAACTTGATACGCAGGGCGAGGGTGTTACCCATTCATTTGAGGGTGTTTCTCATCTTGAGGCGGAGCTCATGAAAGAAGAGGTTCAGAGAAATTCGGTAGAGCGCGAGATCGGAAAGATCGAGGGAATGATCGCGGCGCTTGAGGGGGCAGAAGAGCGGTTCGTCGCGCTTGATGTCGGGTATGTACGAGAAAAATTGGAGCAATTGAATAATAATCTCGCTGATGCATTGCACAGCGATTCGCATGATGCATTGCGATCGGCGGTCCATGAATTTTCCCAGAAATTAAATGCATTACTGCACGAGGTTCGCTCTGGGAATGTCTCGGTAAAAGCGGATCAGAAGGCTGTGGATAAGTCACATCAGCTGCGCGAAGAAGGAAGGCGACTTTCTGGGCTTCTTGAGGAGTCTGGGAAGCGGGTGAGAGAAATTAAGGAGCAGATGCGGGGGATCTATGCCGCGCATGATGCGGAGAAAGAAAAGACGTTCGTATTGCGCAATGAGAAACGCGAGAAGGAACTTACATTACTGCGGGAGGAGGAGAAGTTTAGTGCGGTCAATGCGGAAGCTGAACATTTTTATAGGGAAAGAGAGGTTTTGCATAAGGAAAAAGAAATGTTGGAGAGTAGAGGTGTTGATTTCCGCATTGGGGATGATGCGGGCGGGCATTCTGCAGATGAAGAAGAGACGAGACGGAATATAGAGCGCCTGCGATTACGGCTCGAGAACATCGACCTGATCGATGAGAATATTAAGAAGGAGTATGATGAAACGCTTGCGCGGTATAATTTCCTCATTAAGGAAACAGAGGATCTTCGCAATGCCATTTCTTCACTGCACAAGATCATTGAGGAGCTTGATGGTATGATCTCAGTGCGCTTTAAAGATGCGTTCAAAAAGATCAATGAACATTTCAACGAGTATTTTTCTTTGTTGTTCGATGGCGGTTCCGCACGGCTTGAGATGGTCGCAGAAGAGCGGGAGCTGACAGGGGAGGAAGGTGAGATCGTGCGAGAGCGGAAAGAGGATTACGGGGTGGATGTCGATGTGTCGCTCCCGAGAAAGAAGACCACGGGGCTTGCAGTGCTTTCGGGCGGTGAACGCGCGCTGACATCGCTGGCGTTGTTGTTCGCACTTGTATCGACATCGCCGCCGCCGTTTCTCGTGCTCGATGAGATCGACGCACCGCTGGACGAGGCGAACTCACTGCGGTTCTCAAAAATCCTTCACGAGCTCAAATCCCATACCCAATTTGTCATCATTACCCATAACAGGGAAACGATGCGCCAGGCAGACACCCTGTATGGCGTTACGATGCAGGAAGACGGCGTCTCGAAGCTCCTCTCTCTGAAATTCGGGACGCCCGATGACATGGTGGTATAGGGATTGACTGTTCAGGTAAAATCGTATACTCTACAATACATCATTATTTTTCGCATATGATCATCATTCGACTTCAACGAGTAGGTAGAAAGAACGCGCAGCATTTCCGCGTGGTGTTAGCCGAAAAAACAACATCTCCGAGAGGAAAAGCGATCGAAACGCTTGGGTTTGTAAATCCGCACACTAAGGAGAGATCATTCAATAAGGACCGCATTATCTACTGGATCTCAAAAGGAGCGGGCCTCTCTGATACGGTTTCAAATTTTCTCGTCACAGAAAAGATCATCGACGCACCGAAGATCGCAAAGCACAAAAAAACAAAGAAAGAGGTAAAGAAGTAATGTGCTTAGAGGGCGATTGACCGAGAATGGCCGCACTTGGTATGATAGTAAAAGATTTGGTATTACTGGAATCGGTAATCCGGAAAGGTCGAATGATTGTGTCATGTATCATAATTGAATAAACGACAGATATGGAGAATCATGCAGATCAGGCATTTTTAGAATCACTTATCAAATCCATTGTCATGAGCCCCGATGCAGTGACCGTTGATCGGAAGGTTGATGAGATGGGTGTGCTGTTGACGTTGAAGGTTGGCCGCGAAGACATGGGGTCGATCATCGGCAAGCAGGGTTCGACCGCGAAAGCGATCAGAACATTGCTCCGCATCGTTGGCGCAAAGCACAATGCGCGAGTGAATCTCAAGATCGAAGAACCGGAAGGTTCAACGAGAGTGCCGAGAGAGACCAGCAGCGTCGAAGACGTTATTGGTGACATCAAACTTTAAAATACAGAAAACAAAAACCCCGAGCATTCAGCAAGGGGTTTTTGTTTTTAGCCCACGCATAAACCCTCGATGTGTGCCCGGAGGGTTTGCCCGCACACC
>MEYI01000040.1:0-3937 GCA_001773975.1 Candidatus Azambacteria bacterium RBG_16_47_10
GAAGGAAGGGTTCCGCCCAATAAACTTGTGTAGCGGAGCTTTCCGTGCGAGGGGCCAACCCCGTTAGAGATCTTACACGGGAGATTGATGAGATAATTGCTCTTTGAGCGGTAATAATCGGACATCACCGGCAAAAAGTTGCAGGATCTCTAACGGGGTTGATTTGTTTTTTTACGTATGGTATATTAAGAAACCGTTAGAGCAATGGCACATAAGACGCGAAAAAAGATGTTTTTGGGCTCGTGTCCGATCTGCAAAAAGCGGTTGCAGGAGCGGAGCGTACGAGTGATCGATAAAGATGAAGACGTTGCTCTTTGTTGCGTGCGATGCTCTTTTTGCCTCAGTTCATTCTTGTTCACTGTTTCATCGAAACGAGAACAGGAGACCATAACGGCGGTCGGCGTATTGACCGATATCCAGGAAGAAGATGTGGATATGGTAAAAAAGCATAGTGCGCCGGTAAATTCCGATGATGTATTAGCTATTCATTTATATTTGGAATCATATGACAAAGCTTAAAGCGCATACGCGCGAAAATAAAAATGTAAAACAGATCCGGGTGCAGGGTGGTATTCCGGCGGTGTTATACGGACACAAGATAAAAAACGTAAATCTAACCCTCGATGCGAGGGCATTCCCGAAATTATACAAAGAGGCGGGCGCAAGCACTGTGCTTGATCTCCATATCGATGGAGAGAGCGGGGAGCGCAATGTGATCATTCACGATGTCTCCTATGAGCCGGTTGCCGGATCGATCCTTCATGTCGATCTGTATGAAGTGAAGAAGGGAGAGAAGGTCAAGGTAAGCATTCCATTGGTGTTTGTTGGTGAATCGAATGCAGTCAAGGCGGATGGTGGCGTTTTGGTGAAAAATATCTATAAGATCGAAATTGAAGCATTTCCGAAGGATCTTCCGCACGAAATTATTGTTGATATCGCAAAACTTGCTACATTTGATGATGTGATCACGCTTGGAGACCTGCCGGTTGCCGCAGGAGTGCATGTGCATGGCGACCCCAAGGAGGTTGTCGCGAAAGTCATGCCACCGCGAACCACGGAAGAATTAGAAGCGCTGGAAAAGGCCGTTGAATTGAAAGTGGAAGATGTAAAAGTAGAGACAGAAGAGAAAAAGAAGGAACGCGATGCTGAAAAAGCATCGGCGGAAGAAAAATAAAAACCAAAAAGGAATCCTCTCCTTTTTTGCAGATGCATCTTACAAACACAACCGCATCCCCGGAAAAAGCCCTTGTAACGCGATTCCTTCGCGCGCGGCTTTTTCTTTTTTTTAGCGCCGCGCTTATTGTCGCGTTTGGCGCGGCTTCGGTGTATGCGCAGGAACAAGGAAGTATCGATACAAAGGAACAATTGCGCGCGCAATTGAAAGAAGTGCAGGATCAGATCAATCAGTACCAGCAGAATATCGAGGAAACAAAGAAAACGCAGAACTCCTTAAAGAGAGAGGTGCAGATCATCGATTCTGAGATAAAAAAACAGAAGCTTCAGGTAACGGAGATCAGTTTAAGTTTGCAGGAAGTGGAGGGGGATATCCGCGAGAAAAATAATGAGATCAATTCGCTTGAGGATAAACTGAAAAGTAAAAAGGTTTTACTTGACGCATCGCTCAAACGGCTTGAGCAATATGATAATACAAGCTGGATCGGTATTTTGTTTTCGGGCGTGAGCATTTCCGATTTTTTCAATCAGATACGATATATCCAGAATGTTCAGAACGAAGTGAATGGGTTCATTACGAATATCGATTTCATACGCAAAGACCTTGAGGATCAGCGGGAGGATCTTGAAGCTAAAAAAAGCGACATTACGCGCCTAAAGAACCTGAATGTGTTGCAGCAGTCATCGCTTGAACAAAAGCAAAAAGAAAAATCAACACTGCTCGTAAAAACGAGGGGTGAGGAGAAATTGTATACGGAAAGCATACAAAAATCACAAAAAGATATCACGTTTATCAAGCAGCAATTGTTTACTTTGGAAAGCGTCGGTGTTTCAATGTCATTTGAGGAGGCTATTAAAAAAGCGCAATTTTCCGGAGAAAAAACAGGTATTCGCCCGGCATTTCTTCTTGCAATTTTTCAGGTAGAGTCGCGTTTGGGCACGTATGTGGGCGGCGGTTCATGGAAAAAAGATATGAAACCCGCGGAAAGACCGCTGTTTTTAAAGATCACGACCGCGCTCGGTCTTGATCCTGATGCGATGCCGGTATCGAAAAAACCATGGTACGGTTGGGGAGGAGCCATGGGTGCCGCACAATTTATCCCATCGACATGGCTTTCGTATGCCGATCAAGTTGCGGCACTTACCGGGCATAATCCTCCCTCCCCGTGGAATATCGAAGATGCGTTCATCGCATCAGGGCTCAAATTAGTGAGTAATGGCGCGGGAGGGCATACATATCAAGGAGAACATACTGCCGCCGCAAAATATATCGCCGGGGGTAATTATAAAAAATCAGTGGGGCAGGCGTATGCCAATAACGTGATGGATTGGGCCGCTCATTATCAAAAGCAGATCGATGTGCTTTCCGGAATCAGTTCCCGTGGAGGATCAAACGGTAATTAAACCCGCTTTAACGTCGGCGACGATCTGGTCCATTTCTCCTTCCAATATCTTTTCTATATTGTGCCAGCTCATCTTCACGCGGTGATCGGTAATGCGATCCTGCGGGAAATTATACGTACGTATCTTTTCAGACCGGTCGGCAGTGCCGACCTGTTCTTTTCTCATCTTACTGCGCTCTTCGTGTTCTTTCTCATCCTTCGCTTGCTTCAATTTCGATTGCAATATGCTCATTGCCTTTTCCTTATTGCGCGCCTGCGAACGTTCCGCCTGTGAAGCAACAACAACACCGGTCGGAATATGGATCAGGCGCACCGCTGTTTCCACCTTATTCACGTTTTGTCCTCCCGCGCCTCCCGCGCGATATGTTTCCGCGCGGATATCCGATGGGTTGATAGTCATTTCACTTTCTTCTGCCACGGGAAGAACGGCAACACTGACCGTTGATGTATGGATGCGCCCCTGTTTTTCCGTTTCAGGGATGCGCTGAACGCGATGCACACCACTTTCATAGCGCATATCCGCATATACTCGGGATCCGGTCATTTCAAACACCACTTCTTTAAATCCTCCGAGCGGCGTTTCGCTTGCATCGAGGATCGCAACGTTCCAGCCCTTTTTTTGGGCATATTTGGTGTACATGCGGAATAATGAACCCGCAAACAATGTTGCTTCATCACCGCCGGCGCCGGCCCGTATTTCAATGATCGCATTGCGCGTATTGATCTGCGCATCAGGGGAAAGCAGTTCCGTGAGCATGCGTTCCGCTTTTTCATGTTTGGCGCGGAGCGGTTCGAGTTCTTCCCGGGCAAGCGCGATCAGCGTTTCGTCCTTTTCTGTCGCAATAAGGGCCTCGTTCTCGTGGATGTCTGCTGCCGCTTTTTCCATTGTGGCGTACGTTTGCATGATCTCATCTAGTTCCGCATAGCGCTGGGAGATTCTTTTGTGTTCATGTAAATCAAAAACAGCATCGCTTCGCGCGAGCTGTTCTTGGAGATCATGGTGTTCCTTACGGATTACCTCGATTTTTGCTGTATCGATCACTTCTTTTTCGCTGTTGCCGCGTTCGCGACCTTGCGCTTGAATTTTTCCACCCTTCCGGCGGTGTCAATGATCTTTTCTTTACCCGTGTAGAACGGATGGCATGCGTTGCAGATTTCTATTTCGATCGCCTTCATAGCCGAGCCGGTGGCAAACGTATTGCCGCATGCGCACGTCACTGTCGTCTGATAATATGTAGGATGGAGGTCTTTTTTCATATGTAGCATAGTGTACACAATATCCAACTGTTTGTAAAGTCTTTGTACAGTTAACCATATGAGGTGACATTTCTGGTAGATTGGGGTGACAAAGGTTACCCATC
>MEYI01000040.1:3956-9240 GCA_001773975.1 Candidatus Azambacteria bacterium RBG_16_47_10
GCAAACAAAAAGCAGCATCCCTCGTATCCGGCAAAGGTCAGGCAGAAATGGTATTTCTTGGTCGACAAGGCGGGAAAGACGGTTGATGACGTGTGCGATCTGTATTTCATCTCCCGCAAAACGTACTACAAATGGAAAAAGATCGATCAGGGAGACAGAGAATATATTTCAAAGAAAGAGCATCCGGGGACCAAGCTTAAAGGAGAGATCAGAGAGTTTGCAGTCAAAGAAAAACTCCGCATCAATTACGGTCCGAAGAAAATGAAGCTTCTGCTCAAGAGGAGGTTTGGCATCGACGTATCGACGACGGCAATCTACAAGTTATACAAAAAGAAAGGACTTATTCGAAGACCTCAAAAGAAGCTCCCTTGGTATACCCCGCTTAAAGAAGCGATAATACCGAAGAAACCGGGCGACGTGGTGCAGATGGATGCGAAATACGTTTGGGAAGACGCTCTGCGCACATATCAGCGCACGTTCATTGATATTTACACGGGAACGCAGTTTGCAACGATTACTAACACGATGACATCGGAAGATACCGTTAATGCATTTCTCGAAGCGGAACAGTATTTTCCATTTAAAATTCTTGGGATACAAACGGACAATGGCAGTGAGAACCGGGGAGATTTTCACCAGCATCTTGGACAAAAAGGAATTGCTCACTATTTCATTCCAAAGTCATCGCCTACATGGGACGGAGCGGTTGAAAGAGCTCATGGAGTTATTGATCAGGAGTTCTATCTCAATCCAACAAGACCGTGGAAAACACTCGGAGAATATATTCGCTTTTACAATTACGAACGCATTCATCTGGGAAAATATTTAAACGGCATGATACCGGTCGAAAAGTATCATTATTATTTATCCACAGTGTCACCCTTGAAGGTTAACTAAACAGTCTTTATAAAAAAAGCTCCCCGGCGCATATTCTGCCGGGGAGCGGTGTTATTTTACTATCGTTCCTGTGTCGTTTGGGTTGGAAAGATCGTTCACGATGATCGCTTTTCCGCCCGAGCCCAATGCTATTTCGAGCGGTGATGGCACCCGTTTTACTTTTCCGGGAGGATACCAGAATCCCACGCGATCTACGCCGCTGAGTGCGCATTCCCACCCCAGACATCCAACATATCGTGCCGGCTCTTTGATGGAGACCGGATCAATACGACGCGGATCTTCTTCCGTATAGGGTACCGCATAATCTGGAACCGTGAAGTGCGATGCGGGAACATAGAGCGTGATAGGGTCCCCGATGAATATCGGTTTTCCACACCATGCACACCGGATCGTCATTTTTTCGATGCATGCAAGGCAGTATTTTACAGATCCGTTTTCCTGGGGCGGCATAGAGATGATGATAGATTCCCCAAATGCGCTTATCGGGCCTTTTATAGCCGTTGTATGGCCGCATTGTGCCATGGTGTAGATGGTTCGATCCTTCAGAATGTGCAAACGCTTCGCTATCCATTTCAGCATGGCATATCCTCCTGTATATGTGGGTTTACGTTTTGTCAATGAACGCGAGTATAGGAGACTGTACCAGACATTCATTAATGAGTCAAAAATCCATACACGGCTTTATTTTACGCAAGCTTTGCCAGATAAATCACGTTTTATAATACAATAAATAGAAAATCAGGGGATTGTTTTTTTATCTGCTTTCTTATATAATTTGTGCATTATCAGTGATATTTTTTATATGAAATACATCATCATTATTCCGGTTGCGATAGTCGTTATTCTCATCATTATTTATAACCGTTTCGTGCGGCTTGCAAACCGTGTTGCAGAGGCGTGGTCTGATATCGAGGTGCAAATGAAGCGCCGATACGACCTGATCCCGAATTTGGTGGAAACGGTTAAGGGATATGCAACCCATGAGAAGGGTGTATTTGAAAGCGTTACGCAGGCTCGTGCAGCGGCAATGGGCGCCACTTCGCTTGCCGATCACGCAAAGGCTGAGAATATGCTTTCAAGCACGCTGAAATCATTGTTTGCCGTATCAGAGGCATATCCTCAGCTCCGCGCAAATGAGAATTTTCTCGATTTGCAGAAAGAATTGACCGACGCGGAGGATAAGATCCAGGCGGCACGCCGATTCTATAACGGCAATGTGCGCGACTACAACACGTTGCTTGAATCATTCCCGTCCAATCTCATTGGTAAGGCATTTTCATTCGCCCGCAAAGAGTTCTTCGAGCTCGCCGAAAGCCAGGCGGCGGCGAAAGAACCGGTTGCTGTGAAGTTCTAGTATTTTTTATTATTTTCTAGATTCCATTTTCTAGATTCTGGTTTCTATTCATGAGCACGATATATACTCATCAGGATGCAAGCGTACGCAAGACGTGGCTGATCATGTCGTTGTTTTTGGTATCCGTTATCGCGGTGGGGTGGGTGTTTGCGCAAGCATGGCAGTCTTCCGGAGTTTTGTATTTCGCAGTTGTATTTGCCATTCTCACTAATTTTTTCAGTTATTGGTATTCCGATAAGCTCGTGCTTATGATGACGCACGCAAAAGAAGTGCAAAAGGCGCAGGCGCCGGAGCTGTATCGTATCGTTGAGAATCTGGCGATCACGGCGGGTTTGCCGACGCCGAAAGTGTATGTGATCAATGATCCGGCCCCGAATGCATTCGCCACGGGAAGAAATGCGGAGCACGCGGTCATTGCCGTTACCACAGGCATTTTGACGCGGTTGAATAAGACGGAGCTTGAAGGAGTGCTTGCTCATGAGTTTTCACACATCGGCAATAAAGACATGCTCGTCTCTACAGTAACGGTCGTGCTTGTCGGATTTATCGCGCTTTTGTCTGATATGTTTTTACGATGGACATGGTTTGGCGGTTCTCATAGGGATAACCGCGATAGCAGGGTGCAGATGATATTTATGGTGATAGCGATCGCACTCGCAATTCTTGCACCGATCATCGCCACGCTGTTTCGTCTTGCGGTGTCGCGTAAGCGCGAATTTCTTGCTGATGCATCGGGTGCATTGCTTACAAGAAACCCGGAAGGGCTTGCAACCGCGTTGGTAAAAATATCGCAGGACCCCCACGAGTTACAGACCGCAAATCATGCGACCGCGCATTTATTCATTGCTAATCCGTTTAAAAATGGCGGAGGCACCACGAGCTGGCTCACAAAGATGTTCATGACCCATCCGCCGATTGAAGCACGGGTGCAAGCGCTTCGTGAGATGAATATATAATGCTATGGGAATGGAACAGCATTTTGAAGAAACACCAAGGGAGCGCGTATTGCATGAGGAATTCGATGCAATACAAAACGATCCGCATCTAGAGGGTGTTTTATGGGATGATCTTGAGGTAAAAGATATGGCATTGCTAGAAAAACTTTTACACGGTACGCTTGCGGATGCAGATATCAGCAGGCGGACGGATGAACTCGAAACAGAAGGGCGCGCGCGGGGAGATGCCAGCGTTGATTTTGCAGTAATGCTTCGAAATAAATTGATCTCCCAAAAGTATTTCGAAGGGCATAAAACAGGAAATGCATAAATAATTTGAGGATTTGCAGTGCGCGCGATTGCTCCCTGTTTGTCCGAGAGTGCAGCGATTGGTAACAAACAGCAGTCCAGCGAGGCGATAGCCGAGTCGCGGCTCCCTGTTTGTCCGAGAGCTCAGCGATCGGTAACAAACAGCAGTCCCGATATTTCAAATTTTCTTTTGCGCGGAGGGTTCGCATAGTGGCCTAGTGCGCTCGCTTGGAAAGCGGGTATACCTTAACCGGTATCGAGAGTTCAAATCTCTCACCCTCCGCTTTGTCTGAATATAAAAAAAGTGGGTGAAAGCGGGTATACCTTAACCGGTATCGAGAGTTCAAATCTCTCACCCTTCGCCAAGATGATAAAATTAAAATATGAAATTAATATCAATTAATATCGAAGCAAATAAACACTGTTATAATGTTTTGGATTTTATCACAAAAGAAAAACCTGAAGTAGTTTGCCTGCAAGAACTCTTGGAAGAAGACTTCGATAGATTTAAAGAAGAATTAAACAAGAGCGGTGTTTTCAAGGCATCCGGGTATTTTTTTTCTGATATTCCACGCTACAAGGATATTAGGGACAAAAAACATGGAGTAGCAATTTTTGCAAAAAATATTTTTGACTCCGGATCAATTTTTTACGAAGGCAAAGAGGAAAATATTTCTAAACCACTCGAAGAATATCTATCAGACGAAAAGATTTACAAAAATCATGTTCTGCTGTGGGCAGATATTAAAGATAGCAATGATGCTCTATTTAAATTTATCGTAACTCAGATGCCTGTAACTAAAGAAGGAGAATCAAGTCCCTATCAATTAGAAGTACTCAATTCACTTTTAATAGAACTTAGCTCTCTTGGAGAATTTGTACTATGTGGCGACATGAACGCTCCTAGGGGCAAAGAAACGTTTAGGCGTTTAGCAGAAAAATATAAAGATAATATTCCCTTAGAATACAAAACCAGTATCGACCAAAATCTACACAGAGTTAAGGGAGTACAATTTATGATTGATAGTCTTTTTACGACACCTGCTTATAAAGCCTCAAATGTACGATTAGTAGATGGTGTCAGTGACCACATGGCCGTTGTGGCTGATGTTTATAAGGATCAGTAATTTAATTCTTATTTTATAGCAAGTCATTTCCAGCAGTGTACGAAACTGCTTTCAAATTTTCAAAAATCGTTTCCGACCATAAAATTTTGGAAGCCCGACTTCTGGATATCTAAAAGACATCATGTGAATAAATGAAAATCATCATTCCTTACCACAAACAAAAAAGGGATCATTATTGCGGTCCAGCAACATTACAAATGGCTTTTGCTTTTTTTAAGTACCGCATATCCCAAAGCAAGCTGGCCAAACAGGCGAAAACAAATCTCAAAACAGGGACAAGTCATAGGGGCATGATTAACGCAATTAAAATAAACGGATTTCAATACCAAACAATCAAGGGTTCTGATTTTAATAAAATAAGCGTTTTTTTAAAAAAACATTTACCGATAATCGTAAATTTCATCGAGCCGAGTCATAATGAGGGCCATTATGCTATCGTTGTCGGAATTACAAAAACAAAAATCATTTTAAACGACCCTTGGAATGGAAATAACTTTGTGATGTCCCGAAACATTTTTTTCAAGCGCTGGCATGATAGCAAAAATACTGCAAAAAAATGGATGCTTATACTCTATAAAGAATAATGTCATAGACACTCGAAGTTGTCTTCGGGTGATCTAGGAGATCTACCGCCGGTGATTCGAGTGATGTGTAAATTCAGG
>MEYI01000040.1:9308-9555 GCA_001773975.1 Candidatus Azambacteria bacterium RBG_16_47_10
ATCCTGAACATGTGTGGAATACGTTCCGCCTCGGGATCACTTCACTGAAAGCGGGCCATGCCGTTGAGGTTTTTTTGTTGAGCGAGGGCTCGGAATTGGATACCATTGCCGACACAAAAAACTTCGACATCTCCGTAAAAATTTCCGAATTTAAAGAATTAAAAGGGGAGATATATGTGTGCGGTACATGTCTTAAGGTACGGGGCAAGGAAGAAAGTAAGGTGTGTCCAATTTCTACGATGTCCGA
>MEYI01000040.1:9582-9778 GCA_001773975.1 Candidatus Azambacteria bacterium RBG_16_47_10
ACTTCCGATAAGGTTTTGGTTTTTGGTTAAGATATTCACCTAAAATAAAATTAATTATACAATTATGCCACTCGTGGGTAAAAAGGTTGCTGATTTTGCAAATTTTGAACTCGAAGCGTTTCACCAGGATAAGATAAAGAAAATAAATATAGCGGATAATAAGGGTTGGCTCGTGCTTTTGTTTTATCCCGCTGAT
>MEYI01000040.1:9895-10630 GCA_001773975.1 Candidatus Azambacteria bacterium RBG_16_47_10
TGGCACGATACTTCTCCTGCCATCGGGAAGATACAATTTCCGATGGTCGCTGATCCGACGGGAAGGCTTTGTCGTGCATTTGATACGTATATAGAAGACGAGGGATTGTCATTACGAGGGACGTTTATCATAAATCCGTCGGGCGAGGTAAAGGCATGTGAGATACATGACAACAGTATTGGGAGAAGCGCGAAAGAGACACTGCGAAAGCTTCAAGCGGCCAAATTCGTTTCCGAACATAAGGGTCTCGTGTGTCCCGCGAGCTGGACGCCCGGAGAAAAGACACTCAAACCAGGGCTAGATCTGGTGGGAAAGATATAGCGTAAAGAACGTTTTTAAATCTTCGGAAGTCGGACTTCCGAAGATCTGACTATGCAAAAGCCGAATTATAAAAACGGAAGCATTGTAAATCTCATGAGCTCTATTGGTGGAGCGCTTGGGGTAAAGTCTCAGTATGGCGAGCTTTCGCTTTTGTCGTCTGAGGAGTTGAAGAACTCAAAAAATATCGTGCTGATCGTTCTGGATGGATTGGGATATGAATTTTTAAAAGATAAGGCATCGGCATTGCACGAAGGGTTGCGCGGGAAAATGACATCGGTGTATCCTCCTACGACGTCTGCGGCAGTAACAACATTCGCAACAGGCATGGCACCGCAACAGCATGCGGTTACCGGGTGGTTCATGCATTTAAAAGAGCTTGGTGCGGTGTCGGTCATTCTGCCTTTCCGTCCGCGC
>MEYI01000040.1:10724-11799 GCA_001773975.1 Candidatus Azambacteria bacterium RBG_16_47_10
AGATTACGCGCAGCGATCTTGCTAACTCTGATTATAATAAAGCGGTTACCAGAAATAAGACCGTGCTTGCGTATGATACGCTGAACGGATTTTTTACACAGATAAAACGCGCGTTATACACGCATACAAACAGAAAATATATTTTTGCATATTGGCCGGATATTGATTCACTGTCTCACGAACACGGAACAGCCAGCAGGGAAGTAAAAGAGCATTTTCATGTTGTTGATAAGAAGATGCGGGCATTTCTGCGGAGTATCGAGGGAACGGATACCACGGTCATTATTACCGCAGATCACGGACTGGTTACCACCCCTCCAGAAAGAGTGATTAAGATAACCGATCATCCGAAACTGCAAGAATGCCTGACACTTCCGTTCTGCGGGGATTCCCGCACTAAATATTGTTACGTTCGCCCTGCAAAGGCGAAGCAGTTCGAGGCATATGTCACAACAAAGCTGAATAACTATTGTGAGATGTACAAAAGCGAGGAATTTATTAAAAAAGGATACTTCGGTTTATTTAAGGCAAATCCGAAGTTGTATGATCGGGTGGGTGATTATGTCTTATGTATGAAAGAGAATTATATATTTTTTGATCAGATCGTAAAGGAAGATCGGCATATTCATGCAGGAAATCATGGCGGCGGCAGCACGGAAGAAATGTTCGTTCCGCTTATTGTGTTTAAAGCCTAAATTTTCATATGTCGACATTGATAGCCAAATATATTTTTTTACTGCTTATCACGCTTGCGGTCGCTTTGGAGGTTTTTGCCGATGTGTTATTTAAAAAATGGGCAATAGAGAATAAGAATTATCTTCTCGCGATCGGACTGATAGTATATATGGTCGGCACTACGTTCTGGGCATATTCATTGCGATACGGACATCTTTCAAGAGCTATTTCGGTTTTTGCTGTTTTAAATCTTGTCATCCTCGTGCTTGTCGGCGTTATTTTCTTTAAAGAAGACCTTACTTTCGCAAATAAAGTGGGTATTGGCTTTGGCGTGCTCAGTGTCATTCTCCTTGAGTTGTAGTTCGGCGACTTATCCACACCCTATTTTTTGACCCCCTAT
>MEYI01000040.1:11862-15411 GCA_001773975.1 Candidatus Azambacteria bacterium RBG_16_47_10
AAGTCCAGGGTTTTTTTATTAACCACTCTTCTCATTTATTGACTTTTTTTGTTTTTGCGGTATTTTACGTGGAAACACATTAACAATACAAAGCGGAGGGGGCATGCCGAAAACGATAGATCTATTAGAGAAGATGCTGAAAAAAGGAATGCATGTCATGTACCATGGTGACCTTTATTGTAGAGAGGGGCATGGAGGATACCCATATTATTACACGGATGAATCCATAATGCCCGAGAAGAACAAAAAACTGATACGATGCTGCCCGATGTGCTGCAAAAAGTTTGAGGGAAAAATCAGAAAGACAAAAAATCAGTACATGCACATTGTGAAGTAACCCAAAAATCAGGAGGAGAGGATGACGATGAAATGGAGGAAATGGGATTTTTTGGCCGTATTTTTAATGATGCTTGGCGTGGTGTTGTTGCTTGCGGCATCCGGTACCAGCGATGTGAAATCGATCGTGCCGGACGATCTGAGTCTTGCCGGGGAGAAAACGCTGTTTCTGCTAACCATTCTCGGATGCATCAGTGCGCTTGCCGGTGTATTCATATTTATACGAAAAGGAAAATAGTGCGGCGCGCACAAAGGCGGGGAAAAATTCCCCGCCTTTTTATTTTTCAAAAACGAGAATTTGTTTAAAAAGCGCTATAACACAGGGTTTTTTGAGTGGATCTGGCTAAAAATAGGGTAAGTAATCCACACCCCCTTGCTTTTTTTTGGAAATGTGCTATACTGGTTTAACAATTAGGTTTTCTCAAGCAGTTCCGCAATCGTAAGACCATTTGGCTCTTAGTGAGTAAGGAGCGAGTGAGAAAGGGTCGCCCTAACATAATTAGTTTAGTTACAGAACAAATGGCAAAGAAATTATACGTCGGTGGATTGCCTTACAGCACCACTGATGACGCTTTGAAAGAAGCATTTGCACAAGCAGGAACTGTTGAATCAGCAACCATCATCATGGATAAGATGACGGGCCGATCAAAAGGTTTCGGCTTTGTGGAGATGTCTTCCGACGAAGAAGCTCAAGCAGCTATTGAAATGCTCAATGGCAAGGACTTTGGCGGCAGAAATCTTACCGTTAACGAAGCACGTCCGTTGGAGCCTCGCGCTCCGCGAGCAGGCGGCTTTGGTGGCGGCCGAAGAGATTTCGGCGGTCGAGGCGGCTTTGGTGGCGGCCGAAACGAATACTAATTCGTTTCTCGCACACAGAAAAACCCGTTCACTTCGTGAACGGGTTTTTTGTTTTCTCACTTATTTCAAGGGAAGGTTTTTGTGGCGAATGTGCACAAGGTCGTACGTCATGTTCATGAGATGCCAGAGTGTAAATGCATCTGATCTGCGGAATGCTTCCGGGTACTTGCGATAGAATGCATCTTTGGCTTCTTCGTTGAGCCTGAACTTGTGCGATGAAAAGCCGTAACTAACCCCAAGCTGTTCAAGACCGAATCGCTCTTCGATAGGCTTTCCGATCTCGTGATCGATGTGCCTTTCGATAGTTTTTTTGGTCTCGCAATCGCGCTTTTTGGAAAAGATAAGCCGACACGGTGTTTCAAGGGTGATCGGGATCTTCGTTTCCTCTCCTTTTCGATCCCATTTTGTCTCGATCTTTATATAATGCTTATCGCGGAACATGGATCTCACGAAGCGAAGTACCTTTCCTCGTTCCGGCATGATGAGCCGACATTGCGCCCGCGCGATGATCTGCTTTTTCAGCTGATCATACGCTTCTTTTTCTTTGTATGAGAACAAGATGTCATTACAGCTGGTTAATCTGTAGATCTCCAGCAGATGACCGTTTACCCGTTCTTTACTCAGAAGGTCTTCTCGGTACGGATAGGCCATGGAAAGACGAACTGTGGGGCTTTTAAAAGGGGAGCCGTGTCTTGCTTCGCATAGCTCATGTGTCGGGATCTTGCATATGTCCGGTAATGCGATATCAGGCATGTTGCTTTTGAAGAGCACCACTTGCCGATTGCCGGAACGGGATTCTATCTCCTCATTTGTTACGCCGAGAAGCGCAATGCGCTTGTTGAATTCAACCATCAAACTACCTCCATTGTTTAGTTGTTAAATAGCGGAAAAATCTCCTTTTACAATAATAAATACTTCTTTTTGCGCGTGATGTCAATAAAAACCATCATCCGGAACGGAGGATGGCGGATGCATGGGATACAGAGAGGGTCTATGAAGAGCTCTGTAGATATTCTTTAATTTTTTGAGAAACCGTTTCAAATATTTTCTTGAATCTTTCTTCGTCCGATTCAAGTAGCGTGATGCGGAATCCCGGAAGATCGGTGTTAAAGCCGGAAAGAGGAACGGTACAGATGCCGGTCGCACCCATGAGGTAATAGACAAATCGTTTGTCATTCGGAACCCCCTCGACTTTTTCCTCTAAAAACATTCGCACCGCATTATCAGTGATCGGCAATGTTTGCTTTTCATTTAAAACATTTTTGGAGAATACGATAGACATATAGAATGCGCCGGACGGTTTTGGCGCGATGATGCCGGGAACCGCGCTGAGCATCTGATGCGCGAATTCCGCACGCTTCTTGTATTCCGCGTTCTTATTTGCAAGATGCGTTTCATAACGCGGATCAGACATGATCTTCGGGATGACCGACTGCGGAAGCGTGGTAGAGCATACTTCCAACATTTTTGAATCAAGGACCGATTTTACATATCGCGCGAAAAGCTCGTCATGCGTGGCATTATATACTTCGATCCATCCGCACCGGGATCCCGGCCACGGAAATTCCTTTGAAATTCCCTTCATGGCGATACCGGGTACGGTACCGATGATCTCGGCAAGCGATGCGGTTTGTTCATCGCCATAGAGAACATTCGCATAGATCTCATCGGAAATAATGAACAGGTCGTATTCTTTTGCGATCGCGACGATCTCTTCCAGTATTTTTTTCGGATACACCATGCCGGTCGGATTGTCCGGATTGATGATGAGAATACCGGAAATTGCCGGATTGTATTTTACTTTGTTGCGCAGATCATCGATGTCGGGAAGCCAATTTTTTTCAGGTAAAAGATCGTAGGTGATGGCGGAAGATCCCGCATGCGCCGCTTCCGCGGATGAATGCGTGGAATATGCCGGACACGGGCCGATGATGCGCGCTTCTTTATTCAGATTGGTGTATATTTTTGATATCGCATCGCCCAGACCATTAAAGAAAATAATGTCGTTCTCCGTGATCTGCGCGCCTTTTTTTGAGTTCGTTTTGGTGGCGAGAAATCTCCGCGTTTCTAAAAGTCCGCGGGTCGGGCAGTAGCCGAAGCTTTTGTCGTTATCAACCTCGTTCTTTATTATTTCTTTTATCCATACGGGCATGCGGTATCCTTTTGCGACAGGATCCCCGATGTTTTCCCAGTGAATGGTAACGCCAAGCTGTGCAAGCTGTTCGGCGACGGCAACGATGCCGCGAATTTCATAGGTGAGCGCCTCGGCGCCTGAATGGACGATATTGGTACGCATGGTGTGTATCGTAGCACAGAGCGAAGCATTTTTTCCAGAGTATACGATGCGGGAAAAAT
>MEYI01000041.1:0-135 GCA_001773975.1 Candidatus Azambacteria bacterium RBG_16_47_10
CTCTTTCGCCGCATGTGCCTCAATTGCATGCAGGAATCGCTCCGCTTTCTTTTCAGAGATGCGATCCCCGACAAGAATGATCTCCGCGCGCGCTTTCTCCGCATACACGAGCATTCCCGCAATGATCAATGCCTT
>MEYI01000041.1:157-284 GCA_001773975.1 Candidatus Azambacteria bacterium RBG_16_47_10
TCCTTCTGCAAAAATTCCTCAGATACCGGGGGAAACCGTAATACCAATCCCCGCACCTCATTTAAATACGGGAAACGATAGCTGATGGAAAACGATCCCGCGGAGCGCGACTTCAAAAAACCGGCTT
>MEYI01000041.1:330-538 GCA_001773975.1 Candidatus Azambacteria bacterium RBG_16_47_10
CAGGCGCCGAGCGACATCGGTGATATTAAAAAACCTATTATGATTATAAACGAAAAATTTGATCAGCCGTATTTTGACCGGCGAATCGAAAAAGTGCTCAAAGGTCATGGTGATATGCTATACACTGCCATATATAATACTAAAAATCGCCACTTTATGCAATGTTCCCCCTATGTTACTATGGTATAAACGGCACAACTATGGAAGA
>MEYI01000041.1:685-897 GCA_001773975.1 Candidatus Azambacteria bacterium RBG_16_47_10
CAAACGCCATGAACTTGAATTTCTCCCAAATCTGATCGCATCGGTGATTCGTCGTGAATTTTATGCTATCGACGAACGCACTACGGAAGAGCATTTTGAATCAGCACTGCATAAGGCGAATGCAACGCTCCTTGATATCAATAAGACGAACAAGGACACGATACGGGATATCCATTTTTGCATTGCAAACATCGTGGGAGAAAAGGTCCGCG
>MEYI01000041.1:1109-3280 GCA_001773975.1 Candidatus Azambacteria bacterium RBG_16_47_10
ACATCATTAGCAAGATTTATCAAAAAAATGCAAAAGAAATACTGCTCCCCGATCAGGCGCTTGTCCTGATCGGCATACGCGGTGCATTGGAATCTCGGTGGATCCCGTTTAAAAAAAATATCGGGGAGAAAAAACGCATTGATGCATCCCCCGTGGCACATGAACGAGCTTTTGGTCTTTTTATGTCGGCCGCGAAAAAAACACATGCCGCAGGAACATCTTTTTTTCATCATGCGCGCACCATTCCGACACTTTCGGTGAGAAAAAAGAATGCGCGCATTCACATAGGGATATTCGCGGGTATTATTGTGTTTGGAAGCGTCTATGCACTGGTTAATGCGCAGATCATCGCACTCCACGCACTGGAACAACGCATCGCAACAGCACGCACAGCTCAAGATACCGCAACAGCAACAACGATCCTCCAATCCGTCCAACGCGATGCGCTCGCGCTCATCCCCGCATTATTCACCTCATCAGCGGCGCAGGCGATTTTTCATGCCGCAAATACCGATCTTAATGCACTTCACGGGATCCGCATAACTCCTCCGTCGTTTCTTGGGGAGATCACAACGGCTTCCCTGGCATTCTATCCGACATATATCTTTGACGATGACCTATTTATCTATGTTTTTGGCCAAGCGCCATATACGATCGCAAAAATAGAAAAAAAGAGCCGCAGTCAACGATTTACATTCATTCTCTCCTCTGAAAATGACTTCTCCACGGAGCGCATGATCCAAAAGAACGATGATTTTTATTTTATCAATGACACAAAAAAGACCGCGATGGTCTGGCGTGCCGCGGATAATACTCTTATGAGCACAAAACTCCCCGTGGAAAGATCCGCACCAAACGAGCGCACTGTTTTTAACAGCCGCTATACATTTGAAAACAATGTGATCATGCGCACTGAAACCAATGAATCAAAAACAAAATACCTTGTCGGACAACTCCCCCCGCTTACTGATTTTACCGTTTCTCGCGATAACACAACACTGTATCTTCTTGCGCACAACGCACTATTTTCGCTTTCATTGTAGGTATAAAAGCAAAAACCCCCGTTCTTGTGACCGGGGGTTTTTGTGCTATCGCTATTATTTCAGTTCAACAACCGCTCCTGCTTCTTCCAATTTCTTTTTCATTTCTTCCGCTTCCGCCTTCGCGACATTTTCCTTTATTGTCTTCGGCGCTCCATCGACAATATCCTTCGCTTCCTTCAAGCCCAAGCCGGTAAGCTCGCGCACCGCCTTAATGACCTGGATCTTTTGTTCGCCCGCGGCCTTCAATTCAACTGCGAATGAGGTTTTTTCTTCCGCCGCCGCACCTGCTTCCGCCGCACCGGCAACCATTACCGGAGCTGCCGCAGATACGCCGAATTTCTCTTCAAGCGCCTTTACGAGCTCTACGATTTCGAGCGCGCTCATTTTTTCTATCTCTTCTATGATGCTTTTGAATTTTTCCATAGTTTTATGTGTTATTGTATATTACTGTTATTATGCTGATTTTTTATCTCCAATCGCCTTAACCGCATACACCAATTTCGACAATGGTGCATTCAGCTGGCCGAGCAACCGAGAATACAATTCTTCCCGTGAAGAGACCTTCGCCAAAGGCGCCAATCTTTCCATTGAGATAAAATTGCCGTCAAACAAACCCCCCAGCACTTTGAATGATTCGTTTTCTTTCACCCGTGCAAACATGTGTACGGTTCTTACCGGAGCTATCTGATCTCCCGATGCAAACACGACACCGCATGCTTCCGGAGCGTTTTTCATGTCGATCGCAGATGTATCGATCTTCGCCTTTTCAAATGCCACGCCGAGTAATCTTTTTTTAATGACCTTAAAATCGATTCCTTTCGCTTTAAGATCCTTTCGCAACTGTTTGATCTTCTCAACGCTGATCTTTGAAAAGGAGGCAAGTAACAGAATATTGTTTTTGGACAACTTATCTGCCACGTCTTTCACTATTGTTTCTTTTTGTTTCTTTGTAAGCGACATAATAATTCAATTACTCATAAAATAAAAACGACCTTTCGGGCCGTAGATGAGGCGAGTTAAAAGCTATAAGTTCATAAAGCTGTAAAGTAAAGCCTAAACACTTTATAAACTTTTCACTTGATAACTTGCCAAAAATTTTACTGAAATTTTTGGCAACCTCGAGAGGAC
>MEYI01000041.1:3288-3403 GCA_001773975.1 Candidatus Azambacteria bacterium RBG_16_47_10
CGATGAGGCGCGCCCCTTGTCTACGGTTCTTAATTGTTCCTATATACTACCTATTCTCCGCACGAAAGTCAACCCCGGATGAAGTTTTACGTATCCACTCGTGTCTATGCCTTTT
>MEYI01000041.1:3445-3753 GCA_001773975.1 Candidatus Azambacteria bacterium RBG_16_47_10
GCCGTTTGTCATCAAGCGTCACACAAGCCGGAGGCGGGTTCGCACACACGATGACTGATTGAAAGAAACTCCCTGTGAACTTCATACGGGGTCAACCTCCTTCCCTATTCTTCCATAATAAACACTGCAACCGCAATTACTGTCGTCCACAAACCGTCTTTATTTCCTTGTGCGGTTTGAGTCGTATTGAATGTCTTAAAGATCTTTCCTGATGCTTTATATATCTGCTCTCGCTCATCCCATGCGACACCCGAGTCAAATTCAATACCGAGCGTCGTAGCAAGCATAGTCGCGGCAAGATCCTCCGC
>MEYI01000041.1:3762-6308 GCA_001773975.1 Candidatus Azambacteria bacterium RBG_16_47_10
CACCTTTTCCGCGCTTTCACCGAATGAGTGATGCTCGGATAGATATCCGTATTGGTTGGCATCCTGTGGCATTGCAGTGCCCACAGATGCACCGATAAGCCGACTCGGTTCGTTGGTTGCATTGCGCGAAATAACGCAATGCACGATGGCGCCGGGGGGCAACAATTTTAAACCCTCATCGCGCGTCACCCTCCTGCAATTGGGAGGAAAAATAGAAGAAACGGGAACAAGATTGTACTGTGCAATGCCCGCATCGCGCAGTGCCAGTTCAAATGATGTTAACTGCTCTTTTGAAACCCCAACCCCCTTTGTAAAAAAAACTTTTTTAGGCACAAATCCCATTTCCGTATAATTACTTATAATGCACCCATAGTACCGCAGGCACACCCGCTCTGCAATTGTTGATAATGTTATCGGGGGATCAAACGCATGATATTTTCATAAAATCGCTTTTCACTGAACTCCTCAGCCCTTTTTTTCATGTACGCAGGATCGAATTCTTTTTTCCGTTTTATAAATGTGTGCACCGCATCACGCACCGCTTCCGGTGTTTGCGTATCGAAAAATTCCCCCGTCTCTCCTTCCTCCATCCACTCCGTCACTCCTCCTTTTTTGTATGCGATAACCGGCTTTCCAAAACTCAACGCCTCAACCGCACTCATCCCAAAATCGTCGTCGCATGCAACAATGAATGCCGTGCATCCCGCATAATATTCGGCAAGATCCTCATCGCTTACGAATCCCGCAAACGAAATATTTTTTCCCGCCCGCGCCCGCAATCTCTCCTCCTCTCTTCCTGTTCCAACGACCACAAGCCGATCCGTAAGCATGGAAAACGCATCTACAATGGCATCAATCCTCTTATACGCGGAAAGACGCGACACAACAAGAAAATAACCTCCATCTTTTTTTATGCGCGGCATGTGCCGTTTTAATTGCAAGATCGGCGGATACACGACCGCAGACGGTTTGTGATACAAGCGACGGATGCGCTCCTGCGTTGTTTTGGAATTAGCGATCCAGATGTCAACCCGTTCCGCGGTTTTCACATCCCAAATCTGCAGCGGATAGATCAATACCGTAATCATTAATCGCGTAAAAAAATGAAATCGATTATCTTTTTGATACTGCCTACGATCATCCCATAGAAAACGAGACGGCGCATGACAATAGCACACGTGCACCGCGTGCGTACCCCGCCGGACGCCTTTTGCGAATGCGGATGATGAAGAAATAATGAGGTCGAATTCGCCGACAGGAAGCCGCGATGCGGCATACGGCATTAAAGGAAATAAAAATCGGTATCTCGTACGGATCCACCGTGGAAGCTTTTGTAAAAACGACGCGCGGATATCACGACCGGGAAGATATACATCGGTCATCTGTGCATCATAGAGAAGTGTATAGATCGGGGCATCGGGAAAACGCGATGCCAGCGCCGCAAGAACCCGTTCGGCGCCTCCTCTTTGCATTAAAAAATCATGAACAAGGGCTATGCGCACCAATGTAGTGCTAACTAATAAGCGTTTCAAGCGTCATTTTTGCACACCGAAACCAACTGTATTTCTGCACATTTTTTAATCCTTTTTGCACAAGATCATGCCGCACTTCATCATCAGTAATAGCCGTACGCAATGCCTCAGTAAGCTCATCTGAGCTCTGCGGATCCGCAAATAATGCGCCATCCCCCGCAACTTCTCGGATATTTGAGACATCTGAAGTCACAAGCGGAACCTGGCGCAATTGCGCTTCTAAAATTTGCATCCCAAATCCCTCATAAAAAGAAGGAAATACTACAACATGCGCATATTTGAAAAACGATTCCTTTTCCTCATGACTGATATACCCCGTCATGACAATATCGTTTTTATACATACTCGCTTCGATTTCCTTCTGGATATCCCCGAATCCGAATCCCGGAGCCCCCACCAATACCAATTTATGCGGGATCTTGTCCTTTTCCTTCAATATCTCAAATGCTTTCAAGAGACGTATGATGTTTTTTCTTTTTTCAAGCTTTCCAACGAACAAAATATATTGTTCGTCAATTGGGGCATATCTATGATGATATGCGATCTGCGGATTGACGCCATACGGAATGACCGCGATCCTGGATTGGTCAACATGATAAAACTTCATTAAATTCTCCATGACCGTGTTTGTCGGAACGATGATCTTCGTTGCATACCGCGCAACGCGCTTGGTACCTTTACGCAAGTAATTGAGGTGCGCGGCCTCAAACATCTCCGGATACACCTCAAACTCAAGCCCGTGAATGACGGCAATGGTGCGCCGAAATGAAAATAACGGCAAAAAATTTACCGGCATAAACAGCACGTTCGGCGCATCAAACCACACTTTGAGCGAGAAAAATAATTTCGTCCAGAAAAACGGCGTATAAAACCTACGGACGATGAAATTGGGCGGTAAATACAGCGTATCGTGATAAAACGGCGTATAGAGCAAAAAACGATGCCGCGTCGCTTCATCGAGCATAGCGAAATGCTTTATAAGTTGATACACGTATTCGTCAACGCGCGAACGCT
>MEYI01000042.1:0-2587 GCA_001773975.1 Candidatus Azambacteria bacterium RBG_16_47_10
ATCAACTGGTACAACCAGAGAAGCCGCTGGATCAAGGGGTACATGCAGACATACTTTGTGCACATGCGCAGTCCGCGCGCTCTCTATCGGGAGGGCAAGCTTCGCGATTTACTTTTCTTTCAGCTCATCGTGGGAGGAAAAGTCGTTTCGCTTTTCATTAATCCGCTCATGTGGATTATCACGATTACCTACTTTACCTTTCGCGCACAGACGGGCGTGTTCATTGAATCGTTTTTCCCAGGACCCATTTTATACATCGGCGTGTTCTCGCTTATCTTTGGAAACTTTTTGTATCTTTATTACTACATGGTCGGATGCGCGCGACGCGAGTATCACGGGATTACCAAATACATTTTCCTTGTGCCGCTCTACTGGCTCGGGATGAGTCTCGCGGCATGGCGCGCGGCGTACGAAGTCGTAGTCAAACCGCACTATTGGGCGAAGACACAACATGGACTCCATTTGTCCAAGGAGGCGAGAGCAAAAGCATCTGTAGCCGCGCCCACGAAAGAAGCGCCGGTGGAATCTGTCCCGAAAAAAAGGAAACCCTACAACATGGAATTCTTCGGAAGAGCCCTTAGGTCCGGCGCGATGATGCTCGTTCTCTCGTCGATCGTTGCGAATATTCTCAATTTTGTATTCAATGCGTATCTCGGACGCCAATTGACCCTTGAAGAATTTGGAATCGTAACCATGATGAGTACCTTTGCGTACATGCTTAGTCTCTTCACGGGCGCGCTCGGAACCACAATGACGCATGTCACGTCATTTCTCGAAGGCGCGTATCCGAGCGCAAGCAGGCGGTTCTTCCGCAAGAAATGGCTCTCGATATGTATTGTCGCGGCGCTCTCGAGTACGGTGTGGCTCATTTCTGTGCCGGTAATTGCAAACTTTTTTCAAGTCACCAGTTTTATCGTGATTATCGCTTTTGCACCCGCGATTATTTTTGGCGCGCTCGATTCGTTCAACAGGGGATACTTACAGGGGACATTTAACTTTCGCTTTGCGGCGATTGTTACCTTGGGCGAGGTGATCGCGAAGCTCGCCATCGTGTTTGCTTTTGTAACATACGGATTTCATGAATTTGCCGCACTAGCGATTCCGCTTTCCGTTGTTGTTGCATGGGTTTTCTCCACGACAATTGCCGTGTTTCTTTATCGCAGAGCTTCATCAGTTATTTCTGGTCGCCCCATAGAACCCATTGCCAAGAAATTTCCCCTCGGATTTTATGGGGCTTCACTCATGACCGGCATCTCCGTCGTCGCGTTCTTGAGCGTTGATGTCATTCTTGCAAAGCATTACTTGAGTCCCGATGATGCCGGACGCTACGCCATGCTTTCGCTTGTCGGAAAGATGATTTATTTCTTTGGTGCACTTCTCAATGGTTTCATCGTTACCTTTGTCAGCCGTTCGGAAGGCGAGGGCACTAACCCGGAGAAACCGTTCAAGAAGATTTTTATGGGTACGGCATTCCTCGCGATTTCCGCGGGTCTTGGTCTCGCGCTTCTCGGGTCGTTTTTGGTGCCGTTCCTTCTCGGCGAGAATGCGCGCTCAATTGTTGCGTTTGTGCCGTCGTACGCGCTTGCGATGACCTTGTTTACCTTGACGACCAGTATCGTGCTCTATCGTCTTGCGCGTAAACATTATATATTTCCCGCCATTTCTCTTTCTGTGGCGATGGTTATGATGTGGGGGATTGTCGGGTCGCATGCCTCGATTGACGCTTTCGTGAAGGTTATCTTGAATATCAACATCTTGTATTTTGCGGCGGTCGCCACTTTGCACCTATTTAGCGATGTATTCATCCGCATCTACTGGAACGTACGCGATATTCTTGCGGTGTTCAAAAAGTTGCCGGCGGCGGAGCCGCTTCCCGAGCATATGCGCATCCTCATCTTCAACTGGCGCGACAGCGAGAACGTATTTGCGGGCGGTGCGGAAACGTATATTCACGCGCTCGCCAAGCGCTGGGTCGAGTCGGGACATTCGGTAACGCTCTTTTGCAGTAATGACCGCAAACAAGATCCTCACGGCAACATCGACGGCATACGGATCATCCGTCGGGGGGGATTTTATGGCCTGTACGCCGTGGCGGCGGTGTACTATCTGCTTAAATTCCGTGGGAAATTTGACGTGATCGTCGACTGTGAAAACGGAATCCCGTTCTTCACACCGCTTTACGCCAAAGAGCCGGTGTACTGTCTCGTGCATCATATCCATCAAGATGTATTTCGGAAATCGCTCATTTTGCCGCTTGCGCTCTTTGCGTCGTTCCTCGAAAAGCGCCTGATGCCGCTCGTCTATCGCGGGAGCAACTTCATCACCGTATCGGAATCATCAAAGCGCGAAATGAAAGAGCTCAACGTTACGGAGAAAGAGATTACGGTTGTGTACCCCGGGGTCGACCTGAAGTTCCTCTCCCCCGGAATGAAATCAAAAACACCACTGGTGTCGTATGTTGGCAGATTGAAGGAATACAAATCCGTCGACGTGCTCCTTAGAGCATTTGTGAAGATTCTCGTAACATTTCCGGAAGCGCGGCTTATTGTCGCCGGCGACGCCGACGAGCTTGGCGCACTCAAGCGCC
>MEYI01000042.1:2597-2887 GCA_001773975.1 Candidatus Azambacteria bacterium RBG_16_47_10
TCAACATATCTGTGCACGTTTCGTTTCGTGGGAAAGTTTCCGAGGAAGAAAAGCGCGATATCATGCGTTCGTCGTGGGTCGTCGTCAATCCGTCGATGATGGAAGGGTGGGGATTGACGACCATTGAGGCAAATGCGTGCGGGACGCCAGTCGTCGCATCAGACGTTCCCGGTCTTCGCGATTCGGTGCGAGACGGCGAGACGGGGATACTCGTGCCGTATGGGGACGCCCATGTGCTCGCAAGGGAGATTACCAGACTTCTCGAAGACCCTGTTTTGAGGGTCGTGCTT
>MEYI01000042.1:2960-3318 GCA_001773975.1 Candidatus Azambacteria bacterium RBG_16_47_10
CGCGTTCCGTTGGTTCGGTACTTAATTATAAGGCATCTCTTGCCGACCGCGTATGAACAAATTCAAGAAAACACAACTCGTAAAACCAACCATGCTCCAAATAGTTTTTGGCGTTGCCGTTTTTTTCTTGAAGAAGCATACTCCGCCGAAGGTTATTCCACATATCAGTCAATATACACACATCTCCTCGATCAAGAAAGACGCATTCAAGAACTTTTCGTTGGGGATCTATACTGATGGGGAAGAAAAAGTTTTCATTAAAACATGGACCGGGCGCGTGAAGGATTTCAAATACTATTCGTTGGTGAACGAATATTTCGTGAGTCCAATCCTGCGCAAAAAATTTGCCGAGTCGGGG
>MEYI01000042.1:3355-5041 GCA_001773975.1 Candidatus Azambacteria bacterium RBG_16_47_10
GCGAGTACTCGCTCTCGGTGGTCTTTGAATATATAGATGGCGCGCATCTTGATAATTTTCCGATTGAGCGGCAAGAAGAGGTTCTCCGCGAAATATGCGAAGCATTTGCGAAAATTTCCTTGTCTCTCACTGACGAAGAAAAATCGCATTTTACAAAACGAACATTGCCTTTTTACATTCTTTCTTTACCGTTCTTGCTCGGTATGGTGGGGGCGAAGAACCCGCGCAAGTTTCCTCTTGCGTTTCGGTACGCACTGAAGAACATCCTCGGGGCGCGGAGCCTTGTCGGGCAACCGCTTGCAATTGCACATCGCGACCTAACACCTAAAAATATATGCATAAGGAAGGGGAAGGCGTATGTTTTTGATTGCGAGGGCGTTGTTATGACATTGCCATCGTACGATCTCTTGCAGATCAAAACCGTGCCGGAATTCTCGGGGTTCGCCGCCTTGTCGCCTCTGCGCACTCTTCACAGCGGTTTCCTCTTCATGTTCATCACGCTACACACACTGGTGAACGTGAAAAATGTTCCGTCATGGCAGGAATATTTGGTTCCAATCATTACAAAAAGCGTATGAAAACAAATTCGCAAAAACTCACAGTAACTGTCGGTATCCCCGCGTATAATGAGCAGTGGAATATCGAAAACATTTTGCGCGCCGTACAGAAACAGAAGGAGGAGGGTTTTGTTTTGGAAAAGATCATCGTTCTTTCTGACTGTTCTACCGATGTGACGGTGGAGAAAGCGCGCGCGCTTGCGGCGACGGATCCGCGCATAGAGATAGTGGAAGGGAATGAACGAAGAGGAAAATCCGCAAGGATGAACGAACTTTTTGAAAGATCGGAAACCGATATCATCATAATTTTTGATGCCGATATTGATTTAGTTTCGGATACGGTTGTGCACGATCTTGTTATGCCGATGAAAAACGACCAGTCAGTGCAAGTTGTCTTTGGTCGCTCAGAGCCACGCCCGCCAACGAATTTCATACAGCACGTCATATTTACCGGATGGGAGATTTGGGACGATATCCGCACGCGAACTCATGGAGCGGAAATGTATCGCTGCGAGGGAACCATCAGGGCTTTTCGGAGGGAATTGTATAACGTCATGCGTTTTCCAAACTTCAGCGCTGATGATGTGTTTCCATTTTTGTATTGCAGAAAATATGGTTATCAGATGTCGTCTGCAGCGCAAGCAGTCGTATGTTACGCTCTGCCCACAACATATCGTGATTACCTACGGCAGTCAGTTCGATTTCTTGGTTCAAAAAAAATTCAGAAACGAAGTTTCGATCCTGGTTTCGTTGAACGATTTTATGTTATTCGGGGCAAAGATAAAATTAGGGCTCTCATTACGCACGGTCTAAGGAAACCTTTCTTGGTATTTTCATACCTTGCATTTTTGATACCTCCTAAAATAATCTCTTTATTTAAGACAGCAGAATCAAGGACTCCGCTTTGGGAAATCGCAACATCGACGAAAAATGCTTTGAACATCCCTGCGATTGATGCGCGCAAGAAAATAATCTTTTCAAATTATGATGACATCAAAAACCCTATTTATGGGGGTGGCGGCTCCTTTGCCGTCCATGAAGTTGCAAAACATTTAGCAACAAATTTTCAAGTCGAAGTCCTCACCGGAAGATACCCACACGCAACAGATGATAATATTGACGGAGTACA
>MEYI01000042.1:5179-6142 GCA_001773975.1 Candidatus Azambacteria bacterium RBG_16_47_10
CACGCCGCTTTTTACCAGAAAGCCGGTGATTGGCCTCGTGCACATGCTTTCTGCGAAAGATATGTCCCGAAAATATCATTTACCGTTTACCCTTATTGAAAATCTCGGCTTGAAATATTATTCTCATTTCATCACGCTGACAAAAGAGTCTGCGCTCCAGATAAAACAACATAATCCATCCGCTGATGTTCAAATTATCGGAAATGGTACCGATGTTCCCGTAGCCCCGAATGAAGCGGACGACAAGCAAGGGAAGCACCTTTCGTTTATTGGAAGGGTCGAGATTGACCAGAAGGGACTGGACCTCTTACTCACGGCATATACCGAGATACTGAAAGAGGTTGACTTGCCGCTCGTTATTGCCGGAGCCGGTTCTTCGTGCGAAACTGCGCGTTTGAAAAAGCTTATCCATGCTCATGGACTGACTGATAAAGTGAAACTTCTCGGACGAATATCGGGAGCGCAAAAAGAAGAATTTTACCGAAAGACGTTTATCGGGCTTGTTCCGTCAAGGTATGAAACTTCCCCTTTGGTGGTGCTGGAGATGATGTCGTACGGTATCCCGGTGATCGGGTTTGATATTCCCGGTCTCGCGTGGGCGTCACGCAGTGCTGTCGTTCAGGTTCCGTCTTTTGACACTCAGTTGTTTGCTCAAGCAGTCATTGATTTGGTCCGCGATAAAGTGCAGTATAAAGCGATATCAGTAAATGCACGAATAGCCGCCGAGGGGCGCAGTTGGGGGATTGTTTCTGAAAAATATAAACAATATATCGAGACCGTTCTCGCGTCCCCATCTAGTCATTACGTGCAAGATTTTTTCCCGAGGGCTCACCTTGGGGAGTGAAGCGTGTGATGTAATAGTAATTATGAATAACGAAATCATCAACAACATAATTCGTGAGAAGATACCGTGCTTTTTCATCTCACCGCATCTTGACGATGCCGCGCTTTCCGCCGGCGGCT
>MEYI01000043.1:0-1653 GCA_001773975.1 Candidatus Azambacteria bacterium RBG_16_47_10
GGTTGACAAATAAATCAAAATCGTATATCCTTGAATCTTGTTTTTATATAGTTCTTTACAAAGAAGAAACCCTTGGCAAAGGGAAACCTTAAAAAATCAGGAGGTTGTACATGTCACAGCCACAGAAGAGCAACGCCGCTATAGTTGAGGCCGCCATAACCATGCAGCAGGCAGGAAAGATGGGCCCCGAACAGATCCGCAGGACCGCCGCACTCTACACGAAGAGAGGTAACGAGAACATCTTCGCTCTGACCACCAACACACAGATGTCCATCAGCGAGAAGACCATTCTCTCACTCCCCGCCGTGAACAAGCGCGAGATGACTACGCAGATCGTCAGCATCAACCAGGTGCATCACAAGGGGACGTCCATCCCGGTCGTCACCTACATCGGCTTCATGACGAACGAAGTCAACAAGCTCGTCGCCATGCTCGCGCCGACATGCGAGTCCATCAGGGGCGGGTACTTCCCTGGCTACGCAACCTTGAGCGAGACCAAGACACAGATCGGCGGCATCACCGCCCCGGCCCATTTCAGGAACATCGTGGTACTGAACAAGAAGAATACGCTCCTCTTCAGCGTCGATAAGACCCTCCAGGAGATATCAGTCACCAACTTCCTCAAGCAGGACTGGTCCGCGGCGAAAGTCGTCAGTCGGCTCAACAGCGAGGTCTTGTTCATCGGGCGCCCGTCCGAGAACGAACAGGACGTATTCGTGGTCACGGAGAGCTCCATCTTCACGGTGGATATCTCCAACTACAATGCCCGGAAGGAGATCAAGGCACAGCCGGCCTCCATTTCACAGAAGGCGATCGCCTTCTTCAAGGACGGAAAGTCCTTCGTCTCTCTTCTCAACAACGGCGAGCTGGAAGTCGCTCCCGCTGTCGCGGCGTAATTCTTCCGACAAGTAACACCCTGACATAAACCAAAACAACCCTTTGCCAAGGATTCTTGCCCCCGCTATAATAAGCGGGGGTGTTTTTTTATCAGGACTTGCATTTTTCCCGCATTTCCTATACACTTACGTCAGATTTTTCAGAATAATTTTTATCTATGCCAATCACAGCATCAGCAAAAAAAGCACTACGCCAGACCAAACGACGCAGAGTCGCAAATGTTCGCTCGCTTACCAAGGTAAAGACGATCGCAAAAGAGGTGCGTTTTCTTACCCAGGGAAAGAAATTCACCGAAGCAAAGGCGCTTCTTCCCCGACTGTATAAAGCGATCGACAAGGCAGCAAAGGAAAATGTGATCAAAAAAAATACCGCGTCACGAAAGAAATCTCGCATCACGGTATTGATCAACAAAGCGGCTGCTCAGAAGTAATCAGGATACCAGCAGTCTCTCCCACGCGGCATCGAAAGTCATTCCTCCCGTTTTCAGCTGATAATCCATCTCGCGTAATCCCCCATAGAATCGCACGAGCTCTTCATACGAGCGAGTCCGAACGAGGGGGATTATTTTTTTTACCGCAAACGGATGCATGCCGAGCTCTTTCGGCATCACGTCCGGAGAAATGCCTCGATCAAGCGCATCTTTCACCCGGACCATGCCGCGGAACTGATACATGATCATGCCAAACATCATCGGCCATTCCTCCCCTTGTGCGATCAATGCGCTGAAGTGTCCCGCCGCCTGTTTTCCTTGTTTAT
>MEYI01000043.1:1866-4392 GCA_001773975.1 Candidatus Azambacteria bacterium RBG_16_47_10
ATACGGGAAGCTGTGCGGGAGTCAGCGCATCGGATACCTGCACGACCGTCGGCGCCGCAAATAGCCATTCGAGATTTTTATTCTTTTTCACCTCCCGTACGCCGCGTTCTGAAAACACCACCACGACATCATTCGTTTCTTTGATGCTCCGTTCTTTCAGCCAGGTGAAAAAAGCGGTGTTTCCCGCAACGCTCCCAAGCAGATCCTTGCACACGATCAATTTCTTCGTCTCAAACAGTGAAAGAGTCTCTATCGCCGAGCGCACATCGGCAAGATCGCTGTCTTCGTCAAATACAAAAAAGCTCAATCCCTGCGGATGTTTTGCTTTATACCGCGCAACGATCTCCTCTTCTTTGCGCTTCGTAAAAAAATTATTCTCGCCGTGCAGGATAATGATCATTCCACGTTGTTCTTTTAATGAAATTTCAGCTCAACTTTTTGATCGGGCTGAACGAGCGCTATCCAGATCTTTCCCTCCACGAGACCGATCTCTTTTCCTTGCTCGTCAACATAATAATATTTATTGTCGGAATGATCGGATCGCTCCGGTGCGTATTCCTCTTTTACCCGCTTCCATGTTCCTTTCTTTTCTTCTCCGTTGCGGAATATCCGCACGCGTCCCTCCCCTTCTACCACCACAGTATTATAATCGGCATCAAGCTGCTTCGTTTCCGCGATCATGACAATGACATTTTTTACTTCCACCTGTTTTTCTGTCCCGCTGTCCATTTCCTTTTTTCCGCCCCGCGATCTGAAATAACTGTTGGTCGTATGATCATACAAAAACTCAACGCCGTACGGACCCGGATATCCTATCATAACGGTCTGATCAATACTCAATAGCGGGTTGTCCGGTATATGCGGATATCCGTTTCCTTTTCGCTCTATGCGGTACCCTCGCTTCTCGGCCGTTTCTCGCAGCCGGATGATCGATGTGAATCCATTGTGCGGCGCGATGCGATCCTCCTTCCGATAAAACGCATTGAACGGATCGCGAAGCGCATCGATATTATTAAGAACGCCCGCATTCAACAGATCGAGTGCAAAATGAGATCCTCCCCAATGCGCATAGATAGCATCGAAACTTTTTGCAAATGGAAGAAAATCATCGCGTGCGGACCGTATCGATCCGATCTCTTCCGGCTCTGCGCAAGAAAATACCGCCATGAACCGCGTAATGCCGTTGGTCAGCACCGGCATTTCAACGACGACATCCGCCTGCGCGATTCCCGAGAGCGGCCGTGCGACCGTATCTCCGGCAAGCATCACTGCAAACGGGCGCTTTCCCCCGCTCGCGCACATACGCCCGGTAAGAGGATCGCGAACAAACGCCTGTGTAAATGCATCCCCGGCATCCTCCTGCTCTGTATGAACACCCGCCTCTTTCTCGATGGAAACGGTTCGCTCCGAATACGCACCGTACACCATTACTCCCCCGAGCACGGCAAACACCGCAATGCCCATGATGAATTTCATTCTCATGCCTTTATGATACGTGTTTGACTGAAAAATGTGAAGAAGAAACAGCCTCGCGTATGCGAGGCTGTTTTATGTATTATTTATAACTTCGCGCAAGGATCATCCGTATCTTATCGATGATCTCCCCGGGAGTATTATGCGCCTTTACCAGATAATCCGTCGCACCAAGCTGCATCCCCTTCTCAATATCGTCCTTCTGCCCAAGATTGGATAAAATGATAATCGGCACTTGAGCGACACTCTCCTCCGCACGAATGCGCTTTAATGTTTCAAATCCGTCAGCGCCCGGTAAAATAAGATCAAGCAACACGATATGCGGTTTTTCACTCACTGTTTTTTTAAGCCCATCCTCGCCGTCCACCGCCTCGATCACCTGAAATTTTTCCTTCCGCATCTTCTGAGAAAGAAGGTCTCGTAAAAAACTATCGTCCTCAACCAAAAGTACGCGAAAATCTTCCGCCTGTATTGCGGCTACGGCACTTGGAGAAACTTCTTTTTCCTCCACGGGAGCCACCGGCGACTTCCCCATCTCCTGTAATTGATTTTGGATCTTGTCGAGCACTTCCTGCGGATCAAATTCCGCCTTCACCAGATAATCTTTCACGCCGAGCGCGAGCGCACGGCCGATCTCCACATCTTGTCCTGAGTTAGAAATGATAATAACGGGGATCTTCGCGAGCTCCTCATCTTTCTGAAGATGTTCAAGCACCTCAAATCCATCCATGCGCGGCATGACCACATCAAGAAGAATAATGTCGGGACGTATGGCATTAACAAGATCGAGTCCTGCCACCCCGTCTTTTGCAGAGAACACCTCATATCCTTCTTTCTTCAGTTTGCTTTCCAATACTTCCAGAAGCACTTCTTCATCTTCAACCAATACGACGCGTATATTGTTTTTTTTCTCTACCATAACTCTAGTGTATTATTGTCCTCAAACTAATAATGTGTATCCTATACCAAGCGCAAAAAGAAGAATAAGCGAATAGGGAACGAGGACCGGCAAAGAAAGAGCGTACTCGGGAACCCTATCCCCCTTCCTTTTCA
>MEYI01000043.1:4511-5395 GCA_001773975.1 Candidatus Azambacteria bacterium RBG_16_47_10
ACCACGACCCCTATCGCAACTTTTCGTGGAATATTAAAATCATACCACAGCGTATCCCTCAAATAAAGCCCGAATATAATATATGATGTGGCGACCGCAAGAATCCCAAATACCGCGCCGGCGGATTCCACAAATGCCCCTAAAATGCCATGCAAACCGGAAAATGCGTCCTCCGATGTCGCGGAACCGGCAACACCAAGAACCGCGAACACAAACACCGTATACAGCGCGACGGGGATGAGTGTTCCCATAATGATCGCTTTTTTCATTTTTCGCTCATCACCTCGCATGATCTCGCGAACCGCCGGAATCGCCGAAACACCCGCGAGCGCGAACATCGTAATGCCATACGGGAAAAAAATATCTCCCCAGTTGTTTTTCATAAAATAATCCCACTGCACATGCGGGATACTAAAAAAGAAAATAAGAGCTACGATCGCGATCATGAATGCCAGCATGACGATCTCCGCTCGTTTGATCATGGACAGGCCAAGCGCCACAACAATGCTCATCGCCGCCCAAAAAATAATGTAATATGCGGAAAGAGAACCGAATATTCCGCCGGTAAGTGCGCGTAAAAATGAACCTCCTACAAGAATATATGCCAGCATCCCGCCAAAAAAACTGATGATCGTAATGGCAAGAATGATCTTTTTTGCGCCTTCTCCAAAATAAAGCCCTATATACCCCGATAAGCGATACCGTTGCGTTGTACGCAACATAACCTCACCAAACATGAGATGGAGCAGTGTGAATATAATAGCAAAAATACCGAGATACGAAAGTTGTACAAAAAAACCGGAACGGGCCGCCGCGTACGGCAACCCGAAGATCCCCACGCCGATGATTGTGCCGACCAATGTCGCCACGCCATACCACATATG
>MEYI01000043.1:5451-9804 GCA_001773975.1 Candidatus Azambacteria bacterium RBG_16_47_10
AAAGAATGCGAGGCGTATGTGCTATACGGTGAGCATTATTTTCCGAAGTGCAACAAAGAAGTTCGCCATGTATGTAAGTCCTCTATTATTTGGGATCTTCCTTCACTCCTGCAAAAGCGTGAATTCTTTCTTCAACGCGCAACTTCCTCACAATATATAAAACAAAAAGCACGAAAAAGGTACTGATGATCGAAAGCGCATAATACCGCATGCCAACGGCAACGCCGACAGCGGACATCGTCCATAATGCCGCCGCGGTAGTTAACCCGTGTATCTTATTTTCATGGAAAATGATAAGTCCCGCGCCGATAAATCCGATCCCTATAACGATCTGCGCGATAATGCGCGCGGGATCGGGAAAATTCGGGTCAAAAGAAAGCACCGTGAACAACGCCGCCCCCATCGTAACCAATGAGTATGTCTTTGTTCCCGCCTCCTTCCCCACGAACTCGCGCTCAATGCCAACAGAAAGACCAAGCGCCAATGCGATAAACAAGGGAACAGCAAGCGATATCTGATGCAAGAAATCCATATAATTACACGTTAAGGCGAGGATAGGTCGCGCCGATCCTCTTTTGTTCTTTCTTGATAAGTGCGATCACCGCTTTGACCAATTTTTTCGGGTCATTGTCATACACTACCTTTCCCGGCCCCCGATGCATTCCTTCGATGATCTTTTTTAAGGCATCCGCGGTGCCTCCCGTTCCCGTCAGCACTCCCTGCGGCTTGCGATCTTCAAATGCGATAGTGAATTCGTTCAATGTACCCATGCGCCCGCAAATCGTAATGACCGCATCCGCCGCACGCGTTAAAAGTAAATTCCTTCCCGCATAATCAAAACCGGTATAAATAATAAGATCGAAATAATCGATCGGCAGTTTATACGATTTCACATGTGAGACCTCCGATGCCGCCGGCGACAATCCGATCGAGAGTCCTCCCTCCGCTTTTGTTCCTTTTGCCGCCCAATACGGAATGCCCGATGTTGCCCCGGTTACCAATACCGCTCCTTGCCGCACGATCTCACGCCCCACTTCTTCCGCAAGCGCAAGCGCATTCGCGCCGCAATGCGTTGATTCAGCCGCCCCCGACACACAGATCTTATATTTTGGTGATGATGATTCCATAATTTTATAATACCACGCCGCTTTATTCCAGAACAAATTTTTCTCCCAATTTCGGTACGACCGTCTGCATTGCGAGTTGATCCATAACAACCCGCCCGAAGGTCTGTGCCACTTCTTCTTCTCCCTGCACGATGAACACCTTTTTCACCTTCATCCGCATAGGCGCGAGCCAATTATACAGCTGCTGCTGGTCGGCATGCGCCGAATATCCGGAGATCTGCACGATGCGCGCGCGCACCGGTACATCGCTTCCGTGAATGCGCACCATCGGCTCCCCATCCAGTATGCGCCGCCCGAGTGATCCTCTCACCTGAAACCCGATGATCAACAATGTGTTTTTCGGATCAGACAAATACAATCGTTCGTGATATGTGATACGCCCGCCTTGTGACATACCGGACCCCGCCATAATGATCTTCGGTGCCGGCACATCGTTGATATGTTTTGATTCCTCGACGGTCGGCGTAAACCGTAAACCGGGAAAATTGAATATCTCGTCGCCCGAGCGCAATAACCGCTTTGCTTCGTCGTCGTAATACGATGAATGTCGCTTATAGATCTCCGTAATCTTGATCGCGAGCGGCGAATCGATAAATACGGGAACCTTCGGGATCCGATTATTCTCCACAAGCTCATTTAATTCATATAAAATTTCCTGCGACCGTTCGGTGGCGAATGACGGTATCATGAGCACGCCGCCCGCGGCAATCGTCTCTTCAATGACATCTTCAAACACGTCTTTTCGTTCCCGTTCCTGTCCGTGCATACGGTCCCCGTATGCCGATTCGATCACAATATAATCCGCTTCTTTTTCTTCATACGTATCCCCCAAAAGCGGCGCGGGAGAATTACCGAGATCGCCGGTAAATACGGTTTTTATCTGCTTCCCTTCCGGTGTGGTAATAAAGATCTCGATAATGGATGACCCGAGAATGTGTCCTGCATCCTGCATGCGGAAAAAAAGGTCTTCCGATATGTTTACCACCTTCCCGTATTCTGTCGGCTTCGCAAGTGTAAAGGCTCCTTCCACATCCTTGATCGTGTAAAACGGTTCCTTCCCGCTATGCTTTGCTTCCGTTGCGATGACATGCTCCGAATCGATCAATAATTCCTTTGCAAAATCGAGCGTTGGCGGCGTACCATAGATCACCCCGCGAAAACCGTCATGATACAGTTTGGCGATCCGTCCCGTGTGATCGATATGCGCATGCGTGACCAACAGTGCATCGATCACTTTCGGATCAAATAGAAACGGTTCGCTGTTAAGATCTTCCGCAAATCGCGAACCCTGGAACATGCCGCAATCGACAAGTATCTTTGCGTGCGCGGTTTCGAGCAAATAACACGCGCCGGTCACCACCCCCGCTCCCCCGCAAAATGTCAGTGTTGGTTCTTTCTTTTTTGTGGTCATACGATAATTATACTTGTAACAATGATAGAAATCTACCCTCTTCTTTTGCAAACGGCCCAATGATCGCACAATTCAGCCGTTCCGGTTTCAGCAGATCTTTCGCTATCGCCTGCAGATCTTTCGCGCTTACCTTTCGTATATGCTTCATATATTCTTCAGGGGTTTCTATCTTCCCGCTCAATACTTCCGACCACCCCGCATGCATCGCGACATTATCAGATGCTTCGATCTGCAAACTCAACGCACCTTCAATGTGGCTTTTTGCATCATCGATCTCTTGTTGTGAAATAGGCGTCTTGAGTATCTTTTTGAATTCCTTCATGATCGCAGAAATCCCGACATCGACATTCTTGAGGTTAAGCCCTGCATATGCGGAAAACGTGCCCACATCCTCATGCTGATTCACATCGCATCCGACATAATATGCGAGCCCGAGCTTATCCCGCACCGACAACATAAGCCGCGAGCTGAAATATCCCCCCATGATCGCCGCAAGCACTTCAAGCGCATAGCGCCGTGGATCGGATGCGGAATACGCATTAACCCCGAGCACCAAATGCGCCTGATCGATCTTTTTATACTCCACATGCACGCGCGGTTTTTTTTGCGCATCGACAACGGGAGCGAATGTCGCCGCCTTCCCCTTCGGTATGCGTTTAAAATATTTTTTCACCTTCTCGATTGCCTGTTTCTCACCCACATTCCCCGCGATCACGATAATGGTGTTTTGCGCCGAATAAAACCGCTCCATGTATGAAAGAAAATTATTTCGTTTCAATGATAACACGGTCTTTTCGGGGCCGGTGATCGGCCATCCGAGAGAATTATTCGGATATAACAATCGATAAAAATTGTCCCACACATGCTTGCGCGGAGAATCCTGATACATGCGAATCTCCTCCACCACCACCCGTCGCTCCTTTTCTATCGTCACAGGGCGAAATAGCGAGTTCAGATACATATCCGACAACACATCCATGCTAAGATCGAAAAATTTCGCATCCGCCTTCACGTAATATGCCGTGTGGTCAAATGAGGTATACGCATTACTCGCCGCGCCAATCCGGTCGAGCTCCCGCTTGATCGCGGTATCAGGGCGCTTTTTTGTTCCTTCGAAAAAAAGATGTTCCAGCAGATGAGAAATGCCGTTCTCTTCCTTGCGTTCATACCGTGATCCCGCTTTCACAAATACCATTGCCGTGACCGCAGACGTGTTTTTCATCGGCACGGTGATGATGCGCAAGCCGTTTGGCAATGTTGTTTTCCGATGTGTGAGCTTACTTTTCATACCGTTCTTTTAGATACGCCGCACACTCGGCGATCACTACGCGCTCCTGCGCCAGTGTATCCCGATCGCGCACTGTCACTGTATTGTCTTCGAGTGTTTGAAAATCAATCGTGATGCACCATGGCGTACCGATCTCATCCTGCCGTCGATATCGCTTGCCGATATTCCCGTTATCATCGAATTCGCACATGAACACGCCTTTCAATGAATCATACATTTCCCGCGCTTTTCCGACGAGTTCCGGTCTGTTGCGGAGCAACGGGAACACGGCAACCTTCACCGGTGCAAGGCGCTTATCCAATTTCAACACTGTTCGTTTCTCTCCGTTCACTTCTTCTTCCACATACGCATTATCAATGAACATGAGGAACAGGCGCCCGAGCCCGACGGATGTCTCCATGATGTGCGGTATATATTTTTCTTTTCTTTCTTCATCGAAATAAGAAAGCTCGGCACCGGAATGTTTCGCGTGCTGGGAAAGATCCCAGTCCCCGCGCGCGTGAATTCCTTCCACTTCCTTGAATCCG
>MEYI01000043.1:9813-25652 GCA_001773975.1 Candidatus Azambacteria bacterium RBG_16_47_10
TTAAACTCGATATCGTATGCTTCCGACGCGTAATGTGCGAGCTTCTCATGCTGATACCAGCGGATATTTTCTTCCGGGATCCCATACTCGAGATACCAATTCCATCGCACCTCCTTCCATGCGTCATAGCTCTTCTTCATGTCGTCGGGATGGAGAAAATACTGCATTTCCATTTGCTCGAATTCTCGCGTGCGGAAAATGAATTGCCGCGCAACGATCTCATTGCGAAACGCCTTCCCGACCTGCGCGATACCAAACGGCAATTTCGGATGGAGCGAATCCATCGTATTCTTGTATTCAAGATAAATACCGCCGCATGTTTCCGGACGGAGATACACGACATTCTCCTCGGAAAGCTCCTCAGTTGGCGATCCGAGATTGGATTTCGCCATGAGCGAAAAAACGCGGGCAGGCGTGAGATCGGAAGATCCGCACTGCGCGCACTTCAGTTCCTTCTTCTCTTTCAATTTGTCGAGCTCGGCATTGATATACTCGATCGTCGCTTTATCGGCATTGATACCGAACGCTTCAAGCACATGATCGGCGCGCATGCGATTTTTACACTTCCGGCAATCCACCTGCGGGTCATTAAACCCTCCGACATGACCGGATGCGACCCATGTTTTCGGATGCATGAAAATAGCACTATCAAGTCCGTAGACGTCATCGCGTAGCTGCACCATATACCGCCACCATGCCGCCTGGATATTATTTTTTAACAAAATGCCGTAATGCCCGTAATCATACACGCCGGCAAACCCGCCGTAGATCTCAGATGACGGATATACAAATCCCCGCCGTTTGCACAATGATACAATATCCTCCAGTGTTGTTCGGTCTTCCATAAAAAATTATTGAATTACTCTTCCTTCGTCGCGCTTCAACGAATTTAATAGATTACTGTCCACCTGCGGGACCTGACGCTCCATGGCAAGCCCGGTGAACGTATCGGTCGCTTTCAAATTCGCAGCGGAGACAAGATTGACCGTCTGCCCCACATGCACGAGCGCCGGCACGAATGCCACTTGAAAATCAACTCGCTTGGGAGGTGTGAGGAAACCCGCCCCCGCAAAAACTTTTCCCGGCTTCCATGTAATGACGCCATTATTTTGATCATACTTGATATTGGCGTCCTGTGGATACACAACCCCTGTCCATTCGACATTAGGGGGCACCACCGCCGTTACCTCTATAGTATCGACATCATTGATCGTATTGGATAATTGCCATGATATCGCAAATGTTGTCCGCTCGCCAACCCGTATGGGTAGCGGACCACTGTTCTGGATCAAGCCGTCCGCATAATATGCCGTTTCATTAAATGAAAATTGCGTATGTACTTTGACGCTCAGCGTATCCTCGCTGTCGAGCGGAAGACCGGCAAGACTTTCCGGGGATGCGGCGGCCGTGATGCGTGCCGTCGATGTCACAACAAAATTCTTATCCGAAAAATTCTTTGGTAAAAATGATGCTTTGAGATTCACGGAAAATGATACCTCTCCCTCTTCTTTCGGATCCAATACCGCGAGCTCGGGAACACCGACGGAATTCCAGACGATCGAATTTGTCCGCCCGTCAAATGACCCCCATTGTACGACAAGCGTCTTTACATCAACTAACGACTCATCGATCCTTGCCAAAATGACCGCGTTGGGGATTTGAATATTAGTCGTATTTTTATACCTCACCCGATAGCGGAGCGATGTGCCGGGATTTGCCGCATAATCACGCGAGTCATTGATCGTCTGAAACACGAACAATGCTGATGTAGCAAGTGAGACCACGCTGTCTGCGCTGGCATATTGGAGAAATTCGTTGTTTGCGCCTTTTACCCCCATTTCAAAATACAGTGATTTTGTCTCTCCCTGCGCTCCGGAAAAGCTCCCTGTTATCATGATCTTTCCCCCCTTCCTTCCTTCGATCGTCCCTAATTTCCAGACCCCATCGGATGAAGGCTCAGGATCGCTCGCCGCCACATGAAATCCCGCGGGGTATGTCGCGCGCAATTCCATATTCTCGAATTTCGCATCCGATTGATTCTGATATTCTACCTCTATCTTAATTTCTTTATCAGAAACCGCTTGCGCCGGCGCATTGGTTGTTATGGCAAGCGGCGTAGCAACGATCGCCACGATAATTTTTCTTTTATCTTCAAATACCGCCGCAACGGTCTCGGGCGTGTATTGAAAAGATACCGTGATCTCTTTTTCCTGATCCTTGGCGCCATACATCCTTCCTTTGAATGTCACGCTTTTTTCCTGCTTCGGAACGATCATACCGACATCCGCCTTCATCTCTTTTGCCGGGGTACCATCAGGCAGCACCGCTCCTTCAGGCCATGTGAAAAAGATCTTTGCGTCTCTGAGTGCGACGCTCGCATTGTTGCGATACGTTACGGTAAACGCAACCTCATCTCCGGAAGAAATACGCGCCGGACCGGAAATATCACCCTGCACGCTCTTTTGGTCAAATGGCCGCTCCGCCGTATACACATAATATCCCCCCACGACTGCGAGAGAAGCAAAAAAGAAAAGAAGAACGATAGCAAGTCCTCTTCCGCGTCGCACCTGCCCGAACGGACGCCCTCCTTCCTCCCATCCTCCCCATTTTTTCCCCACTGCTTCTTCTTTATATACTTCGTAACTTTCTTGTTTCTTTTCTTCCGTCTCCCCGGGCTTATATAATTTTTTTTCAAACTCTTCCAGTCGACTATCCATTTACGAATGTGCTAAAGGATAAATATTGTGAAAATGATCATGAAACACATGCTCTATCTCATCGAGCTCGCTTTCTGATAACGCAACACGCTCCCCATGAAATGCCCGCACCACGGTCTTATCTTCCGGTTCGTATCCGAGCGCGCTTAAAAATTTGAATTCAAAATACCGGAGAAAGAATTTCAGATCCCGTTCTTCCATTTCTTTTCTGTTGAGATAATCAAGCGCGCCGACGATCAGATTGAACATGTCCTCATCCCGCTCCTCTGCCAAGATATACCCGTCGACAAGCGCAACAATATGCTGTGCCGCATTGAATTTAGCAAGATCTCTTTTAATGGCGGGAAAATGTTCGCGATCGCACGCAGAGGTAAGCACCTTCAAGCGCTTCCCAAGCACAAACCCAACATCAGAAACGCATAATAAACCCAGATGCCCCGCGAGCTTTGCTCCTTTTTTCCGTATCCCGCGGCACATAAAATCGCTCTTCCCGTATTTTTTTGTGAAAAGCGTTACCTGTTGATCATGCTCCCCCTTATTCTGCTTTTTAATGACAAGCGCGATGGTCGATCGCATGGATCATTATCAATGAATAATAACAAACTTTACCGCATACCCGTCTCCGATGATCGCGCGCGCTTCGCTCACAGTATCTTCGGCAACGCGCTCTATCTTTTTCGCAACGATCCGCTGTTTCATCCGGTCTCCCCACGCCTCTATCGCGCGCGCCGTCGCATCGTCTGTCGCATACCGGACTATCACTATATCTTTTTTCGTTAATCCGGCATCTTTGCGCGCCTGCTGGATGTGACGCATGATCTCCCGGATCATCCCCTCTTCACGCAACTCCTGCGTTATCGTTGTATCAAGCTGTATATCTTCCGCAAGCGCGTTATCCACGCGCACCTCTTTCACATTTACCTCATCTTGTATGAACCGTAATAATCCTTTCGTGCGTACGGCAAATGTTTTTCCGTTGATCATTACACTCCCGAGCGGCTGACGCACCTTGATACCCGCTTCCGCTCGCTTCTTCAATACAATACTCGCCACTTCTCGTATACGCATCATATCATACTGGAGGTGTTTATCAATGCGCTTTTTCTCCGCTTTCGGATATAGTTGTACGTGAATGCTTCCTTTTTTCTTCATAGTCTGCCACAGCCGTTCCGTGGAAAACGGAATAAACGGCGCAGCAAGTTTTATCGTCTCGCCAAACACATATTCAAGCGTGCTTACGCCGGCGCGATAATCAGCTTTATCTTCCGCAAGCTGGAATCGTTCGCGCGACCGGCGGATATACCAATTCGTCACATCATCGAGATACTCGCCCAATTGGCGAGCGGCAACAAGCGCGTCATATTTATCCAATGCTTCTGTCACGCCCGCGATCGTTTCATGAAGCCGGGAAACCACCCATGCATCAAGTGGATTTTTCAGCCTCGCCGGTAACTTCACAGGCCCCCTTTTCACTCCTCCCGTATACGCGCTTAAAAAATGCGCGATATTAAACAACACCGCTACTGATTTGCGCTGGGCATCAAGGACATCTTTTTCATCAAATCGCTTCGGCTCCCCTACCGGACTCGCTACGAAGAAGTGCCACCGCAACGCATCAATGCCGTATGTATCGGCGATCTCAAGCGGATCGGTATAATTCTTTTTTGACTTGGACATTTTTTTCCCGTGCTTATCCAAAATATGTCCTTGGGAGATCACGGTGCGATATGGAACATCTGCATCAAGAACGGTCGCGACCGCAAGAAGCGTGTAAAACCATCCGCGCGTTTGATCCACAGCTTCAGTGATAAAATCAGCGGGGTACGGGATCTGCTTTAATAATTTTTTATACTCTGTTTCGCTGAGCGAAACGCCATCACTTTGCGCTTTTGACTTTGCGCTTTTGACTTGAGCGCAAGCAAACGGGAAGTTTGCTTGCGCAAACGGCATCGCGCCCGAATCAAACCATACATCGCATACTTCGCTCACGCGCCGCATCACACCCCCTTCGCATGACCGACATGCAAGCGTGATGTCATCAATATGCGGTTTATGCAAATCCAAAAATCCGTTCTCATCTAGCGGCAAGCGTGCGCCGGGCAACTCGCGGATCTCCGCTGTTTTGATAAAGTCGTTTCCTTTTTTCTTTTTTGCCGCAACGGTCTCGGCAATATCGTATCCGCGTAATGCGGTTTCAAGCATCCATAACGGATACTCATGACTCACGATCATAATGGTCTTTCCTTCGTTGTTTTTTTCCGCCTCTTTAATGAACGCGGTCATACGCGCGCGAAGTGCGGTCAGATCCTCTCCTTCCGGAGGCTGCTTTGTGAATTTTTCTTCGTATGAGGAAAAGTATGCATGATACTGTTTTGCCGGCTTACCGTCGAACACACCAACATGCACCTCTCGAATCGCCGCTTCCGACACAATAGCTTCCGACACAATGGCAAAATGTTCCGCCGCCATGCGCGCGGTCTCCAGTGCCCTCGGAAATGGCGATGCAATAATAACATCAGGAACAACTCCTTTATACTTTTTCGTAAATCGCGCAAGAGATGCTTTTGTTTCTTGAATGCCTTTTTTTGTCAGATGGTTTTCCGGACGCCCCGATGTTTCCGTAACATTCTTCACATTAAACATTGCTTGTCCGTGTCGCATCATAAAATACCGGTTGCGCAGCTGTGAGCGCTCGCCCAACTCGACAACGCTCCCCACCGCATCTCCGTGTCCGCACGTATCGCATCGCCATATCGGCAACGGCGTTCCCCAATACCGTTCGCGTGAAAACGCCCAATCTTTTACTTGCGAGAGCCATTCGCCGAAGCGCCCTTCCTTTATATGCTCGGGCACCCAATTGACCTTTTTATTCCGTTTTACGAGCTCGTCTTTCAGCGACGACATTGTAATGAACCATGATTTGCGCGCGTAATACAAAATAGGCGTATCACACCGCCAGCAGAACGGATACTCATGTTCATATGTTTCTTCTTTGAAAAAGAGAGAGCGTTCTTTCACATTTTCAACGATGGCGGGATCGGCATCTTTCACGAACACTCCTTGCCACGGAATTTCTTGTGAAAATTGTCCGTTCTCCTGTACCGGATGCAATACCGGAAGATCATGTTTTTTCGCCGCCGCCATGTCGTCCTCTCCGTATGCAGGCGCAATATGCACGATTCCTGACCCATCTGTCGCCGTCACAAAATCGGCGGTAATGACAAAAAATGCATCTTTCTGCGCCTTCATATATGGAAACGGCCGTTCATAGCGCATCCCTGCAAGATCTTTCCCCTTCACATGCTCAAGCACTTCCCACCCGTCTCCTAAAACAGAAAGTCTGCCTTCCGCAACGATAAGCGTCTCGCCGTCTTTTTTGGCTTTTACATAGGTCAGCTTCGGATTCACCGCGAGCGCGACGTTTGCCGGCAATGTCCACGGCGTTGTCGTCCACACCAAAAAAGATGCGTGCTCGTCCTTCACCGGAAATTTCAGATACAGCGATTTATCTTTGACCGTTTTGTATCCTTGCGCGATCTCATGCGAAGAAAGACCGGTGCCACAACGCGCACAATATTGCATCACCTTGTAATCTTGCACGAGCATGCCTTTATCAAACACCCGCTTGATGATCCACCACAGCGTCTCCATGTACTTCGCATCGTATGTGATGTACGGATGATCCATATCGAGCCAGAACCCGATACGCTTCGTCATGCGCTCCCATTCGTCTTTGTATTTCCATACCGATTCTTTGCACAATCGGTTAAATTCCCCAACGCCGAATTTTTCGATCTCTGATTTTGTTTTGATGCCGAGCTTCTTTTCTATCTCGATCTCCACCGGCAGGCCGTGCGTGTCCCACCCCGCGCGCCGCGGCACGAAATATCCTTGCATCGACTTGTATCGGAGAAAAAGATCTTTAAAACACCGCCCGAGCACGTGCCCCGGATGCGGCATGCCGTTCGCTGTCGGCGGTCCTTCATAAAAGACAAATTCTTTTTTTGTCTTTCGCTCTTTCAGTAATTTCTGAAATATCTGTTCCTTCTCCCACCATGCGAGCACTTCTTCTTCCATGACCGCATACGCGGATTTTTCCTGTTTTTCTGGTTTATCCATAGTAGTCATAGTACTGAAATTCGCGAAAACTATCAAGAAAACAGGCTTTTTACATACTTGACTGAATCGAAAAAAAGTGTATAGTATGGAACACAAACATTGCACATACACAACTACATATAAAGGGAGGAGTTATGAACAAGAAAAGTGTTATCGGCTCATTTGCGGATATGGCGATCGCCTTATCTTCTCTGCCGCCCGACGAAGCGTTTAACGTTTCGGCGCAAGCGGCGGCAAGGATCACAGGAGCTTTTAGGTCGTGCGTCATCCTGAAGAATAAAAAGGGAGAGATAAAGATCAAAGCGGGATTTCCTCACGGCGCGCATGGCGTGGGAGAAAGAGTCACTGGCGCGGCAGAAAAATTCCTGTGCAAAGTAATGGATGGCCGGGAACCGGTTTTCATCAACCAACCGGCCTCCAACCCTCAAACAGCATACATGAAAGACCTTGCTCTTACGTATGGCATTGCATCGGTCTTTTTTGTACCGCTCCTTGCTGAAAAAGAAGCGCTTGGCGTGATGGTTTTCGATTTCACCAAACGGAAAAAGAAGTACTGCAACGACGGGGTCGCCGTTGCTCGGTTTCTTGCCCGGGAGATCGAGGTACTGCGCCATCAGAAAAGAGAGCGGGAAAAGGAAGATCGCATACAGCGCCTGACGTTGCTCGGAGAACATTCGGCAAAGATTGCGCACATCATACGAAATGCGCTTGTAACCATTGTCGGTCTTCTTCGCCGCCTCAAAGACAGCACGTCCCTTTCGGAACACGATAAAACCCTCGTTCTTTTTATTTTCAACGCGATGGCGTCACTTGAGCGCAGAGTGAATCAGGCGCTTTCATTCGCAAAATTTTCTCCGGAATATCTCAATCCGAAGAAAGAAAGGGTCGGCTCGGTACTGCAATCACTTGTCGACACCGAGCGTACGCTGCATCCGAACATTCACATGCACTTCGAAAAGGGATCAGAGGATACAGAGCTTCTGATCAACAAAGGGTGGATCGAGAACTGCATCAACGATCTCGTTTTAAACGCCATCGATGCCGGCGCCCGCAACATCTGGATCGCTACGGGAAAGATTCAGAGCGAGGAGCGCTTTGTCATCGCCGTACGGAATGACGGGGAGCCGATCGACCCGATGAAGATAAACATCAAGTGTCTTTCGGAGATTTTCGATCCGTTCGTCACAACAAAAGAGAATGGATTTGGCCTTGGGCTTTCCATCGTGAAATCCATGATCCAGTCGCACGGCGGAGATATTGCCGTGGAAAGCATCACCGGATGCGGACACCTAGGAAACACGCACACTATGTTCATGATCTATCTCCCTATGTAACACCCCCCTCGGCACGCAACGCGCGCCGAGGGATTTTTTTCATAAAAATGATACAATAGCGTTATGAGCACGTTAGTGGAAAACAAACGAACATTATTTGATTATGAGATCCTTGAGCGATACCAAGCAGGCATCGCGCTTTTGGGTTTTGAGGTAAAAGCGATCCGCCAGAAGAAAGTGGCGCTCCAAGGATCGTTTGTCATTATCCGCGGAAACGAGGCGTTTTGGATCAATGCCCCTATCGCCCCCTATCAGGTCAAAAACACCCCTCCAGGATACGAAGAAACCCGCCCCCGCAAACTCCTCTTGAAAGCACGGGAAATCGCTGAATTAACGGGGAAAACAGCCCAAAAAGGCTTGACACTTATCCCCATTTCGCTGTACACTGACAGGCGCCAGATCAAGCTTGAATTCGGCCTCGCGCGATCGAAAAAGAAGTTCGAAAAGCGAGAGGGCATCAAGAAAAAAGAGTTTACGCGCGAGAAACAGAGGTTTATGAAAGAATAGGTTTTATCTTATAGTTTTTAGAATGCGTTTTTCTATAAGCTATAAGCTAGCACCTACACGCTAGTATATGGGGATGCCGGGCTTTGACAAGAAGACACCTTTTACAATATGCAAACCGAGGTCGTCGCCTGCTCGCAAATCGGCGGCAATTCAATAAGTGCAAACTTATTCTCAAAGGTAAAGAGCGCTATCGCGATGAGCTTTATGCCTCTTTCTTTCGCAAGAGTCTAATACCTTTTGCCATCGGACCCGTTCACGCCTGATAGGCGGAATCCGGTGTGATATTTTCAGGCTGCCCCGCGCCACCGCCGCAGCGGCCGGGTAAGCAAAAGCGGCTGAGGGTTCCGGTATTTTGATCATTTCAGATCCGGGGCTCGAAAAACAAGAAATGATCTATGTTTGTAGATATATTGCGGAAGACTTTTTGGACGCGAGTTCGACTCTCGCCATCTCCACTGCTTCGCTACCGTGTTGGTAGCTTCGCAGCGCACAGCACTGCATACATATGCGCGAAGTAATGTCCTGCGAAGCTTTTGAGCGTAGCAGGGCAATCGTTCAATCAGCATCCTATTAGTAATACATTACAGCCATCGCTCAAAAACCGAGGATCAACAATCAAATACGGGCCCCGAAAGTACGCCTGATCGACGCAAAAGGAGAAAATGTAGGCATTGTCGATCTCGAAGCGGCGCTTCGCATGGCATACGACCAGGACCTTGATCTTGTTGAAATAGCTCCCACCGCGGTGCCGCCGGTGGTCCGGATCATCGATGTCGGAAAGCTCCTCTACCAACAGGAGAAACAGCTGAAAAAGCAGAAGGCAAAGCAAAAATCGAGCGAATTAAAGGTGGTAAAGATAGGGCTTTCAACATCAGATCACGATGCATTGATCAAAATAAAGCAGATCGGCGAATTTCTTGACGAAGGAAACAAGGTAAAGGTAGACATGTTCCTCCGCGGACGAGAACGAGCCAATAAGCCGTTCGCTCGGCAGAAATTCGATGCCTTCTTGCAGAAAATCCAATTTGACCATAAGATAGAACAACCAACAAAAGGAATGCCGACGGGATTTTACATTATCATTGGAAAATAATATGAGAAAGACAAATAAATCAGTATCAAAGCGGATAAAAGTGACCGGCAGCGGAAAATTATTGCGCCGCAAGCGTGGGCAAAATCACTTCAACGCGAAGCAGGGTGGGGAAGAGGAACGTAGCAAACGAGGATTTGCTAAGGTTGCCGGAACAGATGTGCCGAAGATGAAGCAAAAAATGCCATTTATTTAATCCATATTTTACACAGCTATGCCACGAGTAAAGCGAGGAGTTATTGCAAATAAGAAACGAAAAAATCTGCGCAAGCATACCAAAGGGTATCGCTATGGGCGAAATTCGAAGATCACGCGTATGCGTGAAGCGACCGCGCACGCATTCAGCCATATGTTCGCGCATCGCCGAAAGAAGAAGGGCGATTTCCGCACATTATGGAATGTACAGATCAACGCGGGGTCACGCGCAAACGGAATCCCCTATAATGCGCTTATCGCGGGACTTAAAAAGCAGAGTATTGCGCTCAATAGAAAAATGCTCGCGCTTCTCGCGAAAGAACACCCTGAGATATTTGCAAAAGTAGTCGCTTCAGTGAAATAGGCTCTAGAGCTCACACCGTCCGCTGCATAAGCGATCGTGCACCAAGAGAGATAACAAAGAATGCGCCGCCAATGATGATGATGGCGGCACCAGGAACCAAAGAAAGCATTTCAGACAGATAGAGCCCTCCCATCATAGCAATGATCCCAAGCATGACCGACACCACGGTCATGCTTTTTAGGCTTCGTCCGATATTTTTTGCCGCAAGTGCGGGCAAAATAAGCATCGCACCCATCAACAGCGTCCCGACAACCTTGATCCCAAGCGCGATGGCGAGCGCGACCGCTACCAAAAAAAGAAATTCCATGATCACGTCGGTCTTCGTCTCCTCGAGAGAAAATTCCTTGGAAAATGTCGCATGCGCGAGTCGTCGGAACAATACCAGTAAAAATCCAACAAGAAATAATCCGAGCGATGCCGCGACCACCAGATCCGTTTTGGTCACCGATGCGATATCGCCAAACAGCGCCTCCCCCAGTTCCGCCTCCGGGGTGAGGATCATGCCGAATGCAAGCGCAAGCGTGAATGCCACGCCGACAAGCGCATCGATGGAAACCGCAAATTTCCTTTCCAAGAAAAAGATGCCTACCGTCACCACCGCAAGCGCGGCGAACGCGCCGATAAACGGATTTATCCCAATAAGGAATGCGAGCGCAATGCCCGGCAGCGCGACATGCGATAGCACGTCGGACACGAGTGCCATCCGGCGCACGATAATGAATACGCCGAGCAAAGATGCCGCAACGGAAACAATAATGCTAGTCATGAGAAATGGGAGATCCATAGTATTCTTATTTATGTTCGTGCGTATACAATGTCACATCGCCGCCGTAGAGTTCTTCAAGCACATCCTTACTCAGTGCCGCCCGTGGCGCCCCCACACATAACATCTTTTTATTGATACAAATAACCTTGTCCGCAAAATCATGCACGATATGCAGGTCATGCGACACGATGATCGACGTCAAAGAAAATTCTTCCACCAAGTGTCGCACAAGATGATAGATCGTCCGCTCCCCTTCTATATCAACACTTGCGGTCGGCTCATCCAAAATAAGGATATTCGGCCGCCCAAAGATCGCTTGCGCAATAAGCACGCGCTGCAACTCCCCCCGAGAAAGCGTCCCTATATTTTTATCGAACAAATGTTCTGCTTTCACGTGGAGGAGACATTCCTTGATGCGCTCTTTCACGGATGCTGAGGGAAACCAGAAACCATGATCTTTCGCGCTATAGATGAGAAAAAATTCTATCACCGTGAATGGAATGGTCTTGTCGAAATCGAACTTCTGCGGCACATATCCGATCACCGGCTTCTCATGCCACACCACATCTCCCGTATGCGGGATATTCCCGAGCAAGGCTTTCAGCATCGTCGTCTTTCCCGCGCCATTCGGCCCGATGATCGCGACATTCTCCCCTTTTCGTATCGAAAAAGAAACATTGTCCACAATGCGCTCCTTTCCTATTTTTACGGAAAGGTCTTTTACTTCCACAAATATTGTTTTATCATTTCCGGTCATATGCTGATCGTGCGATAACAGAACCTCTGCCGCGAGAATGAGTAACCATAACCCCTTCTTTCCGTAGCAAACGCTCTTTTTCTTTCGCCCCCCTATTATACCCTAAAATAGCGCCGGAGGAAGATACCGCGCGGTGGCATGGCACGCGCGGATCATGGTTGTTTGCGAGTATCTGTGCGACTGTCCGGGGCGAACTCCCGCATCGCCGCGCGATATCCGCATACGATACCACGTATCCTTTTGGAATACGCCGTACCGCTGTATATACTTTTTCCTGCAATGCAATGGTCTTTCGCGAGGTCGTAAGAAACCGATGCGCCAACGATACGGGTCGTCGCGCATTCGGAAATGCGATCATCTGCATCGCTTTTTCATATGAAACCCACCGAAACGCCGTATGCTCCCGTGAAATCACCGCCCTCACACTATGTGTTTTCACCAAATATGCCGTTACAGTCTTACGTGCTCGCTTCTCTCCATCTCCATGTATATAGCTGAATCGCGTGCGAAATCCGGATACTACAAAAAATGTGCTTATTCCCGTCTCCTCCCGCAATTCCCTGATCGCCGTATCGATATCATGCTCTCCTTTTTTTGCTCTCCCTTTTGGAATTCCCCAAAATCCCTTGCGCGAGCGCACCAATAAAAACAACGGCTCTTGCCGCGTTTCCCGCACTACGGCGCATCCTGCGGCGCGCTCATGCTTCATAATTTTATTTGGCGGGCCGTTTCTTTTTCGCAAGCCGTACATTAAGATCTTTTAACAAATATTCCGGATGTATGCCATGCGCCCGTGCGCCCGCCTCGATCGTATCAAATTGTGCGATCGAACACCCCACACAGTGAAGACCGTACTCAAGAAACACCCCCATAAGCTCCGGATGATCGCACACCACTTCTCCGATGATCATGTCTTTGGTAATGAGCGGCGACTTTTTTTTCGTTACTGGCTTTTTTAACGGTTTTTTTATCGCCTTCTTCGTTGTTTTTTTTGTTACGCTTGTATTTTTTTTCTTCATATTTTTGTTATACTGAAAGCCCCTCAATGAATTCTTCCTGTCCTCCGTTGTTTTCAGGTACGTGATCTTCATTAAGTGGAAGAGTGAAAGAAAAGGTGGATCCTTTTCCTTCTTCGGTATCCACCGCTACGCTTCCACCGTGCCGCGCAATGATATTACGCACAAGGAATAATCCGAGTCCGCTCCCTTCTGTTTGCAGCTTTACCGCATTCGCACCCCTGAAAAATCTCGTGAACAATTTCCCCATTTGATCTTTAGGAACGCCAATGCCCGAATCCCGCACACTCACCCTCACATACATCCCCATGGACTCCACGGCAATCGTGATAGTACCGTTGTTTTGCGTATATTTTAGCGCATTATCAATGAGATTTTGCAGCACGAGCTCAATTCGCGCGGCATCCATCTTTAATGAAAAATCTTTTTCCGGTTTTTGGAATATGAGTGTGATATTTTTTTCTTTCGCCTTCATGTTGAACGCCTCGATCGTTTTTTCAATGAGCGCAATAATACCCGCATGATGAAACTCGAACCCAAACTTTCCTTCCTCGATACGAGCGATATCCAACATATCGCTGACGAGCTCGATCATACGCTCGTTCGAATCATACCCTTTCTGTAATAGCTCGCTCTGTTCTTCGGAGATCGGTCCGGCATCCTGATCAAGCATCAGTCTTAAAACCCATTTGATCGCGGATAACGGTGTACGCAATTGGTGCGCGGCAACGGAAATGAATTCCGACTTTGATTTTGCGATCGCTTGTTCGCGCGAAATGTCGCGAAGCACTTTCAAATATCTGACCGCGTCATGACGCTTATCGCGAATAGGGATCGTTATTACCTGAATATCAAGCTCCGCAGGCCTCATAATTTTCATCTCCATAACATCGGGAATACCTTTTTTCACACGAATTTTTTTCACACTATCGGACAAAATAGGATATAACACTTGCACTAATGACATAAATGCCGGATTTTCTTTCAGCGCGCCGGGCTGAATGATCTTCCCTACCACATCTTCCCTCCGCACCCCAAGCATCGCTTCAGCCCGAGGATTTAACAATGTTATCTGAAAATCAGGACTGTACTCAATGATGCCTGTTTCGAGATTTTCAATAATAGATTCTGTTTTTTCTTTTTCCTGTGTCGCCTGCTGAGAGTAGAAAATGGCGCGTGCCATACTGCGCACAAGGAAAAGCATGAGTAAGAAAAACAAGAGAAAGCCGGTAAGCGCAAACGCTAAAAATCTATTCCAACTTTGCCATGTTTCCCGGTACGGCTCTTCAACGACCACAACGAAATTAATCGGCTCAAACAACAAGGCAACTGCCTGTAATTTTTGCCCGGATGCATCGGTATATGCCCCGAACTGATATGTATATTTCCTTCCTTCCTCTTTTCCCGCATAGATCGCCCGTGCAAAATCAACTTGCAACAGCGAGCTTCCGACCTGTGCATGATCGTAGTGATCGATGATAACGCCGGTATCATCTGCAATATATGCAAATTCATGCTCATCATCCTTTAATTCGCTCGCAAATCCTGTGAGCCGCTGGCTAATATCGACATCAACGCCGAAAATATATGTCTCCCCGCTGGCAATACGCACCCGCTCAAATGCAACGATATTCGGAATGCTCTTGCCTTGCGTATGCAATGCCCGCGCCGAAAACCCTAATGTAATAGCTTCGTTGAATTGCTCATTTCCTCCAAGATTGCGCAATTCATGCGGGGAAAAAACCTTACTTCTGGATACGCGCGCTTTCTCCCTCCCCACGCTATCAATGATATACACCTCCATAACATTCTCTCGGTTCTGTAGAAATTCAAAGAATTCCCGCTTGTCGATCGTGTCGATGGTCACCTCATCATGGAGCCGCTGTGAAACGAATAATTCGAATTCATCCGCCATATTTTTCGGATGATTGATGACAAATTCGCTCGCCTCGATCTCTATCTTTTCTGCGATCTCAAGTAAATGCGAAAGAACGCGCGACTCGACATCCTGCAATGCAGGAATAAGCCAGAACAGATTAAATCCGATAACGATAACGGACCCGATGATCACGGTGCGCCACATCGGAAAAAACCCGGCGAATGCTCGGCGATAGACATGTGTTGTTTTCTGCTGTTGCTCTGTGATCATACGATATCAAACGGACGAAGCTCGCTCCACCGCTTCCCTGTTTTTACATCCACGCGGATAGGAACGCGCAGTGGAAACGCGGACTCCATGATGCTGTGAATAGCCACGGCTATTTTCTTCAGTATATCATCTTTCACCTCAAAAATTAATTCGTCATGTATCTGCAGCAGCAATCGCACATCGTCATGCGCATGTTTAGCAAGCACTTCCTGCGCAACGCGCACCATCGCGATCTTAATAATATCCGCCTGCAACCCTTGCGTCGGCATGTTCTGTGCCATGCGCTCTGCCGCATTGCGCAACATCGGGTTTTGCGTCCGAAGATCAGGCAGCCACCGCTTCCGCCCAAGCAACGTTTGCGCAAACCCGTGCTTCTTTGCGCTCACCTTCGTTTGCTCGATAAATGCGGCAACGCCAGAGAAATTCTTAAAATACTCTTCGATAAACAATTTTGCGGTCTTGGTATCAATACCCGCGGTTTCCGCGAACGACCGCTGTCCCATGCCGTATAAAATACCGAAGTTCAGCGCCTTTGCGGCATTACGCATCTCTTTCGTCACCATATCGGGCGCCACATGGTTGATCTCCGCCGCGGTCGCGCGATGAATATCTCCTCCTGTCTGAAACACATGCATCATCTTTTCATCGCCCGAAAGCGATGCGATGATGCGCAGTTCGATCTGAGAAAAGTCGAGCGCAAGAAAGGTGTATCCGGTATCAGCGATAAATGCGGCGCGTATGTCGTCGGCAAACCGCCCTTTCTGCGGAATGTTCTGCAGATTCGGCTCCGCGGATGACAATCGCCCTGTTGCCGTTCCTGTTTGA
>MEYI01000043.1:25669-30373 GCA_001773975.1 Candidatus Azambacteria bacterium RBG_16_47_10
CCGTCCTGTTTCTTGTTTACCGCTTCTGCGATCGCATCTGCATACGTACTCTTCAGTTTCGCGAGCTCGCGATACACCAAGATCTCCGCAACGATCGGGTGCGCATCTTTTATCTTTTCAAGCTCCCCCGCCTTCGTGCTCATCAGCCCGGATTTCACTTTTTTCGCCCGTGCGGGGCGCGCGATCGCAAGTGTTTCAAACAATATCTTCGACAATTGCGCAGGCGAATCGGGGTTAAATTCCACGCCCGCAAGCGCCATGATCTTTTTTCTCGTTTCCTCTTTTTCTTTTTCAAGCTCTTTCGATAATACGTTCAGTGCCTTCACATCCACTTGTATCCCGGTGATCTCCATCTCTGCAAGCACTGGGATCAATGGCATTTCAATTTCATACATCACTTTCACCAACCCCTCTGCGCGAATGCGCCCATCTAATTTCTCGCGAAGCGCAAAAAACGATGCCGGCGCCTCGTCCGCAATCTTTTCTTTATGCATGATGTGCTCCAGCGGATAATCCCGCTCTCCGGGCAACAACAGATATGCCGCGATACGGATATCAAAATCGATACCGCGGAGCATAATGCCTTTTCCCCGGCATATTTTTATAAGACTTTTCGTATCATAGCCGATCTTTCGCACTGCTTCGTTTTCGAGCGCCTCTTTCATTGCTTCAATAGTGCTTTCCTGTATATCATCACCGGATTGTGCGACCAACAACCGCTCGCCTTCGTAATACACTGCAATGGTTTTTGCGCTCTGCGCCTTTTCGATATCTTTTGCAGTCGCCTTTACCCGCTCTTTTGCCGGCACCGCAAAAGGAGCGCTTTCTTCCTTCACCACAGCTGGGCGCAATCGTGGGATCAGACTTGCAAAGCCGTATTTCCTTAAAAGTTCTTCGATCCCCGCCTGATCATACGTGCCAAACTTTGCCTTCTCCATATCAAATTCCAACGGCACATCACGCTTGATCGTTGATAAGCTTTTAGAAAAGAATGCCTGGTCTTTGAACTGTTCGATCTTCTTTCTCAACTTCTCCGGCATCACGCCGATATTTTCATACATGTTTTCGATCGAGCCATATTCCTGCACCAGTTGCGTTGCCGTCTTTTCTCCCACACCCGGCACACCCGGAATATTATCCGACGGATCTCCCTTAAGCCCCTTAAAATCATTCATCTGGTCGGGCGCGATGCCAAATCGTTCCCGCACCGCTTTTTCGTCATACGTCACCGTATCGGTGATCCCTTTTTTCAGCGTCAGCACTTCCGTGTCATCGTCGACAAGCTGCAGCGTATCAAGATCACCGGTGATGATGATCGTCTTCACTTTCGGCGTATGCTGTTTTGCAAGCAGCGAAACCGTGCCGATGACATCATCTGCTTCAAACCCCTGCTTTTCATAGATCGGGATATTAAGCGCGCGGACAATATCTTTCACTTTTGGAAATTGCACCACCAGATCATCGGCCATCTTCGGCCGATGTGCTTTATATTCAGCAAATTCCTCATGGCGGAATGTCGGACCCGCAAGGTCGAATGTGGCGATGACATAATCGGGCTTCAGCTCGCGGAGCACTTTGAGCAGCACACTTGTAAAACCATAGACGGCATTCGTCGGCTCGCCCTCATGGGAGAGCGGCGGCAATGCATGAAACGCGCGGTGCACCAGCGCGTTTCCGTCAATTAAAATTAATTTTTCGCGTTTGTCCATTTATATAAGAAAATTTTACGCGGATCGTATCTTTGGGCATTGCTTTCTTAATGCGTCTCGCCCATTCCACAAGCACGATATTTTCAGGATCCTGCATTACTTCATCAAGTCCGATCGCACTTACATCCTTTTCACTCTCAAGACGATAACAATCAGCGTGATAAAAATACTTGTACTTTTTTACTTGTGACTTTTTACTTGTGCCTTTCAACACATGCTTATGCATCAACACAAATGTCGGGCTTTTCACTTTCTCTTTCACCCCGAGCCCTTCGGCAAACCCCTGCGCGAATGTGGTCTTTCCTGCACCAAGCGCACCATCAAGCGCCACAACCACCGCCCCTTGTGCCGTCATTTCCTGCGCGAGCATCTCAGCGAATAACTTCGCCACGATCTTCGTCTCCTCCGCGCTTTTAGTTACGATGATATTCACGCTTCTATTGTAATGCCTGTAGACACGTTTGACAAAAAATATACCGCATAGTACAGAGAAAGCATGGCATCACACAAAAAACTGGCATATCTTATTTTCCTCCTTGCGCTCGCAGGAGGGGTTGTTGCGTGGTTTAATTCCCCATTCTCCACGGTGCGCCCTATTACCCATGTTATCCCTGCTCCCGTACTGGAACAACCTCTCGATACAGCAGATTGGAAAACCTACAAAAATGAAGAATTGGGGTTTGAGATCAAGCTCCCGCCAAGATGGGAAAAGGATTATAAGATTGAGGAGAAAAAGGATAACCAGGTTTTTGGGTGGGTTGAATTTTCAAAAGAGGTTGAGCAGGTAAACGTGTCTACGAATGAAACAGCAAAATTCTACTCAATAATTTTTATTATCCAAGTATTTACGGATGAGCAATGGAATAGAGAAATGGATTATGGTCTTCCGCGTTATACTCTAATAGCAAAGAATCGTGGAGCTACATATTCTTATATCATAGGACAGGAAACGATACCGCAAGAACAGCAAGAAATAAAACAAGTTATTAGCACCTTCACGTTTATAAACGCGGAATAGCTTGTTCAGTTAGTGAAAGAACTTTAAAAATAAAATACAAAACGAAAAAGAGGAGGTAGAAATGAAGAGGACAATTGCGTTTTTAATTGGATTGATGTTTCTTGCTTTTTTAGCATTTAATGCGAATGTTCCCGCTTTAGCAAGTCACCTACAAGACCCATGTGACCCCATTAACTTCACAACGTCCAATGTTTACGGACATAAAATAAATGAGTTTAACGGGGTGACTATTTATTCGAATGGAGCTTGTAGAGGAACTGGGAGTGGAGATTATCAGTGCGTCGAGTTTGTCGATCGTTACTTTGCGCGCCAGGATTGGATGGGTAATGGAGGAGCATATTTCGGTGGCGCCCCATCAAAAGGACTCGCGCCGATTCCAAATGGAAGCACTCTTATGCCGAAGCCAGAAGACATCCTTGGGTTTGAAAAGTCGGGAACTGTTGGCCACGTTGCAATGGTCGCTACTGTGACACAGATTGACACTACGACCTACGAAGTACGCGTGATCGAACAAAACTATTCTTCCACAGGAGAGGCTGTACTCACCATGGTTAACTTAAGTAATGGCGGATACTCTATTCTTTCGCGCGACGGCTTTACTGTTCAGGGCTGGCTTCGCTACTTTCCACCGCCAACGATCGCCCCAGGAATGTACGAGGGGGCCTCATGGAATTCTTTTTTCAGCTATGCATTCCTTGAAACATACGAACGCATCGGCGGAAAAAACATATTGGGGAGCACAGATACGCGTGTTGGCGAAACGCCGTATGTGCATGACTGGTGCGTACAAGGATCATGCGTTGCTTTGCAGGACTTTTGGGGAGGCACGCTTGGCGACAGCGCTCTCATTCTTAATAAAACGCTTGGCAAAACATATCTTGTGCGGACTGCGTTTTGGGAGTTTTACCTGACCAACGAAGGCCCTATAGCATTAGGAGAGCCGATTGGAGAAGAGCATGCTCCAATACCAAACTCTTCAACGCTGTATCCGTGCCCCGAGACTATGCTTTCCTGCCAAGCATTTCGAAAAGGAACGTTATTTTGGAATGGCAACTCAGTCATCCCTATGTCTAACCCTGATCCTCTTCCCCCGTCTCCTCCTTCTAACCTCCAGATCAAATAACACAAGAACCCGAACGCATATGCGCTCGGGTTCTTTTCTTTTTCCTACATCCGACCGAGTGTTTTTATACCAAGCAATGTGAGTCCGTTTTTGATCACTTGTGCCGTCGCGCCCACCAAAGCAAGGCGCGTTTCGCGTGCATTACCCTCCGCCGTCAGCACCGGGCATTCATTGTAAAATCGGCCGAATTCCTGCACGAGCGCATTGAGATATGTCGCCACGATATGCGGAGCATCCGCTATCTGCGCATGCTGTATCGCCTCCGGGAATCGCGCGATCATGCGCACCAGCTTTTGTTCCTGTTCTGCTTCGATAACGATATTCTCTTTTTTAAATTCAGGAACATCTCCTGCTTTTTTAAGAATACTCATCGCGCGCGCATATGCGTATTGCAAATACGGCGCGCTGCTTCCCTCCATGCTCAATGCGCGATCCCAGGTAAACTGAATATTCTTTTCTCTGCTTTGCGAAAGATCATTATAAATGATCGCGCCGATGCCTACCGCTTCTGCGATCTCTTTCTTTTCCGCATCCGTGAGTTCAGGATTTTTCTCGGCGGCAATTTTTCCTGCTCGCTCAATCGCTTCATCGATCAGGTCTTCCAAAAATATCACGCGCCCTTCCCGTGTCGACATCTTCCCTTCCGGCAACGACACAAGCCCGAAGCTGTCGTGCCGCAATTCAACATTCTTATATTTTTCCTCATCTAAAAGCCGAAGTGTTTTAAACACCTGTCTAAAGTGCAGCGTCTGTTCATTGCCTACGACATATATGATCTTTATGGGATCAAATTGTTCAAGCCGGAATTCCGCAGCTGCAATATCGCGCGCCGCATACAACGATGATCCGTCTTT
>MEYI01000044.1:0-1119 GCA_001773975.1 Candidatus Azambacteria bacterium RBG_16_47_10
CCTGCTCCTTCACCCGCCTACATTTTACATTGTCGGAGCGCCGAGAATCGGACTCGGACCCCATGCTCCCAAAGCATGTATACTACCACTATACTACGCTCCGTCACGCCATAGCAGGCAAATTATTACATGTTTTTTTGTGTTTGTCGACAGTTTTTCGTTTTCGATGAATGTTTGCCTTGTGGTATACTGTCAGTATGCTACGTACATTATTAGAGCGGTTTAATATAACTCGGCAATGTCGGGAAGTTTTCGGTGTTTCTTTGTGGCGATGCCCTTCATTTCTTTTCGTGCTTATGGGGTTCGTGGTTATTTTATCGACACTGATCGCATATTATATCGCGAATAGGTATAACAAGGAGCCGGAGATAAGCGCATTGCTTGCCATGGGAACCACCGCTGTCACATTTATTATCGGGCATTTTGTCGTCCAAAGTTTTTCCCGAGTTGTTGAAGTGAGTCGATTGAAATCGCAATTTCTCAATATCGTTTCTCATCAGCTACTGACACCGCTGACCGCGCTGAAGTGGTCGGTGAATACGCTTGAAAGCGATGCTGCCACATGCGATGCGGAAAAACAGAAGGAGATCCAAGACATTATCAAGGAAAGTAGTAATAAGATGATCAATATTGTAAATACTTTGCTTGATATCACCCGCATCGAGACGGGAAAGGTAAAAATAATCGGTGAGCCGTTTAATATCGTTGAAACGACAAAAAAGATCGTTGCTTTGCGAAAAAACGATCTTGAGGCGCGGCAGTGCTCTATCACATTTTCAAGCGATCCGGTGTTGCCGCTGGTAAAGGGTGATCCGATCCGCACCCGTATGGTCATTGAAAATCTCATTGATAACGCGATAAAATACAGTAAAAATAACGCATCTATTATCATTGCGATAACGCAAGAAGGAGGGAATGTGATTTTTTCCATTCAGGATTTTGGCGTGGGCATCCCCGCCCATGAACATAAAAATATTTTTCAGAAATTTTTCCGTGCGAGCAATGAAATGGTGAATGAGACAAAGGGGCTCGGCCTCGGTCTTTATTTGGTGAAATTTATCATTGAAGCATCCGGCGGTACCATTCGTTTCGAATCCCAAGAGGGAGTCGGCTCGAAAT
>MEYI01000044.1:1141-4971 GCA_001773975.1 Candidatus Azambacteria bacterium RBG_16_47_10
TGATAAATAACTCATAACGCATAATGTATAATTGATAACAAATAATATATATGGAAAAAATAGTATTTATCGAAGATGAGCGGACGTTGCAAAAAATGTTGGGGGAGGCACTTGAGGCCGCAGGATTTTCCGTGGCAAGCGCAAATGATGGAGAGACGGGGCTTGCACTTGTTTTGCAGGAAATGCCCGATCTTGTATTGTTGGATCTTATTTTGCCGAAGATGGATGGGTTTTCCGTACTGCAAACACTGAAGGGGGATGAAAAAACAAAAGATATTCCCGTAATGGTACTGACCAATCTTGAAACGGCCGAGGATGTTGAAAAAGTGATAACACTCGGAGCGACCACATACCTGGTCAAGGCAAATTATGATCTTCCCGATATTGTCGAGAAGGTGCGGGAGGTGTTGAAGAAGTAATTTTTTATGAAGGTAGAACCGCAACAACTCATCGCATTTGTACTTGATGCCGGTCTCGCAACAAAAGACCAGCTTGATGCCGCCCAACAAGAGGCGAATAAAAATGGCGTAAAGGTAGATGACGTGCTTATTGAAAAAAAGATCGTGTCAGAAGAACAGCTCATCAAGTTGAAGGCGTATATTCTCGGCATCCCATTCGTAAGCTTGGAAAAAGAAAATATTCCGTTGGAAGTGTTGCAGATCATTCCGGAACCGATCGCGCACAAGTATAGCATAGTCGCATTTCGCAAGACCGGTTCCGAGCTTGAAGTTGCCATGACGGATCCGGAAGATATCCAGACCATCGAGTTCATCCACAAAAAAGCGAATCTCACCATTCTCCCGCGCCTTACTAATCCCCAAAGTATCGCAATGGTGCTCAAACAATACCAAAAGAGCATGGAGGAGGAATTCAGCGATCTGTTTGCGGCAAAGGGAGAAGGGGTGGAAGAAAATGAGGCGGGAGAGTTTGCGTCGCTCGAAGGAAAGATCATTTCTGCGCCGAAAGACGAGGAAAAAGTGGATCAGAAGCCGGAGGATCTTGCAAAGGCGGCGGAAGACCTCCCGGTGGTTAAGATAGTCGATTCTCTTTTGCGACATGCGATCACGCAGAGCGCATCGGATATTCATATCGAACCGACGGAAAAAGAAGTGATCGTGCGCTATCGTATCGATGGTATTTTGCACGATGCGATGACCCTGCCGAAAAAATTACAGCAAGGCGTTGCCGCGCGCATCAAAGTGCTTTCCAATCTGCGGCTTGATGAGCACCGCCTTCCGCAGGATGGACGGTTCAAATTGGAAACAACGGAATTTAAGATCTCATTTCGTGTTTCCATCATTCCCGTATATGATGGAGAAAAGATCGTCATGCGCCTTTTGCGCGAAGAAGGGCATGAAAATAATCTGGAAAGCTTGGGCATCCAAAGCGGATCGCTTGAGCGCGTGATGCGGGCGATCCACAAGCCAAGCGGGATGTTTTTAGTCACCGGCCCGACCGGGTCGGGTAAGACAACGACGCTGTATACTGCGATGGAGATATTAAACACCGCAGAGGTGAATATTTCCACTATCGAAGATCCGATCGAGTACCGCATGCCGCGGGTGAATCAGACCCAGGTAAAACCGCAGATCGGCCTCACGTTTTCCGCCGGTCTGCGCGCTCTTTTACGCCAGGATCCCAATATCATCATGGTGGGGGAGATCCGCGATACAGAGACGGCATCGCTTGCGGTGAATGCGGCTCTTACCGGCCATTTGGTGCTTTCGACACTGCATACCAATTCTGCGGCGGGCGCGCTTCCTCGGCTCATTGATATGGGAGTGGAATCGTTTTTGATCGCATCGACGACCAATGCCATTTTGGCGCAGCGTCTTGTGCGAAAATTGTGCCCCGATAAAGAAAAGTATCGCCTCAGCAAAGATCAGGTAAAAAATCTCGCGGAGATATTCACCATCGATGCGATCTTGGAGGTTATGAAGAAAGAAAAGGCCATTGCGCCAAACAGTACGTGGGAGACGATCGATTTTTATAAAGCGAAGCCATCAAAGGAATCCCCGTCCGGATATAAGGGGCGCGTGGGTATCTATGAAGTGCTTGAGATCTCCGATGCGATCCGTGATCTCATTTTGAAAAAAATGCCGTATACGGAAATTGAAAAAGCAGCGAAAGAGGAGGGCATGATCACCATGCTCGAAGATGGTTTCATTAAAGCGGCGCAAGGATATACGTCGCTTGAGGAAATATTGCGTGTAACGAAAGAATAAGCGAATAGAGAAGTATATAATTCATACCCATGCCGATATTTACATACTCCGCCCGCGCGATGGACGGACAAATCAAGAGAGGAACACAGGAAGCGAAAGACAAGGAAGATCTCGCGCATATGTTGCGCGGTCAGGGGTTTATGCTGACAGCCGTCGAGGAGGGTAAGAAAGGGGGAGGAGGACTTGCGTCTCTCAACACGGCGGTTGAAAAACTTTCCCTGTTTAAGGGGATCTCGCTTGAAGCAAAGCTTATGTTCACGCGCAATCTCGCGGTGATGATCGGCGCGGGACTCGCGCTTAATCGAGCGCTTTCGGTGCTTCAGGAGCAGACGGAAAATAAGAAATTCAAAGTGATCATCGGCGACATTGCGGAAAATGTGCAGGCGGGCAAGCCCTTTTCCGAATGTATGGCAATGCATCCGGCGGCGTTTCCCGATCTGTACGTGAACATGGTGCGTATCGGAGAAACAGCGGGAAATCTTGAGGAGGTGCTCAACAGCATGGCTGATCAGATGAAAAAAGACCACGATATCATTTCTCGCGTGCGCGGCGCGCTTATGTATCCCGCGGTGATTTTTACCGTGATGCTTATCGTCGGATATCTCATGATGATCCTGGTGGTGCCTAAATTGGCGGCGACGTTCGCCGACATCGGCGCAGAACTTCCGATGTCCACGAAAGTGCTCATCATACTCAGCAACATCATGCTTAATTACTGGTATCTTGCTCTTGTTGGTATTGTTGCTCTTATTTTTGGGATGCGCATCGTTCTAAAAACAACGCAAGGAAAAAAAGGACTCGATGCGCTTATTTTGCGTTTGCCGGTTATCAAAGGGCTTTCGCGGAAATTAAACTCAGCACGCTTTTGCCGAACACTCGGTATTTTAGTCGATTCCGGCGTGCCGATCGTGAAAGCGCTTGAGATATTGTCCAAGACATTGTCCAATCATTATTTTTCCGAATCGCTGTATCAAGCGTCGCTTGAGATCCAGAAAGGAAAGACGATGTACGAGTCGTTGAAAAATTATACGACACTGTATCCGCCGCTCGTGACGCAAATGATCGCCGTCGGAGAGGAAACGGGAAGTTTAACGAAGGTTCTCACAAAACTTGCCGATTTTTACGAGGATGAGGTAAATAATCTGACGAAGAATTTGTCCACGATCATCGAACCGGTTATGATGGTTGTCATCGGTGCGGGCGTAGGATTTTTTGCGCTATCCATGATCACACCGATGTATTCGGTGATGAATAATATATAATGAAAGTCAAAAGTCAAAAGTTAAAAGTCACGGAAAGCGGATTCACGTTGGTCGAGCTGCTTATTTCTATCGCGGTGATCGCGATCATCAGCGGTTCAATTTTTCTCGGATACGGGGCTATCTCGCGAAATGCGGAACTCAAGACCTCGACATTTAAAGTGGTGGATGTGCTCAGTTTGGCGCGGACGCGCACGCTCGCATCGCTAGGTGCATCCAACTACGGCGTTCATTTTGAGCAGACGCAATACGCATTGTTTAAAGGAACGACCTACAATGCCTTAGATCCCGATACCATCTTTTATCCGTTTCCTTCATCTGTTGAGATAGGCACCATTACGCTTTC
>MEYI01000044.1:5108-13602 GCA_001773975.1 Candidatus Azambacteria bacterium RBG_16_47_10
AGCATTGCCGCCATCGGGGACGCGTGTTACAGATTCCCGTCATGCGCATTTTACGTATAATCAAAGCATTGCTCCCGCCACAACGTTAACCCTTGATTTCCCGGGATATACATCGCAGAACGTTGATTTTCAATCCTATTATTCCGGCGGTGCATTCGATTGGTTTGGAACGATCTCCGCAGGGGGAGTGGATCAGGTGCTGCGCGTGCATACGCATAGCGCCGATGTATCCTCGGCGGTTTTTTCAGTGACACGGGATGCGCGATATAATGACAAGGCGCTTACCCTCTCGCTGGATGGTCAGGAACTGTTGGCATATGCGGCGGGAGGAAGCGCTACGCTCGGTTCATCGGTGCTCGTATCCGATCTTGCGGTCCAATAAATATAATGACGCGAAAAAATCAAAAGGGCATGGGATTGATAGAGATCATACTCGTGGTAGGAATTATTTCCGCATCTTTTTTCGCGATCGGACAACTGGGGTTTATGAGCATGAAAGCATCGAAGGATCGGAGCGATAAGGTGCGCGCACTTGCGGTCGCACAAGAAGGCATGGAGGCGGTGCGGACCGTCCGGGATGCGGGATGGACGGATAACATTGCAACGCTTAGTTTTGGTTCGGCATACTATGTTGCGACATCATCCGGCCAATGGCTACTGACCGTGACCGATCCGGGTCTTATTGCGAACACGTATGCGCGGACGGTGGTCATCGATAATGTGTCGCGAGACATCAATGATGATATAACGGCTGTGGGCGGTATCGATGATCCGGGAACGAAAAAAGTAACGACGATGGTGACATGGGGCAATCCGGCAAAGACACTGCAGTTGGTAACGTATATCACCAATATCCTGAAAAACTAGCTGATAGCTTCATTAGCTTATAGCTTATAGAATTAATGCAACATACACAAAAAAACTTTATAGCTCTTCTAAAAGCTATAAGCTATAAGCTAAAAGCTGAACGCGGCTTCACCCTTATTGAAACGATATTTTATATTTCTATTATTACAGTCGTGACGGGCGTATTGCTCATAACGGTTCTTAATAATCTTACTGCATATAATAAATCGGAATCACGGCAAAATATGTTTGCCAATGCGAACGATGCGCTGGAGACGATCATACGTGACACTAAGTATGCAAAAAGCATATACACCCCGACAAGCATATTCGATAACGACGCAGGACAGCTTTCGCTCGAGACCGCTATCGGGGCGCCGACAGGCGAGATAACGACATTTGTTGATTTTTATCTGGACAATGGCGTTGTCTATCAGAAAAAGGAAGGGGAAGTGGCGCTTGCGTTGACGTCCGAGCGGGTTGTTATCACGAAGTTGCGCTTTTCCGACATGACATCCGGTACAAGGCATTCGATCACTGCGGAAATAAGCGGACGCATCAATACTGACGCAGAAGGCGGGAGCGGTAATACGGCAACCATTAATCTCGCATCCTCCGCAGCGTTGCGCGGCGCGTATTAATTAGCTTATAGCGAGATTAGCTTATAGAAAAATATGGAAAAAGAAATACAAAAAAACTTCATAGCCCTTCAAAAAGCTAAAAGCTATCAGCTAAAAGCTGAGCGCGGATTTGCGGCGATCGTGTCATTGCTTGCGATCATGAGCATGAGCGTTGTTTTTGCATCGGGGTTTTTGTTTGTCACGCTTCGCGGCATTGAAGGGATGCAAGCGCAAACAAATTCTATACAGGGATATTACGCGTCGGAAGCAGGCATTGAAGACGCCATCTATCGGATAAAAAACAACAAAAACATCGGGACAGAGACAGTGGTAACGGTTGGATCTGCAACGGCAACCACTACTATTGCGACCGTCGGGCGAATAAAAACGATTATTGCGGAAGGAGCGCTTGCGAATGCGACGCGCAAAGTGCAGACGGAGCTTGAGCTTTCCGCGGATGAAACAGATTTTCATTATGGCGTGCAAGTTGGTGAGGGCGGCGTGGAAATGGATCAAAATTCCACCATTACCGGCAGTATTTATTCAAACGGCAACGTAACAGGCTCATCCGGCGCACGCATCACCGGTGATGCGTGGATCGCCGGCGGAGCGAGCCCGACGCTGGACGCAAAATGGGAAGTGCAAAACGCGGACCTTGCGTTCGGCGCCGCTGTGGGAGGCAGTGTTATTACAACAGTGGATTCCACGGGCGATACGGGGGAATACACTTCCATCGCGCTCGGTTCTGACGGGTTTGCGCGCATTAGTTATATGGATAATTCAAATGATGACCTTAAATTCGCGCGCTGTACGAACGCGGATTGCACTTCATCAGTGCGCACCGCCGTGGATACCGCCGGAGAGGTATACGAGGTGACATCGCTTGCTCTTGATGCCAATGATTTCGGTTATATCAGCTATTATCACGATGGCAATGATGATCAAAAATTCACCCGGTGCACTAATGCGGATTGCTCCGCAAAAAACACCACGATTGTGGAATCATCCGGTAATGTCGGCGACACGAGCGCGATAAAGATCGGCTCTGACGGCTTCGCGCGCATCGCATATTTTCAGGATGATGCCGGCGATGTGAAGTTTGCACAATGCACCAACGCGGATTGCACCGCGAAAAATATCACGACGGTTGACGCGACAAATTATGCCGGCGAATGGCTTTCGCTTGCGCTCGGCTCAAACGGATTCGCTCGCATCAGCTATCACGATGATACGAATAACGAGTTGAAGTTCATACGATGTACCAACGATGATTGCACCAATAAAAATATTACCCTTATCGACACAACGAACGATGTAGGCAAATATAATTCGCTCGTTTTGGACGCGAGTAATTTCGCGCAGATCAGTTACTATGACGCAAGCGGAGAAAATCTGAAATTCGTCAGATGCACCAACGAGGACTGCACCAGTAAAAATATCACCACCGTTGATTCGTCAGGTGATGTCGGGCAATATTCGTCCATTGCTTTAGGTTCTGACGGTTTTGCGCGTATTAGTTATTATGATGAAAGCAATACCGCGCTAAAATTCGTCCGATGTACCAATGCCGATTGTACTACGAAAAATATTTCCACAGTGGATAATGCCGCTAGCGTCGGAAAATACACTTCGGTGACGCTCGGTTCTGATGGCTTCGCGCGGATCAGTTATTTTGATGATTCAAATGATGATCTAAAATTCGCGCGATGCATTGATAATGATTGCACGCCTTCGCAGCAACGGCTTGACGTCGCGCAAAGTTTCCAACTGGCAACGTCCACCGCATCCGCCGTGCGGCGCGTGTCGCTGTATATTAAAAAAGTCGGCACGCCTTCCGATATCACGGTGCGCATTATGAAAGACGAAGGAGGAAGACCGGGCGATAGCGGCAGTGATGTACTTGCCTCCGGCACGCTTTCGGCAAGCGCAGTGACGACAAACTATGGGTGGGTCGATATAAGTTTTACGACAAACCCGACGCTGAATCCAGGAACGACTTACTGGATCATGACAGACACGTCGTTGGATAATAACAATTATTGGGTGTGGGGTCTGGATAGTGCCGGCGGGTATGCGCAAGGATCAGCGAAGTTCTCCGACGACTGGGATAATGGAGTTTGGTCGAATATCACCGGCGATCTTGATTTCCGCGTATGGGTTGGCGGCACCGACACGTCTCTTGATGGAGTTGTTGTAGAAGGCGACGTGCATACGCATTCCATTACTAACTCAAGCGTGTGCGGCGATGCGTATTATCAATACATTGATACGAACTCGCTGAATTTCTTGAATGCGCCGACAAGTCCCACGTGCCCGACGCCGCTCACTAACGGCACGGCGTATCCCGGATCTATCGACCCGCCGCTGTTGGGCATGCCTATTTCTCAAGGTAATATTGATAAGTGGAAAACGGATGCGCAAGCGGGCGGTACGATCGCCGGAAATTATACGGTTTCAAGCAATGTGTCGCTTGGCCCAAAGGAGATCACAGGAGATCTTGTTATGACAAGCAACAATAAAATATTAATCGTGACCGGCACGATCTATGTGCAGGGCAATATTGATATCAGCAACGGTTCAACTATCCAATGCGACGCGGGGTATGGCGCAAATTCATGCGTTATTATGGCAGACGGTTGGATCCATGTTTCTAACAACGGCGCATTTTCCGGTTCCGGAACGGCGGGCAGTTACCTCATGATGCTTACGACGCTCGCCTGCGACGGGACGGGTGCAACGTCTCCCGATGGCAAAGCGTGCGGACATCATGACGGTGCTGTCGACGTGCATAATCAGGCAACCGGCGTTATTTTCTATGCGACCGATGGCATGATCAATTTGCATAACGGCGTAAATATCACGGAAGCGACGGCGTATAAACTGCGCCTGGATAATACCGCCACTATCACATACGATGTAGGGCTTTCCAATGTTAATTTTTCATCTGGTCCGTCAGCGGGATGGGCAATATCGGGATGGAAAGAAGTGCAATAATGTGAATGAGCTTGCATCCGTGATATAATGGCATTATGTTCCGTTTTTTCTCAAAAAAAATATATGAAATAGAGCCGGACGCATTCGGGCTCGATATTTCCGATGAATCATTCAAGTTCGCGCAATTGAGGAAAAAAAAACATTCTCTTGCATTGACGGCATTTGGCGCGGGCGGATTTTCCAAGGAATTGATCGACGATGGAGAAATTAAAAAGGAAGATAATGTTGTTGCTATCATAAAAAAGGCGCTTGTGAACCCACAGTATGGCCGCGTGACCACGCGGCATGTGGTATGTTCGCTCCCGGAGGAGCATTCATTCACTCGTGTGGTCCAATTACCGAAGATGGATGTTACAGAAGTGGGAGAGGCGATCAAATGGGAGATAGAGCAGAATATTCCTCTGAGCATCAACGACGTATATTACGATTGGCAGTTCGTTGCCAGCGATCAGAAAAATATCCCGCACCAGGATATTCTTATTTCCGCGGCGCCGAAAAAACTCATTGATGGATATGTGTCCGTGATGAAAAAATGCGGATTGATCGTGAAATCACTTGAGGTCGAATCGGTTGCGGTGAGCCGCGCATTGGTCAAAGGGTTAAAAACGGACGGACCGGTGCTGTTGGTCGATATGGGAGCGACCAGAACCAGTTTCATTATTTTTTCAGGGTCGGTGCCACAATTCACTTCATCGATCCCTTTGGCGGGGAAAAAGATGATCGGCGCTATCGCGTCCGTGTTTTCCGTCAATGAAGAAGAGGCGAGAAAGTTGTTCTTTGATGTGGGGCTTGATAAAATTCCGCACGATGGGAAAGTATATGCGACGCTGGAGCCGATCATAAAAGATCTTGCGGAGCAGATCCGCAGTTATATCTCATTTTATGAAAGCCACTCCATGCATGAACATGAGCATCCGGGCGCTGTTGCGGTGCAGAAAGTGCTTTTATCGGGAGGCGTATCGAATCTTTCCGGTTTAAACATGTATCTTGCGTTGGCATTGCGTATTCCCGTTGAGACGGGAAATCCGTGGGTGAATATATTGCAAGAGCCGTTGCGCGAGGTTCCGGAATTGTCATATCGAAAATCACTCGGGTATACGACGGTCCTCGGACTTGCGCTTTCCGGCATGCAGAAGACCAGCTTATAGGGTTTAGCTTATAGCTTATAGCGAAATTAGCTTATAGAAAAATATGGAAAAAGACATACAAAAAAACTTCATAGATCTTCTAAAAGCTAAAAGCTATAAGCTAAAAACTGGCGTATGTTGACGCTTAATCTCCTCCCACAGCAATATAAACATGAATATGCTTTTGAAAAGAAAAAGCGCCTTACGGTCTTTTTATGTATTTTCATCTCTTTAATTCTCACGGTGTTCAATGCGTTTCTTTTTTCAACATATCTTTTTTTGAGCATTGGAGAAAAAGCGACGCATGATGCGATCAAGGCGCAGCAGTCGACCGATATCGTAAAGCGACTGACAGATATCGAAAAGGAGATTCGTTCCGCGAATACAAAGATCGGTACGCTGGCGAACGCAGAGAAGGAGATCATTCCTATTGCGCCGGTCGTGGAAAAGACAGCGCTTCTTATCGGCGAGGGAGCGTATATGAAAAGCATCTCTCTTGATGCGGCGTCAAAGAATGTGGCGATAACGGGATTTTCCGAAACAAGAAGCGCGGTTCTTGCTATCGCGAAACGCCTTTCCGAAAGTGATTTTGCGGACACGCAAAGCGTGAAAAATCCGGTGAAAAATATTTTAAAAGAATCGGATATCGATTTCACGTTCTCATTTATGTTTATACGTGAAGATACAAAGAAATAATGTCCATTTCATATAAAGGAAAATTTTATATCTACGCGGGAGTGACGCTATGCTGTATCGGCGCACTGGTGTTTCTTGCATGGTTTTTGTTCGGTATGATCACCGATGCGGGTGCGCGTATTTTAAATGCGAAGCGAGAAGCGTTGTCGCTTGTCGCAAAGCAAGAGCAGATGGGGATGATAACGAAGGAATATGAAACGGTGAGAGATCTCCTCCCTGCGCTTGATGATATGCTGCTGGCGCGCAGTGAAAAACTGCAGTTCATTATCATGGTCGAGGATCTTGCGACGCGTGCGGGTGTCCACCATGTCATTGAGGCGGCGGATGACGTGCAGCAGGAAAAAAAGGACGCATCGGTGCCCGCAACGACATTTTTCAATATCACGGTATACGGCAGTTTTCCCAACGCTCTTCGTTTTATGTATTTACTTGAAAGTGCAGAGACATATCTGTCTATCGATAAAATGCAGATCGCACACGCGGGGAGTGGTGCGATCGGGCAAAGAAGCAAAGAGAATGTTTCACTCGGGAAAAACGATGTGAAAATGCAATTATCGGTAAAAGTGTATACGCGATACTAGTATGAAGATTCAGACACAATCAATTTTCCGATTTTTCGAGCAGGGTGCCGCGCAGATGCGACGGCATATTTACGTAGTATTGCTTCTTCTTTTCGTCGCTGCCATGGTGCTTGACGGGTTTATTTTTTGGCAGTATGGGTACCGGGTTTCACTGCAAGAGCCCGAGGTGACGGTGCGATCGGTCATCCCCAAGGAAGGAGAATTGCGCACATTGATCGAGAAAGGGAAAGGGCGGGATGCTTCTCGTGATGCGATCTTTGAGAAAGTGTTGTATGATCCGTTCATTCAGCCGGAAAAGGTGCAGTAGGAAACATTGCCCTGTATCAGCTTTGCGTTTAGCATGGGACAACAGAGGAAGTACCATTACCAATCCAGTGAAGAGAGCCACTGAGCACTGCGGTCGCCGAAAATGCTTGATACGGGGCGTTGCATTTCTTGCGCAGGTATGGTATTTTCTGTACGTTCTTCCGCGGGAAGCGTGTCTGTGTGCATTGCAGGGCGGTGTGCGCGTCATGGTGAGTTCGCCCGCACTTTGTCCCTGTAGTTCAATGGACAGAACACCAGCCTTCTAAGCTGGTTACGCAGGTTCGATTCCTGCCAGGGACACCAGAGAGAAGTGTGCATCGTGTATAATTTGGTGGTCGTAGCTCAATTGGCAGAGCACTCGGTTGTGTTTTTTCAGAAAGCGGTTGCTTTACATGTGCGGCTCTTTTGGAATATGATGGAGACATGTATGCCGCATGCGCAATTTGTAAAAAAGAATTCTACGCAAAACCAAGTTGGATAAGGAAAGGTTGGGGGAAATATTGTTCGAAGCGCTGCCAATTCGAAGGGCAAAAAAACGGAGAGATTAAACAATGTTTTGTATGTAAAAAAGAAGTGTACCGTTCTTGGAAGAGTCTCGAGGGGTCGGAGAGTAAGAAGTATTTTTGCGGGAAATCATGTCAAGCAATTTGGAGGAATACCGCGGCGCGTACGGGTCCTGATCATCCGAATTGGAAAGGCGGGGAGAGCTCGTATAAAGATATTCTTATGCGCAGTAGACAGCTGAAGGCATGCAGAAAATGCGGCATAAAAGATAAACGAGTGCTTGCTGTCCATCATATTGATCATGATAGAAAGAATAATATGATTGGTAACCTCGCATGGCTTTGTCATAATTGCCATTATCTTATTCATCATGATATAACAGAGCGGCAGAGATTTATGGAGACATTGGTGTAGTGGCAGCACAACAGGTTGTGGTCCTGTTAGCAGGGGTTCGAATCCCCTATGTCTCCCCAATACTAGTAGGACTTGAACGCCGGAGCGATGTTTCGAAAGAATGAATGAGAAATGGGGTCAGCCACCATTTCTTCGCAATTTTATAATGGAAGAATGGTACCTGACCCCATTAACTGATTCCTTATAAGGGTATATAATCATACAGCATGAATTCCATTGTCATATTTAGCGCAGAATATCTATATCTCTTTTTGGTTGCCGCGCTAGTCATTTATTTTTTAGCGCAGCCACGAAGCAGGCAGAGATCCATTGCCGTGTTGGCGGTTATTTTTTTGCCGATCGCATATGGTGCCGCAAAACTGGCGTCACTGTTTTTTTATAACCCGCGCCCATTTGTGAGCGATGC
>MEYI01000044.1:13619-13803 GCA_001773975.1 Candidatus Azambacteria bacterium RBG_16_47_10
GTTCCTTCCGACCACATACTTTTGGTGAGTGCGATCGCCGCGATCCTTTTTGTGTATGATAAAAAAATCGGCATAGCGGCCTTTGCAGTGGCGTTCATCGTAGGGATATCTCGGGTATATGCCGGTGTTCATCATTATGCAGATATTTTGGGGAGCGTAGGCATCGTGATCGTAACGATATGGC
>MEYI01000044.1:13815-22102 GCA_001773975.1 Candidatus Azambacteria bacterium RBG_16_47_10
ACGTTTTTAAAAATGGCGACCGGGAAAAGAAGCGGGTTTCCTCAGAAATGCAGTAGGTATTAGGCATGTGTTTACATTCATACCCTCCCGCCGTACAATATATACATGGAAGGAAAATACGTATTACTCATAGAGGATGATCCGGCGCTCCAAAAAGCGTATACGCTCATGTTTGAGATCCGCAATATTCCGCTCCGTATTGTTGGCGACGGCAAGGAAATGATGCAGCTGTTAAAAAAAGGAGAATTGGAAATTCCCGCCGCGGTGATCATGGATCTTTTATTGCCCTATGTGTCGGGGTTTGAGATTCTTGAGGAAATGCGCCAGACCGAGAAGTGGAAAGATGTTCCTACCATCATTGTTTCGAATGTGAAAGAAGAGGAAGGGCTTCAGAAGGCGGAGCGACTCGGCGTAAAAAAATATTTTATTAAGACAGGCCTCAAGCTCGATGATGCCATCGACATCATCATGGGGTATTTATAACGTATGTCGAAATCAAATAGCATACTCATTGCGGTCATTGTGCTTGTTTTAGGAATAGGAGGATTTCTTTTTTATAAAAAAATATTCACAGAAGATGTGCTCGTGCCCGCATCTTTCGAGAAAAAAACACAGCAACTCGTTCCGGTGACTACCGGGAAGACGACAGCAACGACGAGAGAAAAAGTGTATCGGCAGTCGATCGATATCGATGCGCGGAGCTTTTTCTTCAGCCCCGATGTTTTTTTAGTAAAGAAGGGTGAGAAGGTGACCGTGCGCGTGCATTCTTATGGCGGTCACGCGTTTGCCATTGATGAGCTTAATGTCAATGCAAAAACGCCGGATGGAGAGGTCACCACGATCGAATTCACTCCGGAAAAAGAAGGAGCTTATCGGTTTTATTGCCCCATCCCCGGACATAGCGATGCGGGCATGACAGGGGTAATGATCGTAGAGTAACATTGTCCACAGAGGGTCTGTTCTCTATTTTCTCAAGGAGTATACTAAGGGGAGTAGTATTAATCGTATGGGTATGAAAAAAATAGGGTTTATTTTATTTTCCTGTATGCTTGCTCTTCCGGTGTTTGCGCAGCAAACACCGGGGCAGAATGTTCGCACGGCAGCACAACAAGAGATACAACAAATAAGGACCGCCGCGACGGAGAGCATAGAGGCGGCGCGCACTGCTATGCGTGCGGAGATCGAGAAACGACAGGAAGAATTTAAGAGCATGATGCGGGAACAGCGGGAGAAAACAAAAAAGCGCATCGAGGAAAAACAAAAAACACTGCGGGAAAGATTGCAGACGATAAAAGATGAAAATAAAAAAAGGATCCTTGAAAATATCGACACGCGCATGGATGCGCTGAATGAGCAAAGAACAACGCAATTTGAGAGCGCATTGGATCAGATGGATGGTGTCGTGGGAAGAGTGGTGGAACGCGCTGATAGAGCGGAAGCGCAGGGAAGAGATGTTGCGTCGGCACGGGCGGCGATCGTTCATGCGAAGAATGCTATCGCATCCGCTCGCAGTGCGGTTTTGGCGCAAGCAGGAAAGACGTATGCCATCACGATCACCACGGACGCGAAGCTTAAGGATGATGTGAAAAAAACACGCGATATGTTCAGCGGTGATCTCAGGGTCGTTTTCGCATCGGTAAAGGATGCGCGAGACGCGGTTCATGCCGCGGCGGTTGCTGTGGCGCAGACTGCTCAAGGAGAGAAAGAGAAGACAGCGACATCATCAAATAGTAACCAATAACCGATCATGAAACACATTATTTTAATCATCATCATTGCGGCGGCTGCGATCGGGATCATCATATGGTTTCAAGCGAAGCCGATTGAAGAGTCTCTCATTTCGGTGACGAACGGAACGAATCTTGCCACGGAAGCGCAGGAAATAGACATAGGAAGCGCGGATAACGGTTTTCAGGAGATCGACGCGGGTATCTCACAGTTGTAAAAATCGTAAAAAATGCGAAAAAAGCCCATTGAGGCTTTTTTCGTTCTATACGACATGAGAAAATTTTTTTCCATAAAAACAGTCATAACTTTCTTCATTGTTTTCAGCATTGGTTCCGGAATATACTACGGACTTTTTTTGCGTACCGGCGAGATATTCACCGTGAAGAAACAGGATGTGATCGAGCGCATTTCGATGACCGGAATGATGATCCCCGCGGAAAATATTGGCGTTGGATTTTCTGTTGACGGGACGGTCGCAAAGATCGCGGTACGCGCCGGAGATCGTGTACTGCGCAATGACGTGCTCGCAGAACTCGTACAAAGCGGAAGGGAGGTGGAGATAAAGCAATATGAGGCAAAGATCGGGGTGGAAAAAGCGGCACTTTTGCAATTGCTTTCCGGTATGAATAGGAAGGAAGTTGAATTATTGGAGGTTAAAGTGCGTGCCGCAGAGGTGTTACGAGAGAGCGTGCGGCGCGAGCTTGAAGATGTAAAGGCGAGGGCGGAGGGGGATCTTGCGCGCCAGTATGCGCTCGCAAGAGATTATGGAGAAACGATCCTTTTGAATGCGGATAATGCCATGAAGGCGCTTGGCGGGATCTATGATGAGCACAATGCGTTTATGGGTATTTTTAGCGTTTCCGAATCACGGGAGCGTTCGGATGCCGAATGGCAAATGATGCTTGCGCGGACAGCGTATGCAAATATAAAAACGGAATACGCAAAAATGAAAGCGGAAGGATCGCATGCGACGATCGATGCCGCATTATCCAACAACAAAACAAATCTTGAGGTCATCCGGGCAACGGTATTTAAGACAGCGGAAGTGCTTGCGGGTGCGAGCGTTGCATTCGGTGCGCCGGAGATCGGGGGGTTCATCACGACAATGATGGTGCAGCGTTCGGTGATCAATGCGACACAGACGGTCATTTTAACATTTGAGCAGGCAATTGCCGCTCAAGTGGCCGCAAATCAGTTCGCGGTTAATAATGCTTTAAAAAAAGTGAATGAAGCGGATGCCGGAATGAGTGTGGCGGAAGGAGAGCTCGCGCTCAAAAGATCGACATCGATAGACGCGGTGATCGCGATGCATCAGGCGCGGATAAGAGAATACGAATCATCTCTTGATATCGTGCGCGAGGATATTGAAAACAGCACGATGCGCGCACCGCTTGACGGCGTGATCGCGCGCGTTGCCACGCAGAGAGGTGCGCGGGTAAAAAAAGAGATGTCTGTCATAACGATAACCCCGACAAGCGATACGCAAGTTGATGCGCGCGTTTCTTCCGATGATGCGCCGCGAGTACGGGTGGGAGATGCCGTGCATATGCGATGGGAAAATACACAAGCGGAAGGAAGAGTGGTGGGTGTGGCAAGCAACGCCATACGCGTCCATTTTGAAGATGATACTGTGGTGTACAGTGCTCCACAGGAAGTGACGGGCGTCATTGATGTGGTGGTAAAGCATAATGCGCTCATGATCCCCAAGGAATTTCTTGCCGATGAAAACAACATGAGGTCAGTACGCGTGAAAACCCCTGACGGCATAAAGACCGTATTCGTTCTTTTGGGAATGGAGAAAGGCGGATCTGTGGAAATAAGTGAAGGCATTACCGAAGGAGATGCGTTGGTAAGGCCGTAATAGAGGATGATACGATAGTAACGCCGCAAAAAATGTGGTATTATTGGGTGAGTTATGCGCCATTGCGAGCATTTAATAATGAAGACCACACTATGAAAAACGTTCTTAAAAAAAGCATGCAGTTTAGCATGGGGGTGTATGTAAAAACCAGGAAAGAGGTTCAGGGGCTTATCAATGAACTCGTGAAAAATAAATATCTTGACAAGAAAGAAGGGGAAAAACTCGTTGAGGAGGCGATGATGCAATCAAAAAAGATCGAAGCAAAAGTGGAGAGGCAAGTAAGAAACACACTGGCGGAAGCGATCAAAAAACTGAAAGTAGTGACGCAGAAAGATCTTGCTATCCTTGAAAGGAAATTGAGGGCGAGAAAAAAGAAGTAGAGTCTAATCGCGCAACTTCAGCGGGCGCGGATATCGTTTCTGAGGTTGTAGCATTTGCGTATGCGCGTGCTTATGTTCGGGTGGGAGCTCCCCCCACACAACAGTGGCGGGCTGGGAGTGGCATGTTACAATCTTGCAAAAGCGCTTTCTGCAAAAAATATCGGAGTGCTTTTTGTATTGCCGCGAAAAACCGCTGTTTCCGCGGCATTTCCTGTTGTATTTGCCGATATCACTATTGATGTTGTTCCCATCGCATCGCTTCTTTCCCCGTATCTTGATTCTGCGGGATATGAGATGTTTCTTCATGAAGAAGGTCACGGCGCATTATATGGAAGGAATTTGTATGAAGAGGTGCTGCGATACGGAAGAGAGGCCGGGCGGATCGCGAAGCGCGAAACGTTCGACGTCATTCACGCGCATGACTGGCTTTCGTTTCCTGCGGGGGTTGCGGCAAAACGAGTGTCGCAAAAACCATTGGTAGTGCATATACATGCGACCGAATTCGACCGAACGGGCGGCGCATGCGTGGATCAACGAGTGTATGATATCGAGCGATGGGGAATGGAACAGGCGGATGCGGTGATAGCGGTTTCGCAGTTCACGAAAAATATCATCGTAGAGCGGTATGGCATCGCACCGGAAAAGGTATCGGTGGTGCATAATGCGATCGAAGAGGGCATGATGTTTCAAGGAGATGCTGCGTTTTCATTTCCCGGGAAAAGCATTGTGTTGTTCGTGGGACGAATGACACTGCAAAAAGGCCCCGATTATTTTGTTGCGGCGGCAAAAAAAGTGCTTAAAGAGGATACGAATGTAATGTTCGTGATGGCGGGAGATGGCGATATGTATCATCGGGTCGTGGAAAGGGCGGCGGAGCTCGGCATGTCCGATCACTTTGTGTTTGCCGGGTTTTTACGGGGGGAGGCGCTTGCGCGTCTGTATCGCTCCGCGGATCTTTTTGTCATGCCGTCAGTGTCGGAGCCGTTCGGGTTGACGGCGCTTGAAGCACTGCAAAATCACGCGCCAACCCTTATTTCAAAGCAGGCTGGCGTTGGAGAGCTTTTATCCCATTGTTTGAAGGTCGATTTTTGGGATATCCATGAGATGGCGGCAAAGATCCTTGCAGTGGTACGATATAAGGAGCTTCGCCAGTGTTTGTCCGAATATGGACACCAAGAGGCGTTGCAGTGTACATGGGAAATTTCTGCCGATCGGTGCATTGACGTGTATCATCGGCTCGGCGCGTAAAACATATATGCCTAGCGTTTGTTTTTATTTTCAAGTGCATCAGCCTTTTCGGATAAAGAAATATCCCGTTTTTAACATCGGGAACGATCACGATTATTTTACCGACGATTCCGAAGGCAAGCTTAATAATCGAAAGATATTCGAGAAGGTCGCCCGTAAGTGTTATTTCCCCGCAAATGACACAATGCTGCATCTTTTGGAAAAGCACCCGGAATTTAGGATCAGTTTTTCTTTGTCAGGTGTTTTTTTGGAGCAAGCGGAACAGTTCATGCCGGAGGTGCTCAACTCGTTTTATCGGCTTGCGCGAACGGGGCGCGTGGAATTCCTTTCGGAGACATATCATCATTCGCTCGCGTCGCTGTATTCGAAAGATGAATTTCAGCGGCAGGTGGAACGACACCGGAGTATGATAAAGAAGTTTTTTGCGGTCGAACCAACAGTGTTTCGCAATACGGAGCTTATTTATAACAATGAAATAGCGCATTGGGCCGAAGAGCTCGGATTTGACGGGATTCTCGCCGAGGGCATTGAGCGCGCACTTGGATGGAAGAGCCCTAATTTTGTGTATACACCGCAGGGAAGCGAGCATATAAAATTACTGTTAAAAAATTACAAGCTGTCAGATGATATCGCGTTTCGTTTTTCTTCGCGCGCGTGGGAAGAATGGCCGTTAAACACGGAAAAATTCGCTTCATGGGTCGCAAAACATAATGGCAACGGCGAAACGATCAATCTGTTCATGGATTACGAAACATTCGGCGAACACCAATGGGAAGATACCGGTATTTTCGCTTTTTTACGCAATTTGCCCGAAGCGCTTTTGCGATATCCCGATATCAATTTCAAAACGCCGTCGGAAGCGATTGCGGCATATCCCGCGCGCGACCGCATCGATATTGGCGAGCACATTTCATGGGCGGATGTCGAGCGGGACTTGAGTGCGTGGCGGTCGAATGCCATGCAGTACGCTGCGCTTGAAAATATTTACGCACTCGAAAAGGATGTGCTTGCAAGCGGCGATGCGGCGCTTGTCGAGGACTGGAGGCGTCTGCAGACATCAGATCATTTTTATTATATGTGCACGAAATGGTTCGCGGATGGCGACGTACATAAATATTTTAATCCGTACGATTCTCCGTATGACGCGTTCATATCGTATATGAACGTGATCCACGATATGCGATCACGCCTTTCTCTCACGCGCGGTGTTCAATCATATAAAAACGCGGTATAATTACCATATGGCGATCAATAAAACAACGGCACGCGATATCTTGCGGCAGGTATACGAAGAAGACCGTTTTTTTAACGCGGATGGAAACATATTTTCAAGTCTTGCCGATCTCGGCGCGCATGTAAAAGACATGCCCCAGGAAATATTTAATTATCATTGCAATAGCCAGAAATGTGATTTCGCCGAATGGATCGAGGGCACACTGCATGATGCTGTTCTTGCGAAAGATATTCGGAAGGCGAAGGGCGTGCGTGCAAAGATAGAGAAACGCGTTGATGAACGCGTTTTGAAATTGGAAAAATATTTATAACCGCAAAGCATTTTCCTAGTGTTCTTTCATGGACGAATACAAAAAACCCGATTTTTTATTTGAAGTGTCATGGGAGGTGGTGAATAAGGTGGGGGGTATTCACACGGTCATCACGTCCAAGGCGCGGGAGATGGTAAATTGCTACGGAGCGAATTATTTTCTCGTCGGTCCGTATTTTGAGCATAAATTATTCGGGCAGTTTGAGCCGCAGCCCGTCCCCGCGTATTTTCAGCAGGCGTTTTCCGCGGTAGAAAAAGAAGGTATTGTCGTTCACTTCGGCAAATGGCTTATCGATGGACAGCCGTATGTGATCCTTCTTGAATTTAAAGGAGTAACGCCGTATATGAACGACATCAAGCGCGATCTCTGGGATCTGCATGGTGTTGATTCGTTGGGATCGGCGTTCGATTTTGACGAGCCGGTGGCGTGGGGGTATGCCGTGGGAAAGCTGCTCAAGCAGATCGCAGCCATAATGCCGGAAAAGAAACTGCTCGGACATTTCCATGAGTGGTTGACAGGGTCTGCGCTTGTGTATTTACAGAAAGAGCATGTGCGCATTGCGTCCGTATTCACGACGCACGCAACGACACTGGGGAGGAGTCTCGCGTCCCGGGGCGTTGATTTCTATTCATCGTTTGAAAGCATTGATCCCGCCGCGGAAGCGCGTGCGAATTTCGTGCAACACAAGCATCAGTTGGAAAAAGCGGCGGCTGCGATCGCCGATGTATTCACGACGGTCAGCCAGATCACGTCGCTTGAAGGGAAGTATTTCCTTGGGAGGGAAGCCGATGTGGTATTGCCGAACGGACTTGATATTGAAAAATTCCCGACAATTGAAGAGATCAATCGCAAACACAACATTCAGCGCAATCGAATCAGGAAGTTCCTCATGTATTATTTTTTCCCGTATTATAGTTTTGATGTTTCGCAGACGCTGATATTTTTTTTGGGAAGCCGATACGAATTCCGCAATAAAGGGATCGACGTATATATTAAAGCGCTTGCCGCATTGAATAAACGCATGCAAGAGGAAGGAAGCGAGAAGACGGTCGTAAGTTTTCTTTGGGTTCCCGGAGAGGTACTCGGCGTGAATGAAAAGCTCGCGCGCGCGAGGGAAGTATTCAATGATATCCAGAATTCATTTGAAGAGGTGGAGGAGGAGATGGAAGATGCGATCCTGTATTCTCTTATCGCGCAGGAAGATGTGCCGATCAGCTCGCTGTTCGATGAAAAAATGATCCTATCGCTGAAGCAGAAGATCAGGGAATTGAAGTCGGTTGATACACTTCCCCCGCTGACGACGCATAACGTGGTGAATCCGCACGATCAGATCATCCGCGCGCTGCATGAAAGCGGTCTGACAAATAAAAAAGAAGATAGAGTGAAAGTGATCTTTTATCCCATTTATAATCATGGATCGGACGGATTATTAAATCTTGAGTATTATGAATGTATTCAGGGGTCTCATTTAGGGGTGTTCCCATCGTTTTATGAGCCATGGGGATATACGCCGCTTGAGAGTGCGG
>MEYI01000044.1:22175-22785 GCA_001773975.1 Candidatus Azambacteria bacterium RBG_16_47_10
AAAGGACCCGGGCGTGTATATCATCGACCGGTTCGGGAAGGGTGATGACGAGGTGATCGCCGCTCTTACCGATGTATTTACCCAATATGTTTCCTTTAGCCGCAGAGAGCGCGTGGAAAATAAGATCGCGGCATACGCCCTTGCTGCGCAGGCGGATTGGAGCGTATTTGTGAAACATTATTTTGATGCGCATACAAGGGCATTGGCAAAACAGTATAGCGCATAATTCGATGCAATTCATTCATCATATTGGCGCCCTCGAGACGCGCAAAGAAATTAAAGACGATCCCCAGCTCCTTCTCACCAACAGGCACGGAGGTTTTTTTTATTGGCAGGAAAATCCGTCGTCTCGGTATCAGGGATGGTATGTGCGGGAGAAGGGAGGGATGTATAAAACAATCGCGCAACTGCGGCTTGGTACGCGATTGCAGATAAAGAGAGTAACGAATAATTTTTCATCGTGTGAGATCGAGCGTTCCGGCGGCGTGCGGGAAACTTTTTTTCTCGATCCCGATAGTGATTCTCTCGTATGGCAGACGAATGAAGCGATCCCTCTTTCGGTATTTCTTGATGGAAAAGAAATATTTGATAATGATGATCAGGGACGGTT
>MEYI01000045.1:0-5731 GCA_001773975.1 Candidatus Azambacteria bacterium RBG_16_47_10
CCATCGAATACCGAGCCGTTCTTACGCGTGAATATCGAAGCGGATACTGAAAAAATACTTGCCGATGCACGGAAAAAGATAGAGGAGCTTATTACCGCATAAAAAACAAAACCCCCGAGAAATCGGGGGTTTTGTTTTGATGTGTTAGATCTCGATGACGACCGGTAATACCATCGGATGTCGATGGGTTTTCTTGTACAGAAAACCACCGACCTCGTCACGGATATTGTCCTTAATATACGCCCAGTTGATCTCTCCCTTACCTTGGTTTCCGGCGCTTGATTCAACTATATTTTTCACGAGTCTGCGCACTTCCATGAGAAGTTCTTTTGATTCGCGCATATAGATGAATCCGCGGGAAATAAGATCGGGATTACCCTTCACTTTCCGGGAATATGAATCGTACGTCGCAATAACGACGAACATGCCGTCTTTTGCCATCATTTGGCGATCACGAAGCACGACATCGCCGACATCGCCGACGCCAAGACCATCAACGAAGATATTATCAGTTGGTGCTTTTTCTTTCAATTTTTGCGCGTTGCCTTCTTTGAATTCTATAATGTTGCCGTTGTCCGGAATGATGATCTGCTCATTGGTGAGTCCTGCGGTTTGCGCGATCTTTCCATGGAGACACAAGAACGAATGATTGCCTTCGATCGGCATGAAATATCTCGGTTGAATGAGCTCGAGAACGCGCTTCAGGTCCTCCTGCTTTGCATGACCGCCCGCATGAATGTCCATCATGCGGTAGTTGATCACCTCAACGCCTTCGCGATACAGCTTATCGGTCAGGCGCTGAACAGTTCGCTCATTGCCCGGAATAACTGATGACGAGAACACAAATGTATCTCCCGGTTCTACAGAAATGAATCGGTGTTCGCGTGTTGCGATGCGCATAAGCACTGCGCGGTCTTCACCCTGCGCACCTGTCGCCAAGATCATGATCTGACTGCTTGGGTAGTGTTTCATTTCTTCCACCGGGATCTCAGTTCCTTTCGGGATCTTGATATACCCGAGCTCTTTTGCGATCTCGATGTTGTTTTTCATGCTCCGCCCCTCGATGATCAGCTTTTTGTTGTGTTTTGCCGCAAGCTGAATGATCTCGTTTAAACGACCGAGCAGTGATGCGAAGGTGCCGAAAATAAGACGCCCTTTTGCGTTCTTTACGATAATCTCAAGATCGGTAACAATGTCGATCTCGCTGAGCTGTTTGCCTGATTGCGACGCGTTCGTGCTGTCAGACATGAGTAACAACGGCCGTTGTTTGCCGACTGCTTCCAATTTGTTTAATTCGGTAACACCCGCGATGGTTGATCGTTCGTCCAGCTTGAAGTCGCCTGTATGAATGACAATGCCTTCCGGTGTGTGAATGATAACGCCCACTGCGCCCGGAATGTTGTGACTCACACTAAAGAACTCGAGGTGGAAAACGCCAAGGTTTAGCGTGCTGTCTTTGTCGATCTGGTGCAATTCAAGTTTTGAAGAAATATCCTTATATTCCTCTTGGCGCTTTTTAATAAGCGCAAGTGTCAGATCCGCGCCGAAGATTGGCGGATTACCGAGACGGGGGATAAGATGTGGAATAGCACCGATGTGGTCGTAATGTCCGTGCGTAATAACTACGCCGACGATATTCTTTTCTCGTCCTTTCAGATATTCGATGTTCGGAATAATGTAGTCGATTCCCGGCATATCTTCTTCGGGAAATTGCAGACCCATATCGATGATAAGTATATTGTCTTCGTATTCAAGGACCGTCATGTTCCGTCCTACTTCTTCCGTGCCGCCGATGGGAATGACGCGCAATGTTTTTGCGGGAGCAGGGGATGATATTTTTGGTCCGCGCGATTCGTGCTGTGGCGCTTGTTTGTTACCGCGCATACCACCTCCGCGATGTCCGCCAAATGACGCATGTGAGCGCGGCGCATGCCCACCATGCTGTCCGTCTTGCGTTCTACGCGCAGGACGTCCTCGTCCTCCCTGTGGGGACGGATGGCGCTGCTGAGGTGCTTGTGCTGGTGATGCTGGCATAGCGCCATCAGTGAGAGGTTTCTTCTCTCCCGGCTGAGAAGGCGGGCGCACCCCGCGTATCCGTCCTCGTGCCGTACTAATATGTTCTTTTTTCATTTCTCATGTTGTGTTGTTCCGTATAAGCACGAAACAACGGTTAATAATTCATAAGAGATCTTCAGATCCTGATCCGATGTGCCCATCCGGACATCGACCATGTTCCGAATTATGACGTCAGATGAAGATGTAAAGAAACTTACGTGTGCTCGGGGGGAGATTTGAACTCCCATGAGATTGCTCTCGCTAGCTCCTGAAGCTAGTGCGTCTGCCGTTTCGCCACCCGAGCGGATGGAATACCTATTGTATTTTTTTAACCCTGTCCGTTTTAATATACCATCGTTCGATGCCAATAAATCTTCGCGCCGCAGTGCTTATTGCGGTCGCTGCGATGCCTTTCACATCGGTATCGATCGCGTACAGATACGCAGGGGAGTATAAGAACAGTGCGGGGATATCAGCATGTATCGTGTCTTGCAATTTTACGATCGCGGCATTTCGCTCATCCTGACTCGCGGTATCCCGCGCTGTTTCTAATAATTGATCCGCACCTTTATTGTCATACAGGGCGAGATTCAATCCGGGATCCTTCTTTTGCGACGAATGCCAGAAAAGATATGGGTCGGGATATTGTGTCAGCGCTTCTCCAAAAATAAGCGCTTCGTATTTTCTCGGCTTGATTATTTTTTGCTTTACTTCATCAAGAGTGTAATTTTCGATGAGCACTTCTGCGCCAATTGCGGTCCATTGATCGCGTAACATCTCCTGCGTTTTAAGGAGCTCCGGGGAATCCGATGTGATAAGTGTTATGGTCAGATCAGTCGCTTCTTTGCTTGTTCCAATGATCTTTTCCCGAACCCCGTCCGCGTTTTTATCTTTCCATCCCGCGTTATTAAGAATATTTCTTGCTTCGTCCTGTGAATACGGATATCCGATGATATCTGCGTTGTGACCGGTAAGCCACGGCAGAATGGGAGAGTTTGCAATAATGCCGTTCCCGCCAAGTACATCGCGGATGATCGCATCACGATCCGTAGCGCGCCAAAGAGCCTCACGGACCTGCCTATCAGCAAGCGGTTTACTGTTCGTTTGATTAAAAAATACGGCAAAATATTTTGGCGTGGCAAACGTGTGCACTTCAGAACCCCGCTTTTTAATTGCGTCCATATCTCGCGGAGCTATACCACTAATTCCCATGACATCACCGTCGCGGTACGCTTGCAATGCCTCTTCATTGGTTTGATAAAAATACAGATCGATCGCATCGATGAACGGCGTGCTCCCATAAAAATGAGTATTTGCTTCAAGTGAAAAAGAAATAATGGCACCATATTTATCTTTGGTAAATTTCACGAACCGGTACGGACCGGTGCCGATCGGTTCCAGATTAGCATCGGCGAGATTTGCATTTCTTGGATTGATGCCCTCCCAAATGTGTTTCGGCACGATCCCGATCGTCAGCTTATCGAGAAACTGTGTGTGCGGGTAAGGAAGTGTCAGCTTTACCGTCATATCATCTATCCTTTCCACGAGAAGTCCTTGAAGGCCGACACGCTGCGGGCTCCCGTATCGCGGATCCGCGATCGCGGTGAACGTAAATACAACGTCATCCGCGGTGAACGATTTTCCGTCATGCCAAAGAATATTATTTCGAAGGAAAAATGTGTACTCCTTCCCGTTTTCCGATACATCATATCGTTCAGCAAGATCAGGGACGATATTTCCTTCCCCATCATATTTTAAGAGTCCTGAGTAGATGAGTGTCGCAATGGCGCGGTCGACATCGTTAATGCCGGCAAGGACCGGATTGATAAACTGCGGTTCTCCTACAAGCGCTTCGGTGTATGTGCCGCCATAGCGCGGCACAAGCATAGTGTGTTCAGTGTATACTGTCCAAAGCGATGCGCACGCGAAAAAAAGCGTGAGTAGAGAAAGCGTGATAATGCCATAATACTCTTTTTTCGAAAGCACTTTCGGCAATTGCCGCCACTGCGACCATGTTGGCCATGTCCAATTGTTCGGTAACCGGATGATTTATGTACGAATTAATGGTCTCACAGATACTAGAAGAACAAGCGCATGATAGCGCTGCCGATGAATAGAGTTGATAAAACGATAGTTGAGAAAAAAACGAATTTTTCCATGCCGCGTTTCGTGTGATACGCGCCACCGCCGGTACCCCCAAATACCGTCGAGATTCCCTCACCGCGTTGCTGTAAAAGTATCGCAACGATCAATAATGTTGAAACTGCAATAAGAAGTATATTAAACCAAAACATAGGTTTGTTGAAAAGCGTTAGTGTTATTTTTTACCGAAGATGATGTGCGTGGCAAAACTTACCGCGCTGATGAGAAGCGTTGTCAAAAAAAGCGCCCCAATGGTCGTTATCTGCATCTGGGGAAGTAGGAGATCCGTAATCCACAAGATCCCTATGTTGATGATAATAATGAACAACCCAAGACTCAGGAGAATAAAAGGCCCTAAAATGAGCTTGAGTATCGGTTTGAGGAAGATGTTGATGATGCTTAAAACCGCACCAACAGCAAGGATTTCCCACCAGCCGCCTTTGATCATTACCCCCTCGATATAATACGAGGAAAGAAACAGCGCAATGACGTTACCGATTAAAATAGAGGCAACAAATCGCATCAAAATATAATATAGCATAGAGAGGAAAAAAGCACAATACCACAATACAGAAGATCCCCGCGGGTGTTTTCGCGGGGATCTTTGGTTAATTGAGAAGTTCTCCAGGCTCTCGCTTTACGTCTGATACATTGGCATCCTGTATGGAAAATATCAGTGTAGCAGAGGTTATCCCGCTTTGCTCCTCGACGTATGAAACGATTTTTCCGGAAAGCATTTGTCTCCTGAGATCGCGTACTGTGTTCGTCAGTATTTTCGTGTTCTTCTTGCCCGTTGATCGAATATCTACCCTGAGAGCAGAATTCCTAAGCGTAATAAATACCTTCATGGAACACCTCCTTTCGTGAGTGTTTATTTAAAAGAGCACTATTTCTTTAAATACCATGTGATAATATATTTGTCAAATAAAAAAGCGAGCCTTCGTAAAGACTCGCTTTTTTGTGCCCATTTCTTACTCAAGAGGAATTCCTTTGCTGCCGCGGGCAAAGATATATGCCGGCGTGGTGTTTGCACGGGAAAGTTTTTCCCACCACGGATATGCCATGCGCATGTGCTGTTCCATTGCGAGGAATATCTGGCGCACTTCGTGGTTTACAGAAAACTTGCTCCGCTGCCAGTTGCAGAATTCGATCTCAAGCATGTTCGATGCAAGGAGAAAACCGATCATGTTCCCCAATGAAAGCGGATACTGCATCAGCTCATCCGGAACACCCTTCCTCCCCATCTCGGTATAGAGCGCGAGATTCGCCGCGTGTATCCGTGCAAATGCATCGGTGAGTGCGGCGGGCGCTTCTTTGTCGTAGCGATAAAATCCGAGCAGGGGAGTAACGAACGTACGTAAGTGCGTACAAAATCCTTGGCGCTGCACATCGCGCCATCCGCGGAATGTTATTTTTCCGGCAAATGATGCGCTTGCGAGCTCGAATTCGTTCGGAAGCTTGTCGTATTCTCCTCTCGGTGTTTCACGAAGCTTGGTTACGATGTCATCGAATGCCGCGCATGACTCATATCCGA
>MEYI01000045.1:5739-12682 GCA_001773975.1 Candidatus Azambacteria bacterium RBG_16_47_10
CGCCTGCCGGGCTATCCATGACCAGTGATGTGCCATTCCCTTTGAACGGTTCGACGGAAAGATATTTCCATGATTCTTCTTTCCATGGGGTCGCTTCGGTGTGGCGGATGAATTGGTCGACACCGGTTTTCTTCGCCTCGACGATGATCTCTTCAACGAGCGCGATATTTTCCGGTGTGTTATCGAGGATGAGGTGCTTGATGAGCTCCTGAAGTCCTTCACCTGATACGTTCACGCCGACGGATGTAAGCGTGCCGCTTGGTAAGAAATTGCCGAGCACATCGCATGTTTCGCCGATCACCCCGCTTTCAAGATCTTTTTCATTTCCGGAAAATAATGCGCCGTAGTGTTCGCGCAAATAGTGTGGGAACGGACCGGTGAACTTTTCTCCTTCCAGTGCGACATAAAACTGGAATGCCGCATCCATGACATCCTCCACTTTTTTCTCATCGACGCCGTATGCCGCAAGCTCTTTGTGGATCGGATAGTAGCCGCGCTTACTCATATCCACATAGCGCGTGGAAAGCTCGATGTATCCTGCGCCCGGACGGCCCCATTCGATCGATTTTGCGGCAAGTGCCGAGATCTGTTCGAAACAGATCCATACTGCGCCCATGCGGGCGATGGAGTTGTGCCCGTACGCGTCGAGCCAGCGTTTCATAAATCGCATGATCTTTTCTGCGTGCGTGAGCTCTTCAAGGAATTTCGTGTCCACGCGCACCGCATCGCGGAATGTTTCCCATGCCTTTTTTGTTTCCGGAGAATAAGCCACGAAAGCGTCGAACGAAGTGATACTGTGTTCCTTTAAAAACAGGACGCCGTCGCCGCCGAATTTCTCTGCGGTCTCAGGAAGCATACTCGCGAGCATTTCCGGCATGAAATTGTCTGCGAAAATGCCGCGCAAGCCCCGGGGGTTTTTCATGCGCGAGAACATGGAGAGCAGCGCGGTCGCAATACTCTGCGGAAGCGTGTGCATCAGATACACCTTTTTGTCCGTATTCGTGAAAAACGGCGCGAGTAATTCCTGTTCGAGCGGGGTGAATGAATACACCGGTGTTGCAACGAATGAATGAGCGTGTGCGAGTGCTGATTCTGGGTATGTATGCATATGTTTCCTCCTTTAATATTTTTTATTGGTAAAGTGCACAGTGTAAATACTTCGTATCATGATTGTATGCACAATACAAGGATTAGCGCTGTGCCGCGATAACACAATTGGTGAATAAATGGATAACGGTCAAAGGGCCGATGCCTCCCGGAACGGGAGTAAGGACCGCCGCTTTCGCGCGTACTTTCGCAACCGCAACATCGCCGACGATCTTTCCGTTATATACACTCGCACCCGCATCGATGATGCGTACGCCTTTTTTGACCGTGGTGATAAGATTTGCTTTGCCCACGCCCGATACGATGATATCAGCATCTTTGGTAAGCGCGGAAATATCTTTTGTTGCACTGTCTGCGATGCCGATATTTTTAAATCCGCGCGCGAGGAGAAACGCGTGGAGTGGCTTGCCGATAACGCGTCCGTACCCGATGATCGCGATGCGGTCGGAGACATTCGGCGCGCCGGTATGCGAAAGCATTTCCCAGATCGCGGCTACCGATGGAGCGATGAACGGGGAATTACCGCGGAGATTATCGACATCTTTTTTCGGCGTGATCGCCGCGATGACGCAGTCGGCGTCGGCGCGTTTCGGCAAGGGAAGTTGTACGATGATCCCGTGCACCGCGGTATTTGCATTCAGTTTTTTGATCTGCGCAATGATGTAATCTGCCGTTGAGCGTTCAGGAAGATGCAATAAAAAAAAGCCGCATCCCAACGTTGTCGCCATTCGTTCCTTTTGGCGCACATAGGAGAGCGATGCGGGGTCATTTCCCACGAGCACCACTGCAAGCGTCGGCGGTGTCTGCATGCCCCGCACTTTTTTTGCGATAGCTCGCCGGTTTTTTTCTACAAATGGTGCGCTAGGGAGGATCATTTCGATGTCATTTCGCGCACTGTACCTTTTGTTTTTTCTTTCTGTTCGTCAGTGGGGTTCTTCAGGAGATCCGCGATCAGTTTGCCGATCACTTTCATTTCTGGTTCCTTCATGCCGCGGGCGGTGAGTGCCGGTGTACCAAGGCGGATGCCCGATGGGTCTGCTGGTTTGCGCGTATCAAACGGAATCATATTGAAGTTCGCATATATTCCACATTCGGCAAGCGTATCGGCACCTTGTTTGCCGGAGATGCCAAGGGGGGTGCAGTCGATGATCATGAGGTGCGTGTCGGTTCCGCCGGATACGAGACGCAATCCTTCCGCCATCAATGTTTCTGCAAGCACTTTTGCGTTGATCGCGATCTGCTGTTGATATTTTTTATATTCATCGGTCATCGCTTCTTTAAAGCACACCGCTTTTGCCGCGATGATATGTTCCAACGGGCCGCCCTGCATGCCGGGGAATACCATTTTATCGATCTGTTTTGCAAACTGTTCTTTGCATAAAATAATAGCACTGCGCGGGCCGCGGAGTGTTTTTGTGGTCGTGGTCATCACGACATCATGCGTCGGTACCGGGCTTTCATGAACGCCGCCGACAACAAGCCCCGCGATATGCGACATATCCGCCATTGCGTATGCGCCAACCTCTCGCGCGATCTCGGCAAAGCGCGAAAAGGGGACTGCGCGCGGGTACGATGTGAAGCCGGAAAGAATAAGCTTCGGTTTTACTTCGCGTGCAAGTGCGGCAACGTTGTCCATGTTGATCATTTCTGTGTCTTGTTCTACGCCGTAATGCACGAAATGGAATAGTTTGCCTGATAGCGATACCGGGTGGCCGTGCGTGAGGTGTCCGCCGTGCGAAAGATTCATCGCTAATATAGTATCGCCGGGTTCAAGAAGGGCGAAATAACACGCAAGGTTCGCTCCCGAGCCTGCGTTTGGCTGAACGTTCGCGTGTTCCGCGCCGAACAATTTTTTTGCGCGGTCGATCGCAAGCTGTTCTATCTGGTCGATATATTGCGCGCCGGTGTAGTAGCGTTTTCCCGGATATCCTTCGGCGTATTTATTGGTCAGCACCGTGCCCGCGGCTTCAAGTACCGCGTCAGACGCGAGATTTTCAGAGGCGATCATTAAAAGCCCGTCGTGTTGGCGCTTTTCTTCCTGCACAATAAGCGCATCAAGTTCCGGGTCGACGATAGGTAAGTGATGTCGTGGGATCATTGCTTTCTATAGTACGATATCGAGCAATAAAACGCAAAATCTGTTTAGCGAAACTTGACAAGAGCATATAAAGGGTGTATAATAAAAACAGTCTTAAAAACTGTACATTTCAAAGGAGGTGCGTGGTATGGGATTCAGATTGCTGATTCGAACGATTTTAAAAACTCCGCTCTGCGTAAATGGGCGGGAAGTTGAAATCATCTCTCTTGCCAACCTTGGCATGTCGCCCGCGACAATACTAAGAGATGATGGTTTTTATCCAGGCTGGCGTCCGGCAAGCAAAGAAGAGTTGGCTTCTTTCGCAAAAACATATCATCCCGCAAGATGGTACCCCGACATTTTCGGAATCGGTGAGAATGTCGAACCAACAACTTTCGGACCGATTGCGCCTCTCTTTAAGGTTTCCGGGCGGGCAGCAATACCTGCAAATCAAAATCCCATGTGGGGGTTGCCACAAGGGAGTTTGATTCTCTTCGTAAAAAAAGAACCCGAAGAATAATTCGGATTCTTTTTATTTTATTAGTCAGGACTTTTTATGCGCATGAAATTTTTATCACGCACTTTCCTATGATATGAAACAGCAAATCGGTGCGCTTCATCGCGGATACTTTGTAAAAATAACAGTGTTGTGTCGCCAAGCGTTTGCGCGGGTGTCGGCAAGGGAGAGCGGGGTGTATATATTTCCTCTCGTTGCTTTGCGAGCGAGATGACCATCTGTGATCCAGGGAGTACCGCGCGAGCCGCTGCAAGCTGTGTTGCGCCGCCGTCCACTACAATAAGGTCAGGTGTTTTCCATTCTGCATGGCGTATGCGCCGTGAAAGGACTTCCGCGATCATTTTCGGATCATTAGATTCCGTGCCTGAAAATTTGATTTTGAATTTCCTATACTCGCTTTTGTTTGGCATGCCGTTTTCAAAAACCGCCATTGAGCCGACGGCATATTTTCCGCTGATATTTGAAATGTCATAACATTCTACGCGCGTGATCGGATGTGTAATATGCAGAAATGTTTCGAGCGCTTTTTTTGCTTCTTCCCAGTTTTCAGCGCGCGGCATGCGTATCTCGGAAAATCGCGCGATGACGGTTGTATGTGCAAATATCGTGTGCAAGCGATCAAGACGGCGTTTTATTTCTTCCGCCTTCGTGAATTGTTCGTGCCGCGCCGCCGCTTTCATGTCGCGCTCCATTTTTTTGAGCAGTGTCTGTCGCTTGCCGTTAAGAATATGTACGATAGCGCGGATATTTCTGCTCGCTTGCGCACGCGCCGCGGGATATGCGCATGCGCCGGTGCATCGTCCGAGATGATAATGAAAGCACGGGCGTTTTGCCGGCCGCGATGTGCAATACGGATAAATATTTCTGAGCATCTTGAGCGTTTCTTTCAGCGCAGTACCGTCAGTGAACGGGCCGATGACTTGTTTGCATACGACCCCACTTTTTTGATTATCAGGCTGGTGCGTGATGAAGATGCGCGGATATTCTTTTTCCGCCGTGATACATACGAAAAAATAATTTTTATCGTCTCGGAGGATGACATTGTATTTCGGGCGATGTTTTTTTATATAGCGCGCTTCTTCGATAAGCGCGTCCACTTCCGATTCGCATTCGATCCATGCGATATCTGCGATCTCGTTTCGCAATGCCGTGATCTTGTGATGCTCATCGCCGCGCTTTGTGAAATACTGGCGCACTCTGTTCTTTAAAACATTCGCTTTCCCAACGTATATGACGGCTCCTTGCGCGTTGCGGAAGAAATAGACGCCGGGTTTTTTCGGTAGTTTCGCCAGTTTTTGAGGTATGCGTTCCATTACGGAATAAAAAAATGTATAATAGTTTTGTGGAACCACTTATTAAAATTGAAAACGTTTCGCTGATATACGACAAAGGGAAGCCGAATGAAACGAAAGCGCTGGCTGATATCAATGCGGAGATCTATCCGAGCGAATACATCGTCTTCTTCGGACCCTCGGGATGCGGAAAGTCAACGCTGTTATATGTTATTGCGGCGATGCAGACACCGACAACAGGGCGTATCATTGTTGATGGACGGGAGATCAGTAAGGTGGGCGAGAAAGGGATCACAGATTATCGACAAAACAGTATCGGGATGGTGTTTCAGCAATACAATCTTATTGCCTCTCTTTCGGTTATCGATAATGTTAGCGTGCCACAGATTTTTAAAAGTGTCAAACCAAAAGATAGGGAACCGAAGGCACAGGCATTGCTTGATCGGTTCGGCATCGGCGCGTTTTCTCGTCGCTTGCCCAGCGAGCTTTCCGGCGGACAGCAACAGCGCGTTTCCATCGCGCGTTCGCTGATCAATAACACGCCGATCATTCTTGCCGACGAACCGACCGGTAACCTTGATTCGAAGTCAGCGCAGAACGTGACCGACATTTTGCAGGAGTTGAACGAAAAAGATAAAAAAGCGATCATTCTCGTTACGCACGATCCGAACCAACTGCAGTACGCCCACCGCGTCTTTCATATGAAAGACGGCAAGATCGTCCGCCAGACGATCAATCCGCAGCGCCCTCAGCGCATGGATGCGCAAGCAAAGGAAAAAATCACAAAGACGCTGTCCGGCGGTATTTCATCCGCGCTTGTCGATGTGTTGTCGGTATATCCGGAACTGACCGAATCGCGCCTCAAATCAAAGGCTGTAGTGAACTATCTTTTATCAGAATTGGATACTCAGCAGATCGATAGGCTCGAACGGCTTGTGGAAGACCGCATATTAGGGAAGATCAGCAAAGAAGATTTTGGTGCGGCGCTTGATGATCCGATCGAGAAAGGCGGCGCAGGATTGAATTATCAGTCTGCAAAGAAGATCGATGCATCTGTGGAGACGCTGCTTTCCGAGACCGATATCATTCAAAAGGACATCGAAGATGTCGGTACCGATCCGAACGCGCTTAATGCGGTCACAAAAGAGATAGAGACCCAGATCATTGATGTGCTCTCTTCCGCATTGTCCGATGAGCAGATGACGCGCTTGACCGATGCGATAAAGAAGAGGATTTCCAATGAACTTGATAGAGATGGATTCTTTCACACACTTGATCTTGCAGTGTCTCATGGCGGTGTTGGCCTGCGGAAGGAGATCGCAAAAGATGCTGCACGGAGAATGGAGATCTTACTTATTAAATTTAAGGATTTCACCGATTAGCTCATGCTTATTCCGGATATCTTCAAATTATCGACCCGTATGTTCAAATCGCGCCGCATGCGTACGGCGCTGACCGTACTGGGTATCGGCATTGGTATCGGCGCGATTTTGTTTCTTGTGTCGCTCGGGTACGGGCTTCAGCGTGCGCTTATTTCGCAGATCACTAGTTCCGACTCTTTGCTTTCGCTCGATGTCGTGCAAGGAGAAAAATCGGCGATCGTGCTGGACAACAAAGCACTTGAAACTATTGCTGTGTTTCCCGAGGTGCAGGAGGTTGCTCCGTTGGTTAGTTTGAGGGGGCAGATCACCTATGATGGTATTACCGCCGATATGGTCGCAAACGTAACATCACCCTCATTCATCAAATTCTCGAACATGAAACTCGTAGATGGTGTTGTATATAACAGCGATAAGAACGAGGTCATCATTTCAAAAGCGGTGGCGACGATATTTAATATCACCGACCTCAAGGAGATCATAGGAAAAGAGATCGGTGTTTCATTTCTTGCGGTAAAAGCAGGGGAGGCGGGGGATCAGCTTGAGCTCGTCGAACAACCGGGCACATATG
>MEYI01000045.1:12743-13046 GCA_001773975.1 Candidatus Azambacteria bacterium RBG_16_47_10
AAAAGATATTGCGCTTGATGTATATTCTCAGGCGAAGGTGCGGGTACACACAACGGCAGAGCTTGATACGGCGCGAAACAAGATATTGGACCTTGGATTTGTTGTGGCTTCGCTGTCCGATGTCATTGATCAGGCAAATAAGATATTCGGGATATTGCAGATTATTTTGGCGATCTTCGGCATTGTGGCGCTTGTCGTGTCAGCGATCGGGATGTTCAACACCATGACGATTGCGCTCATGGAGCGCACGCAAGAAGTGGGTATCATGAAGTCGCTTGGCGCTGCAAGAATGGACATTATGTA
>MEYI01000045.1:13128-13547 GCA_001773975.1 Candidatus Azambacteria bacterium RBG_16_47_10
TTTAATATGCTTCTTAATATCCTCGCCCAGCGGCTTGGCGGACAGACCATCGATATTTTTTATACGCCGTTATGGTTTACCTTAACCATTATCGGATTTTCTACATTTGTCGGGTTTATTACCGGTCTCTGGCCCGCGCGGCGTGCAGCGCGTCTCAACCCGCTTGAAGCGGTGAAATACAAGTAACGGCATTGTGTTGATTTTTATGGAAACCGTGCTACACTGGCAACGCCTGAAAACAAGGGAGGGGGGGTATGGCAAAAATAACGCTCATTGAAAAGACTCATACAATACAAAGAATACTTTTGGAATCGCAGGAAATATGCCCACTCGATAATTGCGGACATCAGCAAGCGTGTGCCGGCAAGAACAGCCGTCGCGACAACGGGTTCATATGCGATCTGCAAGAATTGCTGTCG
>MEYI01000045.1:13555-14681 GCA_001773975.1 Candidatus Azambacteria bacterium RBG_16_47_10
AAAGGCGGCAAAAAGACCAAAAAAATAAAATGCCCGTTAAAACACAGGGCTTTTATTTTTTTTATAAATTGACATTTTGTGCAGGTTTTTGTACACTTTCTTTCATGCGATTTCTTACGAAACTACTTCGCTTTATCTTTATCCCGGAAGGGGAGCGCGCGCGATCTGCTTATTTATTGCTCCTTATTTTTGTCGTGGCCGCATTCGCATTCGCACTTGATTTTCCTCAATACGCTCCGCAGATCAAGAAGTTTTACGAAAAAGAATTTAAACTCGGTCTTGATCTGAAGGGTGGAGCTCATTTGGTATATGTTGCAGATCTCTCCGATATAGAAGAAAGTGAGTATCCGGGTGCAATGTCCGGTTTGCGCGATACGATCGAGCGACGTGTGAATTCTTTCGGCATTGCTGAGCCGAATGTGCAAACTGCGGAAGTTGCGGGTGAGCATCGGCTTATCGTTGAGCTTGCGGGCGTAACCGATGTCAGCCGCGCGATCGCGATGATCGGTGAAACGCCGTTTTTGGAATTCAAAGAGGAGCGTGCGCCTGAAGAAACACAAATGATCCTTGAGGCGCAAAAAAACGGACAACTCATGGATCAGGATCCCTATTTCAAGCAGACCGGGCTGAACGGGAAATACTTGAAGCGATCAGAGCTTGCGTTCGATCCAAATTCGTATAAGCCGATCATTAATTTGAATTTTGACGGTGAAGGAACAGACCTGTTTGCGGAGATCACCGAGCGAAATATTGACAGACTTGTTGCTATTTATCTGGATGGGAGTCCCATTTCCGTTCCGCGGGTCAATCAGGTTATTACGGGAGGGCAAGCGGTCATCAGCGGTGATTTTGCCATTGAAGAAGCAAGAACATTGGTACAGCGGCTAAACTCCGGGGCACTTCCGGTACCCGTAAAACTCATTTCTCAGCAGACCATCGAGGCATCATTAGGCCAGATCGCGCTGACAAAGAGCTTAAAAGCGGGTATTTATGCAATTATCGCTGTCGGCATCTTCATGGTGTTATGGTATAGAATTCCCGGCGTTCTTGCGGTGATCGCCCTACTCATTTACACGTTGCTTTCACTTGCCGTATTCAAATTGCTCGGCGTCACGTTGACACTCGC
>MEYI01000046.1 GCA_001773975.1 Candidatus Azambacteria bacterium RBG_16_47_10
TGCATCATTCAGAATATGAATCAGCGAAGCGCCATTATGCGCATATTGATGCTCCGGGACATGCTGACTACATTAAGAACATGATCACCGGTGCCGCACAGATGGATGGCGCAGTGCTCGTGGTGGCGGCAACCGACGGTCCTATGCCTCAGACTCGCGAACACATCTTGCTCGCAAGCCAGGTTGGCGTACCGAAGTTGATCGTCTTCTTGAACAAGATCGACATGACCGATGATCCGGAATTGGTTGACCTCGTGGAAGTTGAAATCCGCGAATTACTTACCAAATACGGCTATGATGGCGACAACACCCCGATCATCCGTGGCTCAGGCCTCAAAGCATTGCAGGCAACATCAAAGGATGATGAATGGGTAAAGAAGGTTCTCGAACTTGTCGAGACCATGGATTCTTACATCCCCGATCCTGTGCGTGATACCGATAAGCCGTTCTTGATGCCTGTTGAAGACGTATTCTCTATTGAAGGCCGCGGCACTGTCGTGACCGGTAGAGTAGAACGCGGCGTCGGAAAGGTGAACGACGAAGTGGAGATCATTGGTATTAAAGCAAGTGCAAAGACCGTTATTACCGGTATCGAAATGTTCAACAAATCGTTGGATGAGGCGATGGCAGGTGACAACGCGGGTATTCTCTTGCGCGGTATCAAGAAAGAAGACGTGGAACGCGGCCAAGTTATCGTGAAGCCGGGAAGCGTTACTCCGCACACTGAATTCGAAGCTGAAGTGTACGTGTTGACCAAAGAAGAAGGCGGTCGCCATACACCATTCTTCAACGGCTACAAACCGCAGTTCTACATCCGCACAACGGATGTGACTGGCGAAATGACGTTGCCGGAAGGAACTGAAATGGTTGTTCCGGGAGACACTGTTAAGGTGAAGGGTAAATTGATCGCACCGATCGCGCTTGAAGAGAAGCAGAAGTTCGCTATCCGCGAAGGCGGAAGAACAGTAGGCGCGGGCGTGGTGACAAAGATCATCGCATAATATTAAGGGGATTAACGCGGCTTTTTATGGCAACGAAAGAAGGAATACAAAAATTGCGAATCAAGATCAAGGCGTACGATAACAAGATCATCGACAATAGTGCACGCCAGATCGTAGAAGCCGCGGAGCGGCAGGGAGTTACGGTTTCAGGACCGATCCCGTTGCCGACCGAGATCAAGAAGTATGCGGTGAATCGGTCAACGTTCGTGCACAAGAGCTCAGGGGAGCACTTTGAGATGCGCGTGCATAAGCGAGTGATCGATATCGAAAGCCCGAATCCGAAGACGATCGACGCCCTCACAAACCTGAATCTTCCTGCGGGGGTGGACATTGAAATCAAGATGGTTTAGATTATACATCGATCCGTACCATGCCTCGGGTATGGTACGGAAACATGTGTAATGTAAATGAAACATGATTTGCATTATTAGAGAGTAACGTTTTATTGACCGAGCTTAAAAAATGGGCTTTCGGCCCATTTTTCAGTGAAAATACTATGAAGTATATTGTCGGAAGGAAAATTGAAATGTCACAGGTGTTTGATGAGAAGGGTATGGTAACTCCTGTAACGCTTGTCGCGGTTGAACCGTGCACAGTAACTGCTGTCCGCACGAAAGAAAAAGACGGCTATGATGCGGTGCAGATCGGCAGCGGAAAAAAGAACACAATCAACAAAGCGGAAAAGGGACACCTCAAAGATCTCGGCCCGTTCGCAGTATTGAAAGAATATCGGGTAGAAGGAGCATCTGACAAAAAAGTTGGAGACATTATTGATGTATCCATCTTTGCCGAAGGTGATCCGATCAAGGTTACCGGCGTCAGCAAGGCAAAAGGGTTCCAGGGTGTAGTTAAGCGACATCACTTCGGCGGCGGTCCCGCATCGCACGGTCAGAAGCATAGCTTGCGCGAGCCGGGTTCCATCGGTGCGACATGGCCGCAGCGTGTTCTGAAAGGACAGCGCATGGCGGGCCGTATGGGTGGCGAACAAAATACCGTATTAGGGTTGAAAGTTGTAAAGATCGATGCGGCACATAATATTTTAGCGGTAAAAGGAGCAATTCCCGGACGACGGGGAACGCTGATTGAAATTAAAGGATAAGCAACCATGGAAACGATTGTCTACAACCAAAAAGGGGAGAAGGTAGGAACGTTTGATCTTCCGGAATATATTTTCAACGTTTCTTCCGGCGCTGATTTAGTGCACCAAGCAGTGCGCACACAGCGCGCAAACGCACGGGAATCGATCGCGCACACGAAAGATCGAAGCGAAGTACGCGGCGGCGGACGAAAACCATGGCGCCAGAAAGGTACCGGTCGCGCGCGACATGGTTCACGACGCTCACCGTTGTGGAGCGGAGGCGGTGTGACATTCGGCCCGAGAAGCGAGCGCGATTACTCTCTCAAGATCAACAAGAAACAAAAACAAAAAGCATTGTTCGCAGTATTGACCTCAAAGGTGCAGGGCGGGAAATTCGTGATGATGGATACGTTGTCCATTCCGGAGCCGAAGACAAAAGCGATCATTGGTGTTTTGCATGCGATGGCGAAAGTGATTCCGACCATGGAAACGAAAAAGACGCTTATTATTACGCCGTCAGCAAATAAGAACATTATGTTGTCCGCGCGCAATATTCAAAACGCAAGCGTTATTGCAGCAAGTAGCTTGAACGTGTACGATCTTTTGGCACATGCAAACGTCATGATGATGAAAGATTCTATTGCAGTCATGCAACAGACATATACAAGGACCGTAAAGGGTGCGGCGCGCAACGTATCGGGGGAGAAGGCGGAAGTGCCGGTTCGCGCAACAACAAAGAAGAAGAAAGCGCGGAAGGCGGCAAAGAAGGGAGCGAAAAAAACGATAAAGAAGTCAATAAAAAAGAGAATAAAATAATCCGGTCATATGGCATTGTTCAGTAAAGCAAAAAAAGCAGTAAAAAAAACAAAAAGCGCAGGCGCGGCATCCGCACCAAAGCGTATTGTTTCTCGTGGTACATCAAAGAATGCGCCGGGTCGCGTCATCGTACGACCATACATGACCGAGAAGGCGGCAATGCTTGCTGAAAAAGGCACATATGTATTTGTGGTTTTCCGCAACGCAACAAAGAATGAAGTAATCAAAGCGGTGCAGGCGACATTCGGTGTGACCGTAACACGGGTGAACATGATCAATGCGCCAGAGAGAAAGGTACGTTTAGGCAAACACCAGGGACATGTTCCCGGATTTAAAAAAGCAATGGTAACACTGAAAAAAGGCGATAAGATCGATATCGGCGCATAACGCATATGAAAATATTACGACCAACAACTCCAGGACAGCGACAGAGAACGATAACGGATTATTCTTCGTTGTCTAACGCAAAGCCGGAAAAATCACTGACCTTCGGGCGCAAGAAGCGCATGGGACGGTCTGCTGCCGGACGCATTACGACTCGTCATAAGGGAGGCGGCAATAAAAAGCTGTACCGCATCATTGATTTCAAACAGAACAAGATGGATATCCCGGCAAAGGTGGTGTCTTTGGAATATGATCCAAACCGCTCATCGTTTATCGCATTGATCGTGTATCATGACGGTGAGAAGCGATACGTGCTTGCAACGAAAGATATGAAAGTGGGCAATGCGGTGATCACATCGGAGAATGCACCGCTTTCCGACGGCAATCGTTTGCCGCTTATCAAGATCCCTGTCGGCTTTTTTGTGCATAATGTTGAATTACAGCCGGGGAAGGGAGGCCAGATCGCGCGCACTGCAGGATCATCGGTAAAAGTGATGGCACACGAAGGAAAATATACTCATGTGCAAATGCCGTCATCGGAAGTTCGCAAAGTGCTTTCATCGTGTCTCGCAACAATCGGAACGCTTTCCAATGTTGAGCACAATTTGATCAATTACGGAAAGGCGGGGGCATCGCGATGGCGCGGTATTCGTCCGACCGTTCGCGGAAGCGCCATGAATCCTGTGGATCATCCGCATGGCGGAGGTGAAGGGGCACAGCCGATCGGTCTTCCGTATCCGAAGACGCCGTGGGGCAAGCACGCATTGGGCAAGAAGACACGAAAAAAGAAGCACCCGACGAATAAATTTATTGTTAGCAGACGAGTGAAAAAATAATCATACCAGTATGGCACGAAGCTTAAAGAAAGGACCCTATGTTGATGCACGACTTCTTGAAAAGATCGCGAAAGCGAAACAAGGAGAAGTAGTGAACACGTGGGCGCGCGCATCTATGATCTCGCCGGAAATGATCGGGCTTACGATCGGCGTACACAATGGGAAGACCCATATTCCGGTATTGGTTACCGAAGAAATGGTGGGTCATCGCTTGGGAGAATTTTCACCGACACGCAAGTTCGTGCGTCATGGCGGAAAGATGCAGAAAGATATTGAATCGCAGGCGGCTGCAGCGGCAAAACCGGCAGCAGCAGCTCCGGCAAAAAAATAAACACACACCTGTATGAACGTAAAAGCAAAACTCAATAATGTACGCATATCTCCTCGAAAGGTCCGGCTCGTTGCCAGTCTTATTCGTGGCATGCGCGTACAGGAAGCGCGAACACAGCTTCAATTTTTGATGAAAAAGAGCTCGCTTCCTATGGTGAAACTTATTGATTCCGCGCTCGCGAACGCAAAGCATAACTACAAATTAAATCCGGAATCTTTATACGTTTCTTCGATCACGGTAGATGAAGGCCCAACATTGAAGCGCGGTATGCCTCGCGCACGGGGAAGTGTTTTCACGATCAGGAAGCGTACATCGCATATAGCATTGACTTTATCTGAAAAGAGCGCTAAAAATACTCAGGTGCCGGTGAAAAAAGGTGCGGCTGCGAAAGTAACCAAAGAGGTGAAAAAGAAAGAAGTTGCTGTAGAAGAAACAAAGGAAGAAAAACCGAAAGCGGCGCATACCGAGAAGAAGTCTGAAGAAAAGAAAGGACGATTGACGGGTATTTCAAAGCGGGCATTCCGCACACATGAAAAATAACGTTTGAATTATAGAGTATGGGAAAAAAAGTAAATCCATTAGTATTCCGACTTGGCGTCATCGAGGGATGGAAATCCCGGTGGTTTCAGGAAAAGAAATATAAAGACTTCTTAAAAGAGGATCATACGCTCCGCGGTTTTCTTACGGGGAAGCTGAAGAAGCTCGGTCTTGAAAAGATAGAGATCGAGCGATCGGCGCATAAGATCTTGTTGATCATTCATACATCTCGTCCCGGCTTGATCATTGGCAGGGGAGGTGCGGGGATCGAGGTATTGAAGAATGAGATCGAGAAGAAATATCAGGCGGTACGAACGGACAAAAAAGAAAAAACCGAGATCAAAATAAGGATCGAAGAGGTTACGAAGCCGGAGGCGAATTCTCAGATCGTCGCGCAGTCTGCCGCTGATCAGCTCGAGCGCCGTCTTCCGTTCCGACGCATCTTGAAGCAAACACTTGAAAAGGCGATGCAGAACAAAGAAGTGAAGGGAGCGAAGATCCGCGTATCAGGACGTTTGGACGGATCGGAAATGTCGCGGACGGAATGGCTGAGTAAGGGGCGGATGCCTTTACAAACATTACGGGCAAAAATTGATTTTGCGATGGCAAATGCATACTGCACCTATGGTGTTATCGGCATCAAGGTATGGTTGTACAAGGGTGATGTATTTGAAGAGAAAAAAGATAACGAATAGGCATGCTGTTACCAAAGAAAACAAAACATAGAAAGTGGCATAAGGGAAGAAAGCGGACCAGGGGCGTTGAAACGCGCGGTACCGTGTTGAGCTTTGGCGCATTTGGTTTGAAGGCGAAGGGACGCGCATGGCTGACATCACGGCAGATTGAGGCGGCACGTCGCGCGATGACACGGTATGTGCAACGATCGGGAAAGATCTGGATCCGGGTATTCCCGGACAAGCCGATCACTAAAAAAGGACAGGAAGTTCCCATGGGCGGCGGCAAGGGATCAGTGGATCATTATGTCGCAGTAGTGAAACCGGGACGCATTTTGTTCGAGATGGACGGCATTGATGAAAAGACAGCGCAGGAAGCATTGCGGAAAGCGTCATCAAAATTACCGTTATTGACGCGGTTCGTGAAGCGAGAAATGTAATTAGAAAGGCATGAAAAAGAAAACAGAAACATTACATGGAAAATCAGAAGCGGAGCTTGAGCGGGATCTCGCGATATGCGAAGAAGATCTTCGGAAGCTTCGTTTCGATCAATCATTCAATAAGTTGAAGAATGTAAAGGCGCTCGGCGAGAAGAAAAAAGAACGCGCACGCATCATGACTTTACTTCGGCAAAAACAGGTGGTATAATCGGTGCTTATCGTATTTATGGAAACAACAGCAAAAAAACGAACGATGATAGGAGAGGTGGTCTCTGATGCAATGCAGAAGACGGTTGTTGTCGCGGTCATCCGCATAAAACAGCATCCGATATATCGAAAGCGGTATAAGGTGACGACACGATATAAGGCACATGATGAAAAGAACGAGTACAAGGAGGGTGAAAAAGTGATCATTGAAGAAATGCGGCCATTATCGAAAGAGAAACGATGGAAGGTCGTCGGAAGAGTATAAATGTAGCTATAGATATATGATACAGCCACGATCAATGTTGCGGGTTGCCGATAATTCTGGCGCGAAAATCGTTCAGTGTATTCGGGTACTCGGAGGAACGCGAAAGCGCTATGCGCGGATCGGTGATATTATTGTTGCCGCCGTGAAATCGGCTGAGCCGCGAAAAGCGGTAAAAAAATCAGATGTCGTGAAGGCGGTGGTTGTCCGCCAGCGACGGTCATTTGGTCGCCCGGACGGATCATATATAAAATTTGATGATAACGCGGTGGTCATCGTTGACGGGAAAGAGCCAAAGGGCGGGCGTATCTTCGGTCCCATCCCTCGGGAATTGAAGGATAGAGGTTTTTCAAAATTGGTTTCGCTTGCACCGGAGGTAGTGTAATTTTTGTACGACTATGAAGATAAAAAAAGATGACAATGTAATGATCACCACAGGAAAGGATCGCGGAAAGTCCGGGAAGGTTCTTCAGGTATTGCCGAAAGAGGGGAAAGTGGTGGTGCAGTCGCTGAATATGCGAAAGGTGCATGCGCGACCGAAGAAGCAAGGAGAGAAAGGGCAGATTGTTTCAAAAGAAACTCCGGTGAACGTTTCGAATGTCATGCTGGTATGCCCGAAGTGCGCAAAGACGGCACGTGTCGGATTTTCAGTTTCAAAAGGCAATAAGTCGCGAGTATGTAAAAAGTGCAACGCAACGATCTAATTATGAACAGATTACGAGAAAAATACATAACAACAGTTATGCCTGCGCTCACAAAAGAGTTCGGGTATGCAAATACCGCGCAAATCCCGAAGATCAGAAAAGTGGTTTTAAACTCAGGTGTGGGAAAGATTGCGGGAGATGAAAAGGCGGTTGATGCGATCGAGAAAGCAATGACGACGATAGCCGGACAGAAAGCGGTTCGATCGTCGGTAAAAAAAGCTATTGCGGCATTTAAGACCAGGGAAGGGATGAAGGTCGGCGTGCGCGTGACGTTGCGCGGCGAAAAAATGTACGATTTCCTCGATCGGCTTATTTCCATCGCATTGCCGCGAACGAGAGATTTTCACGGCGTGAACACGAGCGGCATTGATCAGGCGGGGAATTTGACTATCGGCATAAAAGAAGATATTGTGTTTCCTGAAGTAAGTCATGAGCGGACAGGGGGTATCTTCGGATTCCAGGTGACCGTCGTGACCAATACAAACGATAAAAAATCAGCGGAGACGTTATTTCGATTATTAGGATTCCCGTTGAAGAAAGCATAATAGACGGCTATGGCAAAAACATCTACATTTGCACGATCACAGAAAAAACCGAAGTTCTCCACGCGAAAAGTGAACCGCTGTTTTCGTTGTGGGCGCGCGCGGGGGTATATGGGTGCGTTTGATCTGTGTAGAATTTGTTTTCGAGAGCTCGCGGGGAAGGGGGAGCTTCCGGGTATAAAACGGTCAAGTTGGTAAGAACAGTCATCAAGTCAAAAGTCCATAAAGTCGAAAGTAAAACACTTCACCACTTTATAAACTTTAAGGACTTTATAAACTTTTAACTTATTATGGATCCCATTGCAGACATGCTCACACGAATAAGGAATGCAAAAGCAACGCACCATCAGACGGTGAGTATTCCGCATTCAAAAATAAAAACAGCGATCTTAAAGATCATGAAACGGGAGAATTTTATCAGTGATTTTGAAAAGAAAGGAAAGAAGACCCGAAAGAGTATTGTTGTGACATTACGATATCATAAGGACGGATCATCGGCGATCACCGATATGAAGCGCGTGTCAAAGCCGGGTCGCCGGGTGTATCGCGGTGCGGATGAATTACATGCCGTGCGAGAAGG
>MEYI01000047.1:0-594 GCA_001773975.1 Candidatus Azambacteria bacterium RBG_16_47_10
GCTTAGATCTATTTTGAAGGGTACGACTCGTTGCCGGCGACGATTTAGCTGCCAGCAGAAAAAATAAAAAAGCGGACTCGATAAGGGTCCGCTTTTTATTTATTTGACATATTCTATAAATATAGTATTATGTTTGAAAATTCGCTGTTCATTCAAAAGGAGGGTACCGATGGGAAAGAAAATATTGGTTGTTACGGAAGAAAAGGAAAAAAATTCGGTTGCGGAGATGATCGTGCGTTTTTTAGCACTCGATCCGCACGACTTCGAGTTTTGCATCTGCTCTCATATTGGAGCAAATGCAAGATTCGAGGAGGAAAAGCCGAACATCGTTATCGTGTGCGATTACACGACAAAAGGAAGTCTTGTAAAAGGCTTCCAGAGCTACAACGACATAAAGAAGCTTGCAAAGTCATGGCAGACGGTTGTTCGCATCGGACAGGAGAAATGCGATCATCCCGATCACATCATGTATCCCACCAAGGAGGTTCCTATGGCGAAAGGCGAGGAACGATTCCGCAAATCCCTTCGGTGTCTCTTTGCTGCATAACAACGTAGCAACAAATAAAAACGGCGGTCCTCGTATGAGGCCGCCGT
>MEYI01000047.1:736-905 GCA_001773975.1 Candidatus Azambacteria bacterium RBG_16_47_10
TGCTTCATCGAGGAATGTCGCGGATATCGCGAACCATCCCGGTTCCGGGCCGCGTGATGACCACCACGGAATATATTTGTCTTTGAGATAATAATCCGGAGATCCGCCGCCGAAATACATGAGGTGAATTTTGTCGATATTGTTATCTTCCACAAATTGCGCGAGGCGC
>MEYI01000047.1:996-1138 GCA_001773975.1 Candidatus Azambacteria bacterium RBG_16_47_10
TGCATGATGACCGATACGATATACCAGCCGACCAGCGCGATGAGTACGATGTATTTCATCGCCTTTTTTGTATAAAACCGTGAAAGCGATTTCAATGTGTTCGCAGAAAGATCAAATGCAAATTGCGGCTGTGCGCGGAGAT
>MEYI01000047.1:1311-1549 GCA_001773975.1 Candidatus Azambacteria bacterium RBG_16_47_10
ATTCGCGCAAATCCTTCAGCGCGAATCCCTTTGCGTAGTCCCGCGAGTGCGATCACAAGCGCGCCAAGCGTGAGCACATGCATCGCAAGCGGCTCTTTCAGGAGATACACGACAGGGAAGTATGATTTCCATGCATCGCGCGCCACTTCGCCGAGGAAGTATGTCGTATTGCCGCCCACGGTGCGCTGGCCGACCATGAGTACGCCAAGAGCGTATTGCGCGAACGGGCGAAGCACCG
>MEYI01000047.1:1707-2209 GCA_001773975.1 Candidatus Azambacteria bacterium RBG_16_47_10
GGATCTGCCGGAGCGGCGGGATAATTCCAAACATGAGCCTGGTAGAGCGGCCAGATGATGCCGATATATCCGATGGTAAAGATCACGCATATTTTTCCAAGCATTCGTACTGCGGATCCGAAAAGATATTTCCACGAGCGATCATGTTCGTTCGCCCATACCCACAACAGCCCAATACCGATGAAAAAAGGAATAAGAAGAATAAGAGAGAATTTTAATCCTTCCGCCACACCGAACATCAAACCGGCAATGACAAGATTTCTGCGTGACGGTTCGCGGAGATATTTTAAGAAATACGCAATACCGATGAAAAAGCCGAATGCCGCCGCTACGTCGGTGGTGACATATTTGCCGTGTGCGAGCAGGGCGGGGGAAAACGCGAAAAGGATCGTGGCAAGTAGTGCTACGCGTTTGCCAAAAAATTCAGTTCCCAAGCGGAATAAGAGGAAGCCAAAGAGCATGGTCAGCAGCATAGGGCCGATGCGGGACCAGAATACGATAC
>MEYI01000047.1:2269-3567 GCA_001773975.1 Candidatus Azambacteria bacterium RBG_16_47_10
CGTCGTGTAACCATGCTTTTGACTGTTCGGGGAAGTTAAGATCGAGAAACAGCAAAGGTGCCGCCGCAATATCCTTTAAGATCGGCGGATGTTCGGGATTGATGCGCATGTCTCCATATGCGAGATACGAGTATCCCGCAGGAATATGTGCGAGCTCGTCCATGATGGCCGACTCACCCTGCGAGCTCGTGTACATGAATAAAAACATGGCAAGCAGTGCGAGCACGGCGACACCGCGCACCATTTTCCATGAAAATGTGTTGTAGATCATAATTCCTTTGGCAATATATTCTATGAATTTCATAGTGATAGGATATCATAAAAGCGAACATTGCATAAGGGTATTTCCACAGGTATAATGAATACATGGGAAACAATCCGGTCCTTCATAGTGCGCAGATCGATAAAAAAGAGCAGATACCCGACACGCTCACGGCGAAGTTAAAAGAAGTGCGGGAAGGTTTTTTAGCACGGCTGTATGCGACTCAGAAAATGCATCGGGAGAAGATCAGTGATATTCTTCGGACGATCGACGAGCGGAAGATCAAGGACCTGAAAGAAAAATTAAAGAACATGTAATATAGCGCATATGGATCTTGATGCGGCGGCTGCACTTGCGGCAAAAGCAAAAGAATCGGTGAGAGAAGAGAGCGGGCGCGTGCTCGCGGAAATTGATGCGTACGCGGCATTGGCGACGGGTAATCCGTATGCCACTCATGATGATATTCAAGAGGCAATCGAGGCATCCCGCGCCGCGCAAGATGCGGTGTCTGAGATCAAGAGCGCGGCTATCATTGGTATTGATAATGGTGTAAAAGAGATTTCATAATAATCATATGACACAAGTACCCATTCCCGAAGACAAGCAAAAAGATATCCAGGAAAAACTCCAGCATCTCGTGGACGTTGCATTTCAGAGCAGCTTGACCGTTGCAATCGATGAGGCACGCGCAATGAACGATCCGTATCTGCTTGATGCGTTTCATGACACGCTTGTTGACAAGCTATACAAGGAACTTATTACCCGCCATAAACTCGACGAACTGAAATGACGGGTGCACTGCTTTATCTTTTCATCGGCGTTGCGGTCCTCATGGGAATTGCCGCGATTTTTGGCATTCGTCTGATCATGCGCATGCATCGCAAAGAGCAGGTCGCGTATTCGCTCAATCTTATTACGCTCCTCGTATCGCTTCCTATGCATAAGCAAAAGCAGGTAAGCCAAGACGAGATCAGAAAGATCATCGGCGTTATGGAGCAGTTTTACACCGGCATCGTGCAGGTGGAAAAAGGATGGT
>MEYI01000047.1:3586-5594 GCA_001773975.1 Candidatus Azambacteria bacterium RBG_16_47_10
CTCATCCGCATTGTCGTTTGAAATGGTGCTTCCCGCGATCGGCGAAGAGATACATTTTTATTTAAGCGTTCCTCGTATGTACGCCGAAACGGTGGAAAAGCAGATCACCGGGTTTTTGGGCGATGCGAAAGTGGAGATCGTCGAGGATTTCAATATTTTCAATCCGGTTGGCGCGACCGTGGCATCTTATCTCACGCAGTCCCACAGTTTTTATCTGCCGGTGAAGACCTATCAGTCGCTTGAGATCGACCCGCTCAATTTCATTGCAAATGCGATGTCAAAGTTGGAATTTCACGGTGAAGGATGCGCGATGCAGATAGTGCTCCAGCCGAATAAATCATGGCAGCAAATGGCGCAGAAGATCATCTGGGAAATGAAGAACGGGAAGAATTTTCATCAGGCATATACGCATGTGACAAAAGGTGCGGTGGAGGCGCTGATCGATTCGCTTCATAAGCAAAAAGAAAGCGACAAGACAAAAGAAGAAAAAGAGCGCGAGCGATTTCGCACCATTGATGAAACAACGATCAAGGCGCTCGAGCAGAAATCGGCGAAAGTCGGATTTGATGTAAATGTGCGGCTCGTGGCATCAGCACTCACTGAAACGCGCGCAGCAGCCATTTTGTCCAGTATGGAAAGCGCATTCTTTCAGTTTGAAAATCCCGGCATGAATGGGTTTGCGGTCAATCGCGTTTCGACACGGCAATTGCAAAAAATGCTCTACGATTTTTCATTTCGTAATTTTACATCGTCTCAGCGCATGCTGTTAAATACGGAAGAGCTTACGAGTATCTTCCATTTCCCAACGCCGTATCTGGAAACCAAGAAGATCAAAGCGTTAAAAAGCCGCACGGCGCCATTGCCCGTGAATATGCCGACAGAAGGATTCATCATCGGTTTAAATACCTATCGCGGGGAAGATCGCCCCGCGCGTATATCAGCAGAAGACAGGCGCCGTCATATGTATATCGTGGGGCAGACCGGCACCGGTAAATCCGTATCGCTCCAAAACATGATTCAGCAGGATATTGAAAACGGCGAAGGTGTATGCCTTATCGATCCACACGGCGAAACGGTTGATGCGGTGCTTGCAAAAGTGCCGAAGCACCGCGCAGATGATGTGGTGATCTTTGATCCTGCCGATCTCGGACGTCCGGTTGGCTTGAACATGCTTGAATACGATCCTGCGAAACCGGAGCAGAAAACATTCATCGTGAATGAGCTCATCAGTATTTTCGACAAGTTGTACGATCTGAAGGCAACCGGCGGTCCGATGTTCGAGCAATACACGCGCAACGCGCTGCTGCTCATCATGTCTGATCCGGATAGCGGCTCCACATTGCTTGAAGTGCCGCGCGTATTTTCCGATCCGACATTCCGCAAGATGAAGCTCGCAAAAGTGCAGGATGTGGTGGTGAAGAATTTTTGGGAAAAAGAGGCGGAGAAAGCAGGTGGCGACGCATCGCTTGCCAATATGACCCCGTATATCACCAGTAAGTTCAATCCGTTCATTGCCAATGAATTCGTGCGCCCGATCATCGCCCAGCAAAAGAGCACGATCAATTTTCGCGAGATCATGGATAATAAAAAGATCTTGCTGGTCACGCTGGCCAAAGGCAAGATCGGCGAGATCAATAGCAATCTCCTGGGCATGATCATCATTGGCAAGATCCTGATGGCGGCGCTGTCGCGCGCGGATGTGGCAGAGCAGGAACGCAAAGATTTTTATCTCTACATCGATGAGTTTCAAAATTTTGCGACCGATTCCATTTCTGTTATTCTTTCTGAGGCGCGAAAATACCGCCTGTCGCTTGTCATGGCGCATCAGTTCATCAGCCAGCTCAAAGACACGATTAAAAATGCGGTATTTGGTAATGTTGGGTCGTCGCTCATCTTCCGCACCGGTCCGGATGATGCGGAAATTTTGCAGAAACAGCTTCAGCCGGAATTTGAAGCAAACGACATCATCAATCTTGATAATCTAAATGCCTATGCGAAAATTTTGGTA
>MEYI01000048.1:0-716 GCA_001773975.1 Candidatus Azambacteria bacterium RBG_16_47_10
ACAACACCAGCAGATATCATCTTGCGATCGAGGCGTTTCATTATATGGCAGAGCGCGGCGTGATCGATGCGGAAAAAGCGGAGCATCTGGAGGCGAAGTATCAGCAAAAACTTGCCGATCACAGCCAATATATCAGAAAGAACGGCGTTGACCCGGAAGAGATCGACCAGTGGCGGTGGAGGAGGTAATTGTTACAAGTATGAAAAAGCTACTCATTGTAAATGCGGGAAGTGCGTCGAAGAAATATGCCGTCTATGAGGGGGAAGCGGAATTGTTTCGCGCGCATTTTGAACGGGGAGAGAATGGATTTATGGTGACGGAATATGCGGGCGGCGCACATAATACGCGCGCAATCACAGATACAGAATACACAGAAAGTGCGCGGCGGTTTTACGAAGATTGTGTTGCGCGCGGAATTGTAAAAGAAGGGGAAATGAGTGCGCTCGGATTTCGTGTTGTTGCGCCCGGCGAATATTTCAATGCCACGCGCAGCATCGATCCGGAGTATTTAAAAAAATTGCAGGAGGCATACCTGATCGCACCGCTCCACGTGCATGCGGTGATGAATGAGATCAGTGCATTTTTCGCACTCATGCCGCAGACGCAGCGCATCGGGGTTTCAGACAGTGCATTTCATGCGACAATTCCCGAACAGGCGCGGTTGTATGCATTGCCGATCGAAGACAGTAAGGCGCTCGGGATATATCGGTACGGGT
>MEYI01000048.1:725-1145 GCA_001773975.1 Candidatus Azambacteria bacterium RBG_16_47_10
TATCAGTGCGTTCCGCGCTTGCTGCGGTGGAGCGTCTTTTAGGCGCGGTGCCTGCGCGGGTAGTGGTGTGCCATTTGGGAAGCGGGGCGAGCGTGACCGCGATACACAACGGCGCGAGCATTGATACATCGATGGGATTTACACCGCTTGAAGGTCTCGCAATGGCAACGCGCGTGGGCGATATTGATGCGGGCGCGCTTATCCATTTGGGAAAAGCGAAAGGGCTATCCTATGATCAGCTGGATGAATATTGCAATCACGAGTGCGGGTTGAGCGGTCTTTCCGGGGGGGTGGATGGCGGTGTGCGGGAATTGCTTGTGCGCGCAGCGGCCGGCGATACAGATGCGAAGCGCGCGCTAGATGTATTTACATATAGAATCAAAAAATATATCGGCGCGTATAGTGCGGCGCTGGGCGGGT
>MEYI01000048.1:1205-1308 GCA_001773975.1 Candidatus Azambacteria bacterium RBG_16_47_10
TATGTGAAGGACTCTCAGCGCTTGGAATCGCGCTTGATGATGCGAAAAACCGCGCGGTGACGGGTGATGCCGACCGCCTCATCGGACTCGATGATATGGCGGC
>MEYI01000048.1:1325-6627 GCA_001773975.1 Candidatus Azambacteria bacterium RBG_16_47_10
GCGCCGATGAAATGCGTCAGATCGCAAAAGAAACGCGATCATTTGCTTAACGCGCAATTGCATTAATACTCTGCATTGATTACACATTTTGTGTTGTTTTTTGTTTTATCACGGTGTGGTAAAATATATGTATATAATACATTGTATTCGGCGACTTAGAGCTGATAATGAGTGTGCATTTTGCCGGTTGAAAATATGAAGACACTACGTGAAAAACCATTTACTTTTTTAGCAGCCGCGTTTCTCATCGGGTTTTCACTGTTTTTTGTTACTGGTGCGGTTGATAATGCCAGAGCTCAAGATAACCAGGTCGCTCAAGAGGAAGCCGAAGGGAAGATCGTGTGGGAAAAATTGCGGTTAAAAAAAATAAGTTGCGCCGAGTTATCTCAAAATGATTTCACTGTGTTGGGTGAATATTTCATGGGTCAGATAGCGGGGTCGTCCCATGCGGAAATAAACGAGGCGATAGAGCAGGCGAGAGGAAAGGAATGGGAGGATCAAATGCATATCGACATGGGGAAAAAATTGTCCGCCTGTGATATTTCTGCGGTGATTCCCTCGCAAGACATCGACCTCATGCACATGGTATTGGGCATAGATTCAGGTCAAACGAAAGTGAATGAATTGGGATCCTTTAACGCTATCGTCCTGATACTTCTATGGGTGTTTGTTATCGGAGGATTTGGTTTATTGATCAAGCGGCTCGCCGATCAATTTCGCGGATCTGCCCGTGAAGGAGGGGAGGAGTCGAAGAAAGTAAGCACCGGGAAAAAGAGCAGATTTCTTGATTTCCCCTTTCGCATGAAGATCAGCACGAAGCTTTCTTTTTTACTGCTTTTCGCGGGCTTGCTCCCTATGGCGGTGTTTGGCTTTTTGTATGTGCGCAACGAGCAGGCAGTTCTGGAAAAAGAGATTTTTAATACACTTGTATTGTTGGCGGAGTCAAAAGAGGTGCGCGTGCTCGAGTATTTTAAGGATATTATCGCGCGGACGCATGATTTTTCTTCAGACGGATATATACGCGACGAAACAAAGCGGCTCATTACCACCGGTTCTTCTGATGCTCGGGATGCGTTGAGCAGGCATCTTTTAGTGAACAAGAAGCCGTTAGATGAGAAGATTAGGGGTATTTCGATATTGGACGAGAACGGCACCGTGATCGCATCGACCGATGTGCAAGAGATCGGTAAAAATGAATCCAAGGATGTATATTTTAAAGAAGGGAGGGTGGGCGCGACACTCGTGCGTACCGACCCGGGAGATGTTCATTTCGGCATTGTTTCTCCTTTTGTGGTCGCGGTGCCGATCACCGATAAAGATACTCATGAATTTCTCGGCATCATCGTGAATGTTTTTGATTCTTATAAGTTGGAAGATATTCTTTCGGAAAACTTCATTACGCGGCAAAATATTGAATTGGAATCGATCATCGGTGAGAATCTTGAAACGCTTCATGTGTATATCGTGAATCAAGATAGGAACGTCATTTTGAGTCCTGTAAAAAAGAAAGTCGATCCCATACATAATGTAAATGTGCGCACCTTGCCGGTACAAGAATGTCTTGATAATAAAAAAGAGATTCTGGGTGAGTATACGGATCATTCCGGTGCACAGGTGTTTGGTGCATCAATGTGCTTGGAGGAAGAGGGGTTGGTGCTTATTGTGGATATTGATAAGCAGGAGGCGCTTATGCCGGTGCAAAAGCTGCAAATACGTTTTTACAGTACGGTCGCGGCGCTTGTCGTTCTTATCGGTCTTCTTTCATTTTTTATATCTCGATTATTCACGAAACCTATTAAAGCATTGCGAGAAAGCGCGGAGATAACGGGGAGGGGTAATTTACGCCATCGTGCAGTGGTTGCGCGAACACGGGATGAGATCGAGGATCTCGGGCATGCGTTCAATGCGATGACCGCATCACTTGAGGATCGTCAACAGGTGGCAATGGAAGAAAAAAGAAAGCTAACCGTGTTGCTTGAAAATCTGCCGGTGGGAGTGCTGATGATGCGCGCCGCGGACGGCGAAGTGATGGTGCTGAACCATCGTGGTATCGAGCTGCTCGGTGAAGGATTTAAGGACGATGTTCAAAAGTGGACGAGAATAAAAAATGAGAAAGGAGAAGAATATCCGTTTGAAGAATTACCCATGAGCATCGCGCTTCATACGACGCATGGCGCGACAAAAAATGATTTATGCGTCGGGAAGCCGGGAAATATGGTCGCGCTGCATATGTCAGCGGTGCCGGTGGCCGATGAAACGGGAGCCCCTAATTTCGTGGTGATGGTGTTTGATGATGTGACGAAAGAGAAAGAGGTCGATCGGGCGAAAACGGAATTCGTGTCGCTTGCATCGCATCAACTGCGGACACCGCTCTCGACCGTTAATTGGTATACGGAAATGCTGCTTGCCGAAGATGTCGGAAAGATCACCCCTGATCAAAAATCATATCTGGAGGAGATCTACCGGGGAAATCAGCGCATGGTGGGGTTGGTCAACGCATTGTTGGATGTTTCCCGGATAGAAATGGGAACATTTGCGATGGATATTAAAGCGGTTGATCTTGGGGGTGAGCTGGATCTGACATTGAAAGAGTTTGAGCCGATGATCAAGGAGAAGAAAATGAATATCGAAAAAGAGTGCGCCCCCGATGTTCCCGTACTCAAAGTCGATCAAAAAATGATTCACATCATATTTCAGAATTTGATCTCTAATGCGCTGAAATATACACCACCCGAGGGGCGCATTATGGTGCGAGTCAGGAGGGAAGGAAATGACCGCGTATATATTGAGGTTTCCGATACCGGGTATGGTATTCCGAAGCATCAGTACGACAAAATATTTACAAAACTCTTCCGGGCCGATAACATAGTAGGTAAGGATACGGAGGGAACCGGGTTGGGGCTGTATCTGGTAATGCTTGTTGTTAAACAACTGAAGGGGGAGATCCGGTTTGTTTCCGAAGAGAAAAAAGGAACATCGTTCTTTATCACAATACCAATACAATAAACACAAAGCATATGAATGAACATGAAAAAAAGACAGTTTTGGTCATAGAGGATGAGCGGCCACTGCTTGAGGCGATCAAGATAAAGCTCGAATTAAGCGGGTTTGATGTGGTGACGGCGGTCAGCCCGAAACAAGGACTGAACATGCTGCGCGATATCCCGCGCATCGATGCCGTATGGCTCGATCATTACCTGTCTGTCAGTGAATCAGGATTGGATTTTCTCATGGAGGTAAAAAAGAGCGATGAGTGGAAGCATATCCCGGTATTTGCCGTAACGAACACCGCAAGCGCAGAACATAAATATTCGTATCTTGAGCTGGGAGTGGCGAAATATTATGTGAAAGCGGATATGCGCCTGGAAGATATCGCAAAGGACATCAGAGAATTTTTAGAACAACCAACAAATAATTAACTGTAAAGATATGGATCAAATAAAAAAAACCGTTCTTATCGTTGAAGATGAGCCTTCGCTCCAGCGCGCGCTTGGCGATCATTTTTCTCGAGAGGGGATTTCTGTGCTGTCGGCAAAAAATGGACAGGAAGGACTTGAGGTGGCGCTCCGCGAGCACCCGGGTGTCATATTGCTTGATATTGTTATGCCCGTCATGGATGGCATGACCATGCTTACGAAATTACGCGAAGATGTATGGGGAAAAGATGCCCATGTGATCTTGCTGACGAATTTGGTGGATAATAAAGAGATCGTAGAGGCGATGAAGACCGGTGTCTTTGATTATTTGGTAAAATCGGATTGGAAGATCGATGATGTCGTGGAAAAAGTGAAGCAGAAACTCGGCATCGAATAACGCATGCGTATTTTTTTCATTATCGCCGCATGTGTAGCGATCGTTGTCTTTTTCTCATATGATCGCCTTGGAGAATTAACGGAGGTGTTTTCTTCGCGTGAAAATAATTCGATGAGCGATACGGTGCGTGCGACGGAGGTGTTTGATGAGAAAAAAGATGCGAGCACGTTATTTCCCAATGGTGATATCAGCACAGATACAGAGGAGCGACTGGATCAGTCGATCAAAAGCGTCGAGGACGAGATTAGGCGCACGGAAGAGTTTTTACAGAAAAAACAGGGGGATAGTGCGCGTTGACGCTGGGGGAGGGGTGAGGTAATATAGAAGGCACGGATATATCTATTACTAATCTTAATTTTTATGGCAAAAGTTGTTGTGTATAGCACGCCGACATGCGTGTATTGCAAAATGGCAAAAGATTATTTCAAAGAGCATAATGTAATGTATGAGGAAAAGGACGTGACCATGGATATGGATGCACAGGAAGAAATGATCGAAAAATCAGGACAAATGGGAGTTCCTGTTATTGCGATCGACGGGGAAATGATCATCGGATTCGATCAGAAACGGATCGCTGAACTTTTAGCAATCAAGTAAGTGATCGTTGACGTTTTGCTTGTTTTTTTGTATTATATCGACTCAAATCATTAACTGATAGCGGCGAAAAAGACCATATGAAACGACTAGTATCGAGCGGTGTAAGCGTTTTTCTTATAGCGGCATTTTCAATCGGCACGTTCGGGTTTGCATTTGCCGAGGCCGAAGATCCCACTATTTCCCACAGAAAAATAGTGGTTTTTAAGGATGGCGTTTCTGATGCAGAAAAGGCTCGGATCGTTGCGAACGCGCGAGCATCACGCGTAAAATGGCTGCGCAATGACAATCTGCTTGTGGTGAATGCCGATCTCGCTGCGGAAGTGCGGTTGGCAAAAAATGCAAAAGTGGCGCGCGTTGAAGATGATATCGTAGTGGAGGCGCTTGATCTTCTAGAAACGTTAGGATCGAAAAAACCGGGAACATCAACCCCAACACAGGTCATGCCGTGGGGGATCGACCGGATCGATGCTGATCACGTGTGGGAGCTCGGGGAAAGCGGGAATGGTGTGCGCATCGGTGTCATTGATACCGGTATCAGCGCAACACACCCTGATCTCGTCGGAAATATCAAAGGAGGAGTAAGCGAAGTTAATTATACGTCATATTGGAATGATGATAACGGCCATGGGTCGCATGTCGCCGGTATTGTGGCTGCGACAAATAACACGATCGGCGTTGTCGGGGGCGCGCCTTCAGCACATATGTATGCGATCAAGGTTCTTGATCGCCGAGGTTCCGGGTATCTTTCCGATGTGATCAACGGCATTGATTGGGCGATCACAAACAATATGCAGGTGATTAATATGAGCTTGGGTACTGATGCAAATGTTCAGTCGCTTCACGATGCGGTCATCCGCGCATACAAGGCGGGGATCGTTGTGGTTGCGGCGGC
>MEYI01000048.1:6663-11354 GCA_001773975.1 Candidatus Azambacteria bacterium RBG_16_47_10
ATATCCTGAGACGATCGCAGTTGCCGCAACTGATTTTCTTGATACCGCTCCGTATTGGTCATCACAGGGTCCGGAAGTGTCGCTTGCGGCTCCGGGCGTGAGCATTTATTCTACATACAAAGGAACAAAGTACGCATATATGAGTGGAACGTCTATGGCGGCACCGCACGTTGCGGCAGCGGCGGCATTAGTGCGTGATAGGCAGACCGATACCGCATTTGACGGCGATGGCGCATGCGTGAGCGTATATGATATCAACTGCAACGGCGCGTGGGATCCGAATGAAGTGAAGATAAAATTGCAAGACACATCCGTTGATCTGGGCGCAATAGGAAGAGACGATGTCTACGGATATGGGTTAGTGGACGCATTTGCTGCATTTACACAATAATAATAAATAATATCATCTATGGAAAACGAAGAGATGAAATCACCGGATGTTCCCGAAACATCCGGCGGCGCATCAGCGCAAAAAACATCGGGGAATCAATGGTCAGTGCCTGTAGCGATCATCGCGGCGGGTATTATCGTAGCACTCGCTATTTTCTACGGCGGTGCTGAAAATAGCAAGCAAACGCCGAAAGTAAACGCTCCTGTTGCCGGACAGCCGACAGCCGGTACTCCGGAACAAAAGGAGATTGTCGTTAAACCGATTTCCGCTTCGGATCATGTGTTGGGCGATGTGGCAACCGCGGACGCGATCGTTGTTGAATACTCCGATCTCGAATGTCCATTTTGCAAGCGATTCCATAGCACGATGCAGCAGGTGGTCGCGTCGTATACCGGAAAAGTGGCGTGGGTATATCGTCATTTCCCACTAGATCAATTGCACTCAAAAGCACGTAAGGAAGCAGAAGCGACCGAATGCGCAGCAGAGCTTGGCGGCAATGAAAAATTCTGGGCATATACCGATCGGTTGATGGAAGTGACTCCGGCAAACAATGGTCTTGATCTTGCAGAATTGCCGAAGATCGCGGCATACGTAGGACTTGATAAGGCAAAATTCTCAGCATGTCTTGATAGCGGCAAATACGCCGCGGCGATCCAGGCGAGCGTGCAGGATGCTATGGCGGCAGGCGCACAGGGAACTCCATACAGTGTTGTCATTACGAAATCAGGCAAGAAGTCCGTTATCCCGGGCGCATTGCCTCTCGAACAAGTGAAAGGCATCATTGATGCCGCGCTCGCAAACTAATAAATGCGATTTAAAGCCCCGAAGGATGACGATAGGTACTCCTGGACGATGCATGTCGTTCAGAAAATGATGTACTACGGCATTTCTGAGGGGCTTGTGCGTCGCGTTATTAATTCTCCAAAACGCATTGAAGAAGGCGTTGCTCCCAATACGATCGCAGTGATGCAGCCGACGGGAGGCGTTCACAAAAAAGAGGTGTGGGTGATGTATCAGCCGCTCAAAGCTGTTTTAAAAACAAAAAAACCGAAGCTCCGCATCATTACCGCGTGGCGGTATCCCGGTGTAAGCCCGGTGCGCGGATCAATTCCTATTCCGCACGATATTTTATTGGAGCTCATGGGGAGTGGAGACGTGCAGTATGCTGAACCGCAATAAAAGTACAGTAATACAAAACACCGCCCGATAAGGGCGGTGTTTTGTAAGATGCTCTATTGTTATTTTTGCTCGTCTGCCCGCACCTTTACTTCTCCTGTTTCGGTAATTTCAAGTTCTCCCACGCGCTTTTCTATATTTGAAAGTTCTTTGCGCGCCTCTTCTCTTGCTTCACTTGCTTCCCGCTGCTCTTCAGTCATTGTTTCCTCCGCATTATTTATTTCCTCTTGTGATGGTATATGTTCCATAGATAAATGATGCTTAATATTTATTACAGTGTTACAGAGAAAAGGATCCGACCTTCTTCCAATATTCCCTTGACACAAATATAATAATAACGTAATATATATTACCACATAAAAAATACGAGAGCAAGGAGGGTGCTGTGGAAAAAAGAGTTCTTTTAAAAGAAACACAGGACATACATTTAGTGGGGAGAATTACCACCAAATGTATGCGGCAAATCATTGGCGCAATGCGTAAAGCGCAAGGCACCGATACTTCCATCGTCCTGTATATCAACAGCGAGGGAGGAGACGTTCTACCGGCTCTGGAGCTTTATCATTTTCTGAGGAATGCGGGAGATGTGGTTGGCGTTGTCGATCACGCTGCCCATTCCATGGCTGCGGTCGTTCTGCAGGGATGCCGTGTCAGAAAAGCATATTCCAATGCGCACATCACTATTCATGACATGAATGTGACCGTGCAAGGAACAGTCTGGGATATGGAAAAGGGCATCGTTGCGGCGCTCGAGCAGCGGAAAAAAATACAGCAAAAGATCTACGCCATCTTTGCTGAGCGATCGGCGAAGAGTATAAAAGAAATCGCGGAGAAATGTCACAAAGGCATAACTTTTTCCGCGTCGGGAGCCAAAGAAGCAGGTCTCATCGATGAGGTCATCATATGACCCCATCACAAAAGGGTCGACACGTTTTTACGTGCCGACCCTTTTTCTTTTGTATACATATGCGTACAATGAATACATGGAAGAAATTTCTCAAAAAGAGATCGTATCTACGCTCAAGCGCGCCGGCATCGGAGTATTGCCGACAGATACCTTGTACGGGGTCGTGGGTAGTGCACTATCAAAAAAAGCGGTGGCGCGCATATATAAGGTGCGAAAGCGCGATTTGAAAAAACCGCTGATTATTCTCATTCATTCAATCAGCGATCTCGCATTGTTTGATATCGTGCTTAACAGTAAGGAGAAAAAAACACTTGCCGGCATATGGCCGGGGAAGGTGAGTGTTCTCCTTTCGTGCGCACATAAACGATTTACCTATCTGCATCGCGGCACGAACATGCTTGCGTTTCGCGTTCCCGCTGATGTTGTGCTCCGGACGCTGTTAAAGAAAACAGGACCGTTGGTTGCGCCAAGCGCGAATAGAGAAGGCATGCTGCCCGCGCAAACGATCGGGGATGCATTGCGGTATTTCGGCGAACATGTTGATTTTTATAGCGATGGCGGCAAGCGCGGGGGAAAGCCATCAACGCTTATTGCATTTGAAAACGGTGTCCCCGTAATAAAGCGTATCGGCGCTGTAAGAATAAAGACCATAATGATATAATAATAAGCGTAGAAAAAAAAGGTGATATAATAACCCCAAAGACATGCAATCTTTTTTAAAAAATCATAAACCCTGCCCCTCCTTCCTCGTTGCCGCGGTCATCTTTTCCGTCTTCACCCTTACCGGCATTGTTTCCGCCGCATGGGTAGATGCCCCGAACGCTCCGCCAAACTACGGCATCACCGGTTGTACCTACCCATGTCTTGAAGAAGACTTCCGCCCCATGAATCTCGGCACCACCTCGCAAACAAAACGTGCCAGTATCACCGCAGACGGTTTCTACGACCGCCAGGATCCCACATATGTCATTGACCCCGCATCATCTCTTATTTCCTTGAACCTTGCAGGCCATGCCGTGATCAATAGCAATGCTTCTTCGATCGGCGCCCAGTTGGTGGTGAATAATCCAAAAGACACAACCAAGACAGGCTCTACCGGAGATGCGATCTTTGCGTTTGCAAACTCGGCAAATGCCGCAATTTCCGCAGAACAAGGCAACACCACCGGCTATGCCATCTATTCATCAGGAGGGATCAATTATTTCGGGGGGAATGTGGGGATCGGGGTTTCAAATCCGACAGAAAAACTTACCGTTGAGGGAAATGCAATTATTTCCGGAAACGTCGGCATCGGCACATTAAGCTCAACGGAAAAGCTTGATGTGAATGGCAAGATCAAATCTTCTTTTGGTGGTTTTATGTTCCCTGATGGGACAACGCAAGATTCCGCTGCAGCGCTTTTGATGCGTGCCATTCATACTTTTAAGGATTGTACTGCGGCGGGAGGTCAGGTGTTCAACATAGATGACGGAAAAAATATTTGTCGTTTTTCCAGTCTTCCTGCGGGATGGACGCTCTATCCAACAAACTGGACAACGACAACGAGCGTGCATTGTGAAGATACAAAAAGTGCTCCGGAGGGATGGGAGCCTAAGTATGGAACAACGACATGTGAAACCGGAGGGCATGCGTTTGCTGATTTGCCGGTGGAATCTTGTACCTCTGTTTCAACAGGGCAACAATGCTGGTATGAGGGGTTTTTTGGTTCTAATAAAGTATGTGGCTATGTTGAGACAAGCACGACCTGTTACGCTACAGTTACAGAAAGAGGAGGGTACTAGATTTCAAATTAAGTTTTAGATCTCCCGAAGTCCGACTTCCGAAGATTGCAAAAGGGCACTATGAGTATACACATTACCTTTTGCTATTGACTTTTCCGTACTTCGGTATATAATTATTTTATTAAACCCCACAGGAGGATTTACATGTCAGAAAACAGAGAAGGGCAGGGATGTTCGTGGCACGGCAGGATTTTTAAAAACGGAAAATGGGGAAACTTTTCTAAACTTCTGCCTTGGCAGAAGAGGAGTACGTTTACGGAGGCGCCTTGCGACAAGTGCGCCCGAGAAAGGGAATTTGTAGAGCTTGCCCGCGGCTAGCGGGCGCAACAAAAAATGGACCAACGCTAATATGCGTTGGTCTTTTTTCGTTTGCTGAGCTGTTTTTGCGGTGGTATACTGGAATTAATGGCTACATTCATATCCCTTATCTTTATTG
>MEYI01000049.1:0-2293 GCA_001773975.1 Candidatus Azambacteria bacterium RBG_16_47_10
TTGCGTATTGTGAAATAAAAAACATTGAAGCAAAGGAGGGTAGTATTATGGCAATGCCGATCAATCTTGTTCTGGTAAGGCACGGGGAGTCGGAGGGGAATGTCGTAAAGGAAATGAAAACAGAGGACATTCCTCTGGAGTTCAAAGAAAGACACAGTTCGCTGTGGCGCCTGACAGATAAGGGAGTGATACAGGCGATAGATGCTGGTAATTGGCTTAAGGGGGAATTCCCCGCGCCATTTGATCAGCACTATACGTCGGAGTACACGCGAGCGATGGAGACCGCCGGACTATTGAATCTCCAGAATGCAACGTGGCGCCGGGAGTTCTATCTCCGGGAAAGAGAGTGGGGCGACCTTGATAGCATTACTCATCAAGAAAGAAAAACGCGATTCGCTGAGTCCATGCGCGTTAAAAAACGAGAACCGCTTTTCTGGATCCCTCCGAATGGCGAATCCATGACTCAGGCATGCCTCCGGATCGACAGAGTCATACAGACTTTGCACAGGGAGTGCTCCGATAAAAACGTTATCATCGTTTGTCACGGCGAGATCATGTGGGGATTCCGCATCCGTCTTGAGCGTATGTCTCAGGATGTGTACAACACGCTCGACATGTCTAAGCACCCTCATGACAGGATGCACAACTGTCAGATCGTCCATTATACTCGCCGTGATCCGGTAACAAATGAGCTCTCTCCCAATCTCAATTGGAGACGATCGGTCTGTCCGTGGGACACGAGTCTTTCTTCCAATGTATGGGAAGACGTAACCCGGCCGAAGTTCAGCAATAACGAGCTGTTGCACACTGTAGGCAAAGTAAAACGCATCGTCTACTAAAGAGCAGAAATAAAAAACCCTCCGCAAAATACCGCGGAGGGTTTTTTCTTACCTGACTTGAAATGCAACGAGGCTTGTGATATACCTAATGCAAAATAAAAGCATCTCTTTAACAATCAAAAATAGGAGGGTGCATGGTCTTTCTTGTATACAAGGAACGCGCGCAGTGCCACAAAGAAGATCTGAAAAACATTACACGGCAACACAATGAATGTTTTCTTGAAGTGGTCGGTATCATCAGTGATGTTGATTCTGTTTGGAAAGCCCGGGAAAAATTAGGGTTGTGTTATTCCATTCCCGCGGTGAACAAAGACGGATATATTCTTCTCGTTGAGGCATTCAAACGGGTTGCGTACAAAAAAAGCCATAGGCACAAAACAAACTATTTCTTACGAGAAATACCTGAAGTAACGGAGGAAATGATCCGATTTCCTCAAAAAAGGACACCATAACACGGTGTCCTTTTTAGTTATCGCAACTCATCAGCGACAAAACCTCTCAGATCATTTATCCGTTTCATCTTCTATTTCGCCGACGATCTGCTCTAAGATGTCTTCCATGGTCACCAGGCCGATAATGGTATTGTGATCTTTGTCGCTGTGCACAAGATACATGTGCACATTATTTTTATTCATAAGACGAAAAATTCGCTCGATCTTCATCGCCTCGGGCACGGAAGCAACAGGAGATATGAATTCTTTTACAGGTCGATCGCGCTCATCAGAATTGAGCGCCTTCATAATCGCATTAACATGAATATAGCCGATGACCTTGTCTGTATTATTATCTTCATATACGGGAAAACGTGAAAATCCTGAATGTGAAATGAAATGAGCGACTTGTTCCACGGGAACTTCGCCGTTTACCATTTCCACTTTGTAGCGAGGAGTCATGATGTCTCCGACGGAAACATCATCGAATTTAAAGATGTTTTCTATCATTTCATGCTCCCGGTATTCTATCGCGCCGCTTTCCACGCCCATACGCGCCATGACCATGATCTCTTCTTCAGTGATGCCGTGGGTTTGCTTTATGGCGAACACTGTATTCATGAAAGCGTTTAACTTGAGAAGAAAAAATGAAATAGGGGAAAAAACAACATTCAAAATATATATCGGCAACGCGAACATGACCGCTATCTTTTCATTATGGCTATATGCAAACGATTTTGGGATTATTTCTCCAAATACGAGTATGAAAAATGTTGCTGCGCCCGTTGCGACACCAAGCGCAGCGGAACCAAAAAACCGTCCCGCGATCACGGTTGCGTATGCGGCGGTAAAAAGATTTACCGCATTATTGCCGATAAGAATAGTTATAAGAAGACGTTGCGGCTGCGATTTCAGTTTTTGAATAATGGCGGCATTCTTCCGTTTTTTTTGTTTCATTATCCGTATCCTGCTTTGATGCAAACTGAAAAACGCCGTTTCGGTCGCGGAGAAAAAGGCGGATAA
>MEYI01000049.1:2369-2764 GCA_001773975.1 Candidatus Azambacteria bacterium RBG_16_47_10
TGGCTACGGCTTTGCGGAAATTTCTTGAAATATACGCCGTATATTCCTGCGAAATTTCCGCTTCGCCTCGCTCAAAACATCAAATTTTCGCTACGAAAATTATTACGCAACAGGTCTATTGTAACAGATCTTCTTCGAATGCAAGGATGCCTTTAAGATCCTGCGAATAGTGCGAGACATCAGGGAAATCGAGTGATTTTATTTTTTTATATATCACCGCGATAAGCGCCTGCATGCGCTCGACCTCCTCTTTTTCTATCGTCACAGAGAGATCGATGATCTGGTCGTTCAACGGTTCCATGAATTCGACAAGGCCGTGTTTCATCGTATATTTCCCGCCGAATTCGCGAGAGTGTTCTATTAGTAATTTATAAAACACTAATTGATGGCGGTAT
>MEYI01000049.1:2772-4388 GCA_001773975.1 Candidatus Azambacteria bacterium RBG_16_47_10
CTTTATTTTGTCGTACGGATCGCTGGGCGACCAATTTTTTATCGGCCTGCCGGTCTTAAGATCAGATACGGTTATTTCACTGCCTGCCATGATGATCTTATCGATCTTACCCGTAAGATGCGCGTCGCCGACCATGACCCCCTGATTTTTAAAATCAAATTCGATCATGTCGGACGCAGAGAAGCTGTCTTTTTTCTGCTCGTAGAATAATTCCAATGCTTCCTGTCCGCGAGGGAGCATGAGTGCAAAGTCTTTTTTGTTCAGCCGTTCATGCACAAGCAATTCTTCAAACCACGCGAGCACGTCCGTTGTCGCGGGTAATTTTTCTTCGCTTTTAAGATGTTTGTATATGCGCTGGATCGTATTGTGCATGGCGGAGCCGAGCGCACTGCTTGCGGTCTTTGGTTCAGGGAAGCGCAACAGATTCTTTTCAAAAAAAGCGAGCGGGCCGCCGTCTGCGATATTCAAGAAATTCTGCACATGCGTGACGCTCAGCTGATATGTTTCAAGCAGGGGAGTGAGCAGTGCTTTTTCATCGGGCACGAACGGCCCCGCATGGCGCGAACTCCACTGGGTGATAAGGATATCCTCGGGCGTTGCCCCCATATTTTCTATGGTGACAAATTCAGACGAGAATAGCTGTGGCGCACCCTCTGCCGGTGCCAAGAATCCGAGCTTTGAGGATTCTTTTCCGCGCTGATCAAGATGATACGAGGTGAGATACAGCATGCGCTTTGCGCGCGTGATAGCGACATAGAACAGACGGAGCTGGTCATCAAGCGTATCGCCCGCGGGACTGATAGGAAGATTTGCAGGAAGCGGAACATTTCTTCCTCGGCCCGCATCGGCCCACACGTCTTCCTGACAGTTAATGACAAAAACCGTTTCAAATTCGAGCCCCTTTGCTTTATGCGCGCTCATGAGTTGAATGGCATTCGCGTCATTGACGAACGGACTGGTGTTGTTGATCTGCGCGTTATTTTTCTCGTGCATGTCGACGAACGCAAGCATGTCGCGAACCATGACCGGCTTGCCTCTGCGATATTCGCGCAATGCGCCGACGAATGACTGGAGTGATGATAAAAATTGCAGATACTGCACGCGCTGTTTTTCAAAACTGTTTTTGCCGAAATAATACGACCGGAACGGACTGAACATATCGTGACGTACGGGCACCGTTTCATCATTATCTTCATCCGGCATTATCTGCTCTGCGCCACCGAGCAGCTCATGGAGAATTTCTTCCGCTGTCTGATATGTCGCGCGGGCGCCAAGATCGGTGAAAAAATCGGCGATAGCTGTAAGCTGTCCGCCTGATTCGCGCATCACTGCAAGCCACGGTTTTCGTTCTTTATATGCCGTTACGGAAAGCTCCCACACGGTTTGGCGCGAAATGTTCCAGAACGGAAAACTGAGAATTTCCGGCAAAAGCTCATCGGCATCAGCGTTCTTTTTCATAACCGAATCAACATAACGCGCCATCGCGATAAGCTGGAGAATGTGCGGTTCGCGCAATACGTTCTGCTGGCGTTCGTATGCCACAGGCACGTGTGCGGAATGAAAATAGGGTACAAGCGCTTCAAGGTCGCTGTGCTTGCGCGCGATGATAGCGATCT
>MEYI01000049.1:4404-4850 GCA_001773975.1 Candidatus Azambacteria bacterium RBG_16_47_10
AAACTTTTTTCACTTCCTGCGCGAGCCAATGATATTGCGTATCGCGCGACGGAAATTCTTTATGCAAAATAGCGCCTTCCTTCAGTTCTGTATTCGCGGCGATAAGTTCTTTCTGCATTTCCGCAGAAATATTTTCAAGACGCGCCGAGCCCTTTTTTATGACATGCCGCGCAACATCGAGGATCGCCTGCGTGGAACGATAGTTGTGTTTGAGCACCACAAGCGACGGCTCACGATATGTTTTTCTGAAATCAAGAATGTTTGAAATTTCAGCGCCCTGGAATTTATAGATCGCTTGGTCATCATCGCCCACGACCATGATATTCGGACGACCTTCATGGACATCATTGTCTGTGAGTAGGCGAAGCAGACGCATCTGCGCGTCATTGGTATCTTGAAATTCATCGACAAGGATATAGTGATATCGCTCCTGCAGATCCAGACGG
>MEYI01000049.1:4894-5048 GCA_001773975.1 Candidatus Azambacteria bacterium RBG_16_47_10
GTCGTTGTAATCGTAGTATCCTTCTGTGTGCATGCGTGCGATGTATGCCTCATACATATCTGCGATCGCATCAAATTTCTCCACGTCGATCACATCGGCAAGATGGCGCATGCCGTCATCGTGTTTCTTTGTCCAGTCGTCTTTCCATGTGGTC